>CAJTUV010000004.1 GCA_910579515.1 uncultured Hungatella sp.
ATATCCGGGCTTTGATATTTCCATTCCCGGATGTGCAGTTTTCATATAATTTCGTAGTTCCAGGCTCAAAGTAATCCCCCTCCGGTTGATCATGGTAAACAGAAGATCCGTCAATGGCATTTTTCTGTTTCTTATAAAAGAGGACAGATTCCCGTTCCTGCAAAAATCATGGAATTCGTCCTGATGGATCAAACTGATATCACAACAGGTACGTTTTTGAGAGTCTTTCATAAAATCACCTGCCTTATGGAAAAACATCAGTTATCTATTTTTATTATACAGTAAAAACACCGAAAAAAGGAACCTTTTACAATTCAAAATGTAAAAGATTTCTTAAGTTAATGACATGATGATTTTTCAGGGCTTTTTGTGCGTTAACAATAAAAAGGTAATCAAACTTTTGATGGATAAAAGGTTAATTTTTGATTTTAAACTAAATTGTCAGTATTTATAAGTTTAGACAATATAAAATTAAAGAAAAAGTATTAATTAAAAGGTGATTGAAATATCCATATGAAACATTTGGGTGTAGAAGTAATATTGAAAATCGTAAAAAATAAAGATAGCCATATATAGCTATCCCTAGAAAAAAATAATTATCTTGAACTCTATTTGTAATTAGAATGATTTATATAAAAAGATAAGAAGTTTAAATATATCTTGAATTTTCAAACTTAGGTTTTGCTCATTTAATTAGCAATGTCGTCTTATGGAGTGGGAAGTTGACCTTTGAGGAGGATAAGGCCATAACATTAAATTATTCGACATAATTCTACGTAATTCTACAAGAACATTCGTTCAAAGCATTTCTAAAAAATATTATAATCTTTGTTACAAGTTGTCGATTTCTGCGTTTAATAAATAATAAGGAGTTATATTTAGGTAAAGAATACTGATATAACAAATTGACAATAAGGTGCTAGATGATTATATGAATTGCACATAATAGATTCTATAATTACTTCTGTATCAGCGAATAGTTTATCTATTCATATATAATATAGACTAAAAAACAGTATTTATAAAAATCGCTTCTATAATTATAAAATCATTATAAATAAAATTGGAGAATTTTAGAATGACGGATGATAATAAAAAAGTATTATTCACGATTATAGCGACAATGTTAAGTACCATTGTGTCCTTTGGTCTTAATTCTAAAATGGCAAAAATAGCTTTTGCATTAATATTCTTTTTAATCTGTTTTTTAGAACTTAGTAACTTTTTATCATGTAAATTAAAAATCAAAAAAATAGTAATCTATGGTTTATCAGGAATTGAATTTCTACTAATCTTATTTTCTGTATTAAACGTTGGTTCACTAAGTGGTTATCTTGCTCATATGAAGAACTTTTTTGTTGTTCCGTATGTAGCATCTAGTGAAAATGTAATGTCATTTGATGAAGATTTTAAATCTTATTTTCAAACTCTTAGTGGACAAATCGAAGAGATTGACAAGAAGATAGAAAATAGTTCTAATAATTTAGAAAGAATGGATAATAATCTGAATATTGTTGCGGATAAATTTAATAATATCCATTTTAATGAAAATATAAATGAAACAGAGATTAATGAAATTGTTCAACTAATAGAGAAAAAGTATGAAAAACATAGTGATAGTTTTGCAAATTTAAAAACTGATATGTATTCAATAGAAATTATGTATAAATCGACTATTTCTGAAATACCTTACTATTATTGCAATATTTTAAAAGCTTTTGATAACTATGGAATAAATACTGATAAATTAGGAATTACTGAAAATATTTTATTTCTTTGGGATTTGGAAAGATTATATATGACATATAATATGAAAAATAGTATTGTTAATGAATCAGAATCCGATGAAATAATTTCAAAAAAAATATTTTATTATGACGACTATAAAATTGAGTTAAACAGATTTAGTGATACTTTAGACTATGGAGATTGGCATAGATACTTTACCGATACTACACCAAAAGATATGAATGTAGAGTTTAATAAATCTATAATGAGTTTTTATCAAAAATTTATAATAAATTTTTCTACAGAATAATCTAATAACAATTCAATACTAATCTAACTAAGCCAGCTCACTATCAGGACTGGCTTTTTTTATTACTATATACATATATTTTGTAAATGGTAGACAGCGTGTTTAGGCGTATATCAGAGCAAATTATAGATAACAACAGGTATCAAGCTGTGAAATACAGAAAATTAATAATCAGGTGGAGACTTCAATGGATGAATTCTATAAACTAAGTAGTATTGTTTTGTTACTTTAATTACAACCGCTTATGAACTGATCTAATTAATTATTCTGTTGTAAGTGAAATACAGTGACTTGAAATTTTAAATTCCAGTGCAGAGTTAAATTCCACAGGGCCTTAAAATTTTCCTGCGTTCATACGTTTTTTGATGCTGAAATCCTTAAAAACTGTTATAATAAAGCCGACTTCTCAAAAAAATCTTTGTTTTTGGGCATGGCAAACGGGCTACTGGGATTCTGTGTGAGAGACTGAATTCTACCAGCCACATTTCAAAAATGTGAAAAGTTTACTTCCAGTCCGACAGCAGATTTTTGAGATAGTTGATTAGTGGTTAAAGCGGATCAGTTTAGGCGTCAGATTGACCAGGTCAGGTTCAATCGGTCTAAGCTGAAATGCTTTCATGTTTTCTTCACCAAGTGTTTCCAGTGCCATATTATACGGTGTTTTTCCATCAAGGCTCCCCCTCGGAGTTGAATTGATATGAAGATATAATGAAAAGATTTATGACAGCAGTTAACAATGGTAACGAAGGCACGTTGCAAGAATTGTTTTTATATGGTCAATGTGCATATACTGAGCAGGGGACAAAATGCAATATTGTCGATAAAAAAATAATAAGATGTCAAGTTAAATTATTAGATGGATCTTATGTAGGAAATACGGTATGGGTAGTTATTGAATCGTTACAAGAAGAATAAATATGGTTTGGTTTTTTGGAAGAGGATTACAGTAAAACAACGTAATCCTTTTTTAGTATAAAAAATATGTTCTTTTACAAATAGAAAAATATTTGCTATAATGGATATATCAACATAGTAAGGTGGTGAAAATATAACATGAATTTGGTATTTCCGTCTTTTTAATTATTCAGTTGTAACACATGTATTGTAAACCTACACAAATTTATAAGAAAAGTTTACAAACACACTTGACAATATTTCCCTGACGGGAAGCGGGTACCACGCAACCGAAACGGCAAGGCGCATAGAAACTCGAAAAGACGGTACAGCCCTTGTAATCGGGGCGATACCGCCTAATCCGAAATTACTTCCTTATAACTTAGAACCCTTGATTTTCAGGGCTTTTTGTGCGTTAACAATAAAGTTACATTTAAAACGGAGGAATATTATGAGAACGATTCATATAAGACTGACAAACATATTATTGTCTGTATTTGTCCTACTTTCAGGATATTTCTATTCCCCAGTAACGGCTTATGCAGAAAACCAAAGCAAATCCAATCAGATGGAAGTCCACTTTATTGATGTGGGGCAAGGCGATTGTACGTTAATCACCTGCGATGGACAATCTCTGTTAATTGATACAGCTGATGAGAGCAAAGGAACAGCAATCCAAAGCTATCTTCGAAAACAGAACATTGAAAAGCTGGATTATTTAATTTTAACACATCCTGACTCAGACCACATTGGCGGGGCTCCGGTTATCATTACGAAGTTTGGGATTGAGAATATCTTTATGTCAAATTATGAAAAGGATAATTTGACATACGAAAAATTAATCCAGGCAATGGACTATAAACGTTTCAAGTTTTCAACACCAGCCGCAGGCTCTCGGTTTCAGCTTGGCGCCGCGACGATAACTATCCTTGCTCCATGTAAAAGTTATGATAATCCAAATGATGCGTCTGTGGCGTTGATGGTTCAAAACGGAGATAATAAATTTCTGTTTACTGGCGATGCAACAAACGAGGCAGAAACAGATATTTTGGAAAGTCATGCTGATATTTCAGCAGATGTATACAAAGTGGGGCATCATGGAAGCAAAACTTCCACTTCAGCCGATTTTTTTCATGCCGTTCATCCGCAATATGCCGTTATAAGCTGTGGGGAGGGCAATTCTTACGGTCACCCTCATGCGCAAACCCTTAATACCTTGCGGACAAGTGGCGTTGAGGTATACAGAACGGATGAAGATGGGACGATTGTAGCTGTTTCTGATGGCAAAACCATAACCTTTAATGTTCCTGCATCGAAAACATGGAAATCTGGCGAACCTGTTGGAAGTACACAGAACAGTCAAAACAGCATTGCCATTTCCTATGTTTTAAACACAAATACCCATAAATTTCATAGGCCGACTTGCGACAGCGTAGATACCATCAAAGATAAAAACAGGAAAGACAGCACAGACTCCAGAGACGTGATAATCGGAAACGGATTTGTGCCATGCAAGATTTGTAAACCGTAATAGAAGCACTGCCATCATTCTTTGACTTTATGAACGTAGTGCTCTAAAATAGGGAGAAGAATGAGAGCCGTGATTCCGGCCGTGAAACCACCGTTATATAAGACCAGTCCCCCGTGAAGATAACTGGTTGAAGTACACATGGAAGCACACATAAACCCAGCAGCCACTCCTGCCAGGATTCCATATCGGCCTACAATGGGGCACAAACCTGTGGCAAAGGCAACGCCGTTGATATAGCCTTGAGTAGACAACGTCCACGGCATGTTCCATCCACCGAGAGAGCACACAGCCATAACCATAAAATATAAAGTCTGGTAACCCAAAATAATGGGCCATACATTTCTTGGATGCTGCCCCATAGCAGAAAAGGTTAAGGCGGCCAGGACAACGCCTACTGTAGGACCTGTAAATCCAGCTCCTGTGGTAAACAAAATCGACAAATTCAAATACAATAGAAACAAGGCGCCATGAACTCCAATATTAATAAGACACACCGGCATCCCATACTGTTTGGCAAAATCGCTGGAGAGCCCAGTTTCCTTTATTAAGTCTCCAAAACCATGAAAGGTTTTACCGTTTAGGATGTATCCAGCCACAATGCAGACGAAAAAGATAATCAAATAAAAAGTGTTTGAAAATAAACGGTAAGAGTGGTTGAAGTTTCTGTAAATCGGATTATCGATTAAAACGCTGCTGTGAGATGCCAAGCCCATTGTGCGGTACATAAAATTATACAAAAAAAATCCGAACAGGCCAAACGCCAGCCCGCCATTATAAAGGTTGTATCCTTTATGCCATGCCTGAGCGCCGGGAAGAATGGCAGGAACGATATAGCCAAGCATGATACTGCACAAAATGGCAAGGATAACTCCAAGTACTGTTAAATTGGGCTGACCAAACACAAAAGAATCTCCCTGGGTGTAGCGAAATAGAAACTCGCTGATAAATGGGCTGAACGAGGTGGCAAACATGCACACATGGAAATTTTTTTTAAAGTCTAAGCGTTTGTAGTGAAGATAGATAAAAGGGGATAACAGGCAGGGCCACATATTTAAAAAGTTGAGGCCATAAAAGCAGTGTGCCACCACCAGAAAATAGCCTGCTAAGGTATTGGCTCTGGATTCACCTTTTAACAGGATCATAAACAGAGAACAAGAAAGGCCGCAGGCGCCTGCGTTTAAGAATGCGCTGGACAGCCCTCCAATATTAAAATAGTCGGTGACTAACGGACATGGAGTGATCAAAATCAGATACCATTGATAGAAAACGTGCCCCCATTCTCCTGTGTAATGGGCTGCGATAAAAGAGGCGATAAAGAAGCAGAGTGAAAAGCCAAGGGCGATTCCATTGATGATTTGACTATTGCTGTAAACATGAGGTTTCATAGGAACATCCTTTGTAAAAAATTTTTATTATTATAGCATTTGCACAGAGGAGGTTTCAAGAATTTTATGTAGATTTTACGGCTTTTTCATAGAATAATGTAAAGGGGAGTGGTATCAAAATATGAAATTATTATTTAAACAAAGATTCTTCTCGTGGTTTGACAGTTACGATATTTACAATGAGGCAGGTGAAATTGTTTATACAGTAAAGGGGCAGCTTGCATGGGGGCACTGCCTGAAGATTTTTGATGCAGCGGGAGAGGAGATTGGAACAGTGAAAGAGCGTGTTCTTACCTTTCTTCCTAAGTTTGAGATCTATTTGGGGCAGGAGTATGTAGGATGTATAAGCAAGGAATTTTCTTTTCTGAAGCCAAAATATCAGATTGATTGTAATGGCTGGAGGATGGAAGGCAATTTTATGGAATGGGATTACAGCATTCTTTCTGAGGCAGGACACAAGATTGCAGACGTTTCCAAACAACTATGGAATTTGACAGACACCTACAGTATTGATGTTTATCGGTCAGAAGACCAACTTTGCTGTTTGATGCTGGTCCTTGCCATAGATGCAGAAAAATGTTCACGAAATGGCTAGATCTTCTTCACGCGACAGGCTGTTGATTACATATGATATACCAAACTGTTTGTGTCAGCTATGAAACAGAAAGGAAATGTTTATGTATATTGACAGGAATGGACTTAACCCAGAAAAGATACAGATGACACAGGTAAATGGAGACAATTCCCCTGGCTTTGCGCCGATTTCTCCAGACACACCTTCCTGGGGACCACCGCCAGGAAACTCAGATAGTGGAGACAATTCCCCCGGCTTTGCGCCGATTTCTCCAGACACGCCCTCCTGGGGGCCGCCGCCAGGAAATCCAGATAATGGAGACAATTCCCCCGGCTTTGCGCCGATTTCCCCAGACACACCCTCCTGGGGACCGCCGCCAGGAAGCGCAGGCGGTGGGAATAATGGAACGGTTATTGTTATTCCAGGACAAAATAACTGTTTGAACTGCATCACAGGACCAACCAATCAGGCAAGCAATGTGAGGTTTCTTCATGCGGCAGTCAATCAACCGGCAGTCAATATCCGTCTTGGAAACAGAATGGTGATTAACAACATGCAGTATGGAAACTCCACTCCATACTATCTGGATAACAACAATCAGAATACATTGGTAACTGTGACAAATGCTCAGACAGGGCGGACCTTAATCAGCAGATATATTAACTTTTCCAGCCAGAATGCCTATACGGTATCTATCATTAATGACGGATCTGGCATCAGTCTGTTTACTTTGACTGACACACCATGCAGTTACCGAAATTCTGGTTGTGTGCGGGCAGTAAATTTATCTCCTAACAGTGGCAACGTGGATGTTTTCCTGTCAGACTATGGACGTATTTTCCAAAGTCTTGGGCAGTTAGACGTCACAGGTTATCAGGCGATTCGCAGGGGAACCTACTGGGCTTCTGTTTCCGAGGCGCTTCCTTGCTCTAATGACAATTCTGTGATCATGGCCAATGGATATGTGGAATGCAACAATACGCGCATTGTTATCATGGATTCGGTAACGCTCAATGTGATGAATAGTGTTACGTATACCTTGTATATCATTGGTCTTGCCTACCAGTTCCCTGCGCTGCAAATCATTGCATTGGAAAGTGATTTGATTTACTAAAATAGAATGACGGGCTGCTGCAAAGATTCCTTTCATCATTGGATTTTGCAGCAGTCCTATTTAAGGAGAAAACGTATGAAGATAACGTATTATGACATTGGATTAAATTTATTTTGTAAACAATTTCCAGAACCGGAGAAGATAATCGAGGAGGCCAAACAACATCATGTATGTTGTATTTTAACGGGAACCGACTCGAAAGAGAATAAAAAGATTGACGAATTTGTAAGGACGCATTGGGCCTTTGGCACAGCAGGAATTCATCCTCACAACGCGGACAGGGCTCACCAGGAGGATTTTCAACTGATCGAATCTATCCTGTCCGAAAATGAGAAGATGGTTGCAGTTGGAGAATGCGGCCTGGACTACGATCGGATGTTTTCCACAAAGGAAAATCAGATCCGATGCCTGGAAAAGCATTTAGTTCTTGCAGAAAAGTGGAACAAGCCTTTGTTTCTCCATGAACGAAACGCCTCAGAAGATTTTATCAAGCGCTTTAAAAAGCATCCAGAACTATGCAAAAGGTCTGTGGTTCATTGTTTTACAGGGGATAAGGAGACATTGCATAAATATCTTTCTATGGGATTTTATATTGGCATTACCGGATGGATTTGTGATGACCGCAGGAGCAAGGAGCTGAGAGAGGCTGTTGAAATCATCCCTCTTGACAGGATCCTGATTGAAACGGATGCGCCTTATTTAACACCCAAGAATGTAAAGGGGCTTGGCAGGACCAACGTTCCCCAAAACATTGTCTATGTTGCAAAAGAGCTGGCTAAATATAGGAAAGTTTCTGAAGAAGAGTTGATAGAAAATGCAAAAAGAAATACGGAGAGACTTTTCGGCCTTATCTGATGTAACATTTGAAACAATCATATGTTACATCAGATTTTTTGTTTTATTTGCTTCCACCTAAGAAAACATGATATTTTTTTTCATAGCTGTACTTAAAAACAGCGATTTTACAAATGACAAAGTTTTAAGGTACAAAGGAGGAACAAATGGGACAGGTATATGGCTATGTGCGTGTCAGCACAAGGGAGCAAAATGAGGACAGGCAAATCCACGCATTAAGTGAAATTCAGATTTTGAAAGAAAACATTTACATGGATAAACAGTCTGGGAAAGACTTTGCCCGTCCGATGTACCAGCACTTATTAAGAAAAATAGGAGAAGGAGATTTGATTTATGTTAAGAGCATTGATCGGCTTGGACGGAATTACGAAGAGATACTGGAGCAGTGGAGGATTATTACAAAAGATAAAAAGGCGGATATTGTAGTATTAGATATGCCGCTTTTGGATACCAGAAGAGGAAGAGATCTGATGGGCACATTTTTAAGCGATATTGTGTTGCAGGTATTATCCTTTGTGGCGGAAAATGAACGCGGAAACATACGTCAAAGACAAAAGGAAGGGATTGAAGCTGCAAAGCTTCGGGGAGTCAAATTCGGAAGGCCCACGAAACCCCTGCCAGAGAATTTTGGAAGAGTTTATAAGCGCTGGCTGCAACGGGAAATTAGCGGAGTCATGGCTGCAGAGCTCTGCCAGATGTCTGTCCCAACATATTATCGGAGAGCGGAACAGTATGGAGAAGAAATTAGAAAACGAATTTTGCTAAAAAAAGGGAAAACAATTCATCGTATTTCACTGTAATCACAAAGCGGTAGATTCTCAAAAAGTGTACTTTTTGAGAATCTACCGCTTTTATAATATAGCACAAAAATATTTCGATTGCAACATTTTAAGATAAATTCCAGAAAACTGCCAAAAGAATCTGTCTGCTTTTTCTAGCTTTCATACCATCTCATGTGGAAAATCGCGTCTTTTAGTCTAGGATTGACTAATTCTATTTTTTCTCAAAAAGTACACTTTATGAGAATTTTCCAAAAAAATCAAAAGAACAGCAGTTCAGATAAATTCTGGTCAGTATATTAGATCCGGGGTTTTACCAAAAGGACTGAAGTGCGAGTTCATGATATAAAAAAGCAAAACGGCATTAGAAGGCAGAAAAAAAACTGCGTATTGGATAGGCCAGGACCTTGTGAACATGGGAATCCATGACGTAGCAGGGAGCGAAGTGGATTTCCACATCATCTAAGGATGACCAATATACCATATTTTTAAATCCATAGGAAGTATAGGGCAGAGGAAGAGCACTATGAGAAAGATGTATAAAAAGCGGATCACGGATTTTATCAGACTGATGGAACAGGCTCATTTCGAGATAAAAAAAGCGATAGAAGAAGAAAATATTGATGCGGCTATGGATTTATTGGGACAATGCCAGGAGGGCGCTGTCGGTTTAGGAAATTTGATTGAGAAAGAAGAAGGGGAGGGTTTTGTCACCATCCCTTTCTTGCAGTCCTATTGTGAACTTACCTATGAGATTTATGAAGCGCTATGCCACAATGAGGAAGTGACTGGAAACAGAGTTTACAAAAAATTAAAAAAATCACTGATTCAAGTGGAAAACAGTGTGAGAAATGACATCAAGGTACAGCTGGAAATCGTATTTCTTCCATATAAAGCATCCATGTGGGACAGTTTGGAAAGTGTCTGGAGGGCAGCAGATACGGACCCAGAGTGCGAAGCTTATGTGGTGCCGATTCCCTATTATGAGCGCAATGCAGACGGGACGCTGGGAACGTTACACTATGAAGGGGATGATTTCCCAGAAGATGTGCCAGTGATTTCTTATGATACCTATCCTTTAAAAGAACGCAGACCAGATATTATCTATATCCATAATCCTTACGACCAGGGGAATTATGTGACCAGCGTTGACCCCAGGTTTTATTCCAGCGAATTAAAAAAATATACAGACTGTTTAGTATATATACCCTATTATGTTACGTCGGGTGGAATGAGTGAAGGGCAGGCCATGTGCGAGGCTTATTTCCATGTAGACTATATTGTGGTACAGTCCCAAAAGCTTATGAAGTTTTTTGATCCTTCTATTCCCGAGGAAAAGTTTCTGCCTTTAGGTTCACCTAAATTTGACAGAACCATACAAATGTGCCTGAATCCTCCTGAACCTCCAAAAGAGTGGAAGGAACGGTTAAAGGGGAGAACCGTTTATTTTTACAATACCAGCATCAATGGAATGCTGGGAGGAAATCCAGAGAACTTCCTAAAGAAAATGGAATATGTTTTTGACTGTTTTAAAGGAAGAGAAGATGCATGCCTGTTATGGCGGCCTCATCCTCTCTTAGAATCTACTTTTGACTCTATGAGGCCTGAATACCGGCCATGGTATGACAGGCTGAAGAAACGATTTGCGGATGAAAATCTGGGGATTTACGATGATACGCCGGATATTACCAGTACCATTGCTTTGTCAGATGTCTATATAGGAGATTCCGCCACCAGTGTAACGTCACTTTTTGGAATGGCAGGGAAACCGCTTTTTATATTGAACAATCTGATTCATTCCCTGCCAGAGAAGGACGACTGGCGGGGGGAGAAAATAAATCCTGCTTTTGATATGTGGGGAAACGACAGATTCCAGGTTACAAGAAATAATCAGTTGTGGTTTTCGGAAAACAATGATTATCACTATAAATTTTATATGGATTTGCAAACCGGATATTCGGGAGGAAATTATTATGCTAGGGCGGTAGAAATCAAAGATAAGATTTATGTCCTTCCGGGTAACGCTCAAAATATTTTAGTTATTAAAAATAAACAGATTAAAAAAATCCATTTTAAGACGCAGATTATGCGTCAGGGGGCTTTTTATAGTTCCTGGTATCATGATAAATACATATTTTTACTTCCTTATCAATATCCACTGCTTCTTCGGTTTAATATACAAACAGAGGAGCTTCAAGGCATAGAGGGAATCCAACCGTTTCTTGTTAGGCAAATAGCAGGGGAAAAGCGCATAGGCGGAGTTGGATTATATGGGAATGAATTAGTATTCTCCTCTCCGGAAGACAATGAGTTTATATTTCTGGATATGGATACATTGCTGGCAAGAGGCCTTTGTAGTAATTCTAAGAGTAATCTTGGAACTCACGGAATCGTTGCGGATGGGGATGATTTATGGCTTTTGCCTTTAAATGGATTGACGATAACCTGCTGGAATCCCAAAACAGGTGAAATTCAAGAGTATGATAATCTGCCAGAAGGATTTAAGTCAATAAAATGGCCATACGAAGTTGAATGCGAGGAACGTCCCTTTGGAAATATAGCATTTTCAAGGGAAGGTGGAAAAGAAAAGATTGTACTCTCTCCATATTGGGGGAATATGTATGTGACCCTTGACAGGGAGACAAAAGAGATGGAGAAGTGGGAAACGCCGATACCTTTTGTAAACAGAGGAAGAAATGGTTATTTTAATACGTCAGGTATGGGAGGATTTTTTGTCACATATCCACAGATGGGAAAAGCTGATTGCCGAATCTGGTATCTTCCGGAAAGAAGGCTCTATGAGATTAATATAGACACCAAAGAATATAAAGAAGTGCCCATTGAATTTGACTACCAGGAATTAAAAGAACACGAACTTGGATTTATGGAAGATTCGGAATGGCTGCAGTATTGTTTGCATGAAGACGCCTTCAATTCGTTGCAAGATCTGTTGGATGGGACTATAACTGGATGCTCTTTTGACAGAGAAAGACAAGTGAAAGCTTTTTCAAAAGTAAATGCAAGTACTGATGGGCGTTGTGGAGAAAAAATACATCGTTCTCTATGCAGAAAAATTTGAACTACAGGGAGAGGAGAAGCATGAAAGTATTATGATAAAAGTGATTACATACGGAACCTTTGACCTCTTCCATGAAGGTCACTATAGACTTCTGAAACGAGCAAAAGCTTTGGGTGATTATTTGATTGTAGGCGTAACCACAGAAGCCTATGACAAGGCAAGGGGCAAACTGAATGTAGTGGACTCTCTAATGATCCGCATTGAAAATGTGAAAAAGTCAGGATTTGCAGATGAGATTATTATCGAGGAAACTCAGGGGCAAAAGGTAAATGATATCAGAAAATTTCGTATTGATATTTTTGCGATTGGTTCTGATTGGACAGGAGAATTCGACTACTTAAATGATTACTGTAAAGTAGTATATTTAGAAAGAACCAAAAATATTTCCAGTACAATGCTTAGGGAAAAGAATAGTCCGATTCACAGAATTGGAATTATAGGTACAGGGCGGATTGCAGAACGGTTTATTCCTGAGGCAAAGCTGGTCAGTGGTGTCAGTACTCAAGGTGTTTATAACCCACATACAGAGAGTGCGATTAGGTTTGCAGACAAGTGGGAAATCAGTGCTTATAGAGAATTGGAGGAGTTTTATAAAGCGGTAGATATTGTGTATGTAGCTTCTCCTCATGAAACTCATTACGGATATATTAAGTCGGCTTTAGAACATGGAAAGCACGTGCTTTGTGAAAAACCTATGGTATTAAAACAGGCTCAAGCACAGGAGCTGTTTGATCTTGCAAGAGAACGGAATCTGGTTTTATTTGAAGGGATCAAGACGGCCTTCTGTCCCGGATTTCATAAATTGTTGGGATTTGCCAGCAGTGGAACCGTGGGAAGCATACGGAACGTGGAAGCCTGTTTTACGAAGCTTGAAGGAAAAGAAACACGAGAGCTGACGGATAGAGTGTACGGCGGCAGTTTTATCGAACTGGGCAGTTATGTGATGCTGCCAATTCTAAAGCTGTTAGGTAAGGACTTTGAAGAGATTCGGTTTGATACTATCAGGGGAGAACAGGGACTGGATATATTTACCAAAGTTTCTCTCAAATATCCTTCTGGAATTGCTACGGCGACTTGTGGGCTGGGAGTAAAGTCGGAGGGACGGCTTTTGATTGCGGGGACGAAGGGATATATTGTAGCAGAGGCGCCTTGGTGGAAGACTACCTATTTTGAGTTACATTATGAAAACTCAAGTCAGGTTGAAAAGTACTCAGAACGTTTTCTGGGAGATGGGCTTCGGTATGAAATAAGTGATTTTATTTCTACTATAAATGGAAACAGCAGTAGCGAATTTAAGCTGACTCGAGAGGAGTCTGTGACGTTAGCTGGGATGATGGAAGCATTTATGAAAGCCGAAAAAAGGGAAGGGTTGGATATGGAAAGATAAAAAGGCGCTTTGACAATTTCATACTTTGCATAAGTATTTGGCTTGAAGTGGCAAAGGAAGTAGTTTGTGTTAGAAAAATCTGATGTAAAGTATGAGTCTGTCATATGATTGCATTAGATTTTTTATTTTATCAGGAGGAAAAGTGTCTGTAAATGAGACCGGAAAATTATATAAGATATCGAAAATTAAAGGCATTGGGGAACAAAATATGTTTTTGGTTATGCAGAATTTTTCCGATTAAAAGCAATAGAGTTGCTGTCTGTACATTTGAGGGTAAGGGAGGATTTGGCTGTAACCCTAAATATATTGTACAGGAATTACATCGACGTAGTAAAGAATATGAATTTGTATGGCTTGTAAATGACAAAAAGAAGGATTTTCCACCTTACATTAAAAGCGTCGAGAATACCTTATGGAACAGAGCGTATTGGCTTTCTACCTCGAAAATTTGGATAGATAACTATCGAAAGCCTTATGGAACCTGTAAAAGGAAGGGGCAATTTTACATAAATACCTGGCATGGAACGATTGGCTTTAAGAGTATGGGGTTATGGAGAGGCAGCGCTTTTTCTAAAATGGCATATTTGGTAAGTAAAAATGACTCAAATATGATTGATCGTGTTGTCATAGACTCTAAATGGTGTGAAGAAGTTCATCCCAGAGGATTAGTGTATAAAGGGGAATTCTTGCGTACAGGTGCTCCAAGATGTGACGTGTTATATGGAAACAGAACACGATATAAAGAAATGTTCCGAAAACAGAACAAAATTAAAAAGGAAAGCAAGATTGTTATGTTTGCGCCTACGTTTCGGGAAGGTGCTATAGATGGAAAGCGAATTGTATTTTCCCAAGAGTGGAGTTTGGATTTTAAGCGTTTGCTTCAAAATTTGGGAAAACGGTTTGGCGGGGAATGGTATCTTTGCTTAAGAGTGCATCCACAATTAGCATCAAAAATGAAGGAATATAAAGATCATGAGCTGCAGGATAGACTTATTGATGTAAGCCAAGACGATGATATGTATGAAATACTGGCGGCAATGGATGCTTTTGTTACAGATTACTCAAGCGCAGCAATGGATGCCGGTTTTACCTATATGCCAGTTTTCATTTATGCAGACGATATCGAGAAATATATACATGATAGGGGAAGTATGCTGTGGAATCTCTCTTCCGATTCAAACAAGGCAGTTACAAATAATAAAAAGATGACGCCAGGTATAAATGCAGTGCTCCCATATCCAATTTCTCAAAACAATGATGAGCTGGAAAAAAATATTTTAAACTTTGATCAAGATACCTATACAGCTATGATGAAGAAATTTGAAGAAGAAGTTAAATTGATTTTTGATGGACAGGCCAGCGCACGAGTTGCCGATAAGCTGGAAGATTATATGCGGCAGTAGAGAGGGCATCATGATAGAAAATAAAGAAGCTCTGGGAGCCATTATATTGGCAGGAGGAAATGGTGAAAGGTTCCAGGGGAAAAAACAGTTTTATGTGATAAATGGAAAACCATTATGGAGACACGTTTATGATAAAATTCAGACTGTACTCGAAAATAATAATATTGTTGTAGTTGGAGTTGATATTCCTGGGGGAAAGTCAAGAACAGAATCTGTCATATACGGAATCAGAAGTTTATCTTCCAATACAAAACGGGTAATCATAGCAGAAGCCGCCAGGCCATTGGTGACAAGAGCACAGATAAGAGAAATACTTTCAGACAATCATCCCTCCTGTTCCTTTGTGATGCCATTAGTAAATACTGTAGTAAAAAGAGAGGGAATGTTTTTAAACAGAGAGGAACTGTATGAATTGTTAGTACCTCAGGCATTTGACTTTCAGTTGCTTAAGACTGCTTTAGATTCTGGAAAATTTAAAAATATGACAGATGAGACAAGAGTTATGTTTGAATATCATGGAATAAAGCCACATTTCATTGAAACAACAGAAAATCTGATCAAGGTTACTTACCAAAGAGATTTGCCCATTATTGAAAGTCTTATGCACACGTATAACATGGAGGAGTAAAAAACATGAAGAAGGTGTTAATCACAGGAGGACAGGGAGATATTGCTAAGGCGATTGCAGAGAAATTATTTCTTAAAGGCGAGTACGAGGTAAAGAGCCCGGGGAAAGATTTACTTGATGTTACAAATATAGATTCTGTGACAAAGTATGTAAAAGACTTTATACCAGATGTTTTAATCAACAACGCAGGATATGTGTATCCCCAATCAATTAAAGAATGTGAGATCGAAAGAGAGAGAAAAGCGTTTGACATCAACTTGTTTGGGGTGTTTAACTGCACTTCAGCGGTACTGAAAGAGAATAGAAATGCGATGATTATCAATATAGGATCTTCCGCCGCAACCAAAATTCATGGGACATGGAGTTCTTATTGTGCAGCGAAAGCAGCGGTTGTTATGGCTACAAAATGCTGGGCAGAGGATGGCGTTTATGCAGTCTGTCTGTCTCCTGGGCGAACTGCAACAAAGATGAGACTTGGTCTGTATCCACACGAGGATCAAAATACATTACTGAAACCAGAAGATTTTGCAGAAATTGTTTTATACGCAATAAACGGAAGGTACGCACCAGGAGAACATATTAATGTGAATCTACAGAATGTTGGAGAATTGATTCATGCTTAGAAAAGAGATTATCATAAAAACCGAGAAGCAGTTTATCAGCTTGATGACTGAAATAAATAATTTGATTCAAAACGAAAAGGGAGAGGGAATGGTCAATGTTTTTGTGGCCCACACAACCTGTGCAATAAAAATCATGGAGGGAGAAATCCTTCTTTTAAGCGATGTACAAGATTACTTAGCGAGAACTTGGCCACAAAAAGGAGATTATCGGCATGACATTATTGGCATTCGAGATGTACCCATAACAGAGAGGATTAATGGTTATTCTCATATGCGGCAACTTTTTTTTAGTAGTGATGTAAATATACCTTGCAAGGATGGAAAGATGCAGCTGGGGCAGTGGCAGGATGTGTTTTTGATTGAGTTTGATCCGATGAGGGAGAGAAGAGTTATCATTACATATTATTCATAAATTCTTAGAAAAATTGAAAGGGATAGGCATGGTAATTACAAAAAAGGTTCAAACAAGTGAATTGCGAGAAAAGTATGATGTGTTAATTGGATGGGGCTGCAGCAAAAATGAGTTTATTCTAAAATATAATCCATGGTTGTTTCCTTTGGATTATATGATTGATATGAATCCAGGATATCACGGAAAAACAATTTGTGGGATGACAATTTCCAACGTAGATATTTTGGAAAAATTTGCGGAACATTCGGTATGCTTTATTGTATTTCCTAATATTGAACAAGCAGTGGATGAAGAGGCTAAAAAGTATCTGAAGAATTATGATACCATGGTATCTGGGTTGGTAGAGTACAATTTAGGGGGGGAAGATAGAAAGTTTTATTCAGAGAGCGGAGAGGATTTGTTGTTTATCCAATTAATCCACAAACTTGCGTTGAAGGATCCTATATATCTTGATATTGGAGTATGTCATCCGGTTATCAGAAATAATACGTATCTGCTTTATGAGAATGGATATAAAAATGGCATTCTTGTAGAGCCAAACCCGGATATGTGCAGCTTGATAAAAGAATATAGACCAGAAAATGTCTTATTAAATATGGGGGCATGTGCAGACGAAAGCCAGTCATTAAGATATTATTTATCCCCTCAATTATCCTATAGGGGACATAATACCTTTGATGAAAAAGAAGCTAAAAAACTTGGTTTTACAGATTATATGGATATTGGTGTTGCTAACATAAATGAGATCATCGAAACGTATTGTAAGACGACACCAGATATATTGGACTTGGATACAGAAGGAATGGATTTCGAGTTAATTCAGGCTTTAGATACAAGAAAATATCGAATAAAAATGATTTCTGTAGAAACTGCTGTATGTGGACAAAAGTCAATAAATCAATTATTAGAGGAAAAAGGATATGTACACTTTGCGTCCACAAGAAATAATGGAATTTATTTAGCAAAAGAACTGATGGTTAACTGAAATGGATGTTTGGAAGTTAATAGAAATCATAAACAATCATAATATAATTATCTATGGGACAGGATATGCTGCCAGAAATTTTTATGCTGCATTACAAATTCGACACTTAGACCATAAAGTCGATTGTTTTGCAGTTACGCTTCATGATAAGGCTGAGGGAACAATAAATGGAATACCGATAAAGCCGGCTGAGAATGTGATTCATAAAAAAGGAACCTATATATGTATTGCTGTACATGAAGCGATAAAAAATGAAATAGAAAGCTATCTTTTAGAACATCAGAACCATAACTATATATGGGTTCATCCATATATAATGGAATTGGCACTAGGAGTCCCCGTTGAATATCATAAGAAGATAAACACAAAAAAAATTATTCAACACCAGAACAATCATAATTATTTGTTTGCAGTCCGTTACCTTGCAATAGAGCATTATTATAAAAAGAATGATTTCGGTTTTTCATTATATTTAAAGGCCCTCTCTTTGCAATGTGAAAAAGAGACGGCCCAAAAAAGACTAGATAGATTTAAAGGGTTGATTGATAGCTGGGATAAAGATGGATATCAACAAGAACAAGACATATGGATCGATGAAACATACAGGCTTGTTGATGGAACCCATCGCCTTAGTCTTGCATGTTATCACAGAATGGAGGAAATATACAGTACCATTTTTCCATATTCAGATAATTATAGTAAAGTGATGAAAGATTCTCATACATTGAGCATGGAAGTATTGATGGAACATAAGTTTCCTGCAGAGGAATTAGAAATTCTGAAGAAGACACAGACAATAATTCAAAATCAATGATAGTTAATTTGTGCAGAAAGTTTGAGGGGATAAGAGTGGAGAAAAGAGAATTTGTTCCAATAAGCGTTATTATTCCTGTTTATAATGTGAACCAATGGTTAGATGAATGTATGGAATCGGTGGTAACACAGACATTCAAGAATTTTGAAGTAATACTCATAAATGACGGTTCTACGGATGGATCAGAGATTAAATGTCAGGAGTGGGCCCAAAAAGACAGTCGCGTCAGGCTGATTTCAAAAAAGAACGAGGGACTTTCTGTCACAAGAAACTATGGAATTGAAATTGCTAATGGAGAATATTTGGTATTTATTGATTCGGATGATTGGATTAATTCTACATATTTAGAGAAATTATATTCTGCAATATTAGAGAGCAACGCATCCATTTCAGAATGTGATGTATATCGCTTTCATGACGATACGAAAGAGATGACTTATCGGAATTGTGCAGGTGATATGGGGCGATTATATACGTTAGAAGAACATATGCAGTATGGTTATACAGCAATTTGGAAATGTATGATAAAGAAGTCGCTCTTTGTGGAACATCATATTACCTTTCCAGACTGCCACAGTCCTGCCAGAGCGGTCTACCCCTTATTACTCGCATTAAGTGGGAACATTGTAAACGTGCAAGAGGGGCTATACTATTATCGCAGATTTCGTCAAGGCTCTCTTTCAGAGAAACCACGTGTAAATAATGGAGATGAGCAGGCTGTTGGATTAAATGCCTTTGACAGCTTATTGGATGGATTCAAACGATGTGGAATTTATGACAAATATGAAGAATTGCTGAAACGAATCATCAAGATAAAGTTGTCCGATATGTTGGCAGGGCTTTTTTATCGTAGAGACCCAGAAGAGTATAAACAGTTGGTAGATAAATATTATGCTTACATCGAACAAAAATTTCCTGGGACTACGAATTTTAAATATGTTACTTTGGGCGGATATAATTTGAATCGAATTTTAAGCAATATGGATATATTACATAATCCTAATGGCAGATTTAATTTTTCCAGCATAATAAGCATAATGAATCCAATTCAGGAAGCGTTTTCACTTGTACATCATAATAAATATCGGGAGATTATGGTTAGGCGTGACGCTGGTTCTTCATTTTGGAACTTGATGGAAGAGATTGGCCCTCAGTATATTTTTATAGATTTTATTGAGGAGCGGTTTGATTTATTGGGATACGCCAAAGGATACGTGACAAAAAGTGACGCATTTGACGGAATACAAATGAAACCGGAACATTATCATCTTATTAAATTTGGAACAAAAGAGTGTATACAATTATGGGAGAAGAGTGTTGACCAATTTTTAGAAAAAGTAAGATCGCGGTTTCCAAATTGTAACATTGTTCTTGTGGAGAATTATTTAAGTGAAGAGGTTGGCGATCTTAACGGAAAAGTGCTTTTTGCGGAAATTGATTCAATCAGAGAAGTAAATAAGGTATTAAAAAGATATTATGAGTATGTTTCTGATAACTATGAATGGATATTAACTGTAGATACTTCAAAATGTAATTATTATTTTACAGATTGTAGTTATGAGTATGGAGCAATTCCTTCACATTTGAATGAGATAGTAAATAAAGAAGTGGCAAAACACATAGAAGAGGTTATCAGAATATGAGAAAACAGTTGGAACAAAAGTATGAAAAATTGTTTGACACCTATGGCTTTGAAAGGCCGATAAATGCAAAAAACATCAATGAAACCATTAGGCATTCTTTGCGCGATTTTTTGGAAAAACATAAAAATGTAGCAATCTACTGTAACGGCGGACATACTAAAATGCTTATGTCTGATTTTATATTTGAGTTAAAGAATATAAAATATATTGTGGATAATTATACTGGACAGACTATAAAGGGAGGATTTCATCTGATCAAGGATGAAGAAATTGAAGAGGAAGGGATCGACGCAGTTATTATTTCCTCCTATAAATTTAAAGATGGCATTGCAGACAATTTAAAGAAAAAACATTCGACTATCCAATTTCTGGATATTTATGCTCAGCTTGCTGAAAACGGAATCATTCTTCACTCAGACTATTACTATAGCAATCATCCTTACCATCATTATCATACTATTAATTCGATTCAAAGAAAAATAGAGCATCTTGATGACAGGGAAGAGTTGGAGAAGGAATATGTTTCTCTGATTACAAAATATATTCAAATTAAAGATTTTAGAAGTGCAATTATTTATACTGATAAATTGTCTAAAACGAGCGGCCAAAAGACGTATCGAGGCTTATTGACAGACTTAGAAACACTTTACGAAGAGGAGAAGAAAGCGGCTGCTCAAATCGGGGAAACCAATGTGCTACTGTTCTGTATGGATGGGCTGAGGCGACAGGACTTAAATGAAATGCCAAAGTTGACGAAGATTTTTGAAGAGAAAGGCTATTTATTTGATAATGCCTATTCATTTTCAACGTCCACCTATGAAAGTTTGATACCTGCATACAGTGAAGATACAGATTTGCGGACGGAATACTATAAGAAAGAATTTGTTGCAGAAAAGGACTGTCGTTTTCTGACAGAGGCTAAACGACAAGGGCGCAGTATTTATTTTTATACAGATGGGTTTCACCTTATTGAGGGAGAGGGAGTCCATTATAGTGGCACTTTTCAAAGTGTCACAGAAAAATGGTGGGATTTTATATTGGATGCCACAGAGCATGAACATGGCTTATATTATCTTCATGAAACATATGAAAGCCATTTTACCTTTTCTAATCCCTATACAAAAGAGAAACTAATTTCAGAAGGCACTGCGATGTTATTTGATTACCTTCCGCAAAAAGGAGGAAAGTTACGGACAAATTACGAACAACAACATTTGGATGCACTCAATTATTTGGATGATGTTGTATCGCCATTTATGGATCAATTAAAATGTCGTACGCTTATCTATGCTGATCATGGAAATCTGGTTTTAAAGGAAGATTGTACACTTAAGGAGGTTAAAGACACAAATCTGACTTGTGCAGAAGAGTGGATACGCATTCCGTACATTATCTGTTCACCAGAAATGAAAGCGGGAAGAAGTGATCGGCTGATTTCCATTATGACATTGAATGAAATTGTAATCAGCATGTTAAATAAAAAGGCGTATGAAGTTTTAGAACATAATTTTATCAAACTTGCAAGGTCGGAATTATATAATCCAGACTTTCGATATTTGTATAAAATGATGGGAAAAGAGAAGTATTTATTGCCTTTTGAGGCATTTATTTTTGCAAATGGATATAAAATAGTGATTTATTCTGACGGTGTGGCTGAATTATATTTATCTGCTACAGATGAAAGAATCACAGATCAAGAACAAACAGAGAAGTTGATAGAAGCGGTACATGAATACATCACAGTTTGCCCATTAGAGAAACTTGTTCATTAAGGTTAAAGAGAGAAAATGATGGAAGAGAAACTTGTTTATACCTGTTTTTGTACAGATGTTCTGCATGAAGGACATTTCAATATTTTAAGGGAATCAAAAAAATTAGGCAGGGTAGTAGTTGGGATACTCTGTGACTCTGAAATGCTCCGCTACAACCGCTTTCCGACCAAAACAACAAAGGAACGGGTAAAAATGGTGGAAGAATTGCAGGGAATCGAAAAGGTCATTGTACAGGATAAAATCATGTATGATGATATCGTTAAAACGCTGCATCCAGATTACATTGTTCATGGGAGCAACTGGACAGATCCGGGAATGGAAGTCATTCGAGAAAATATCCTTGAACTTCTCCAAAAATATGGGGGTGAATTAATTGAAATCCCTTATACATCAAACGCCACTGTTCAGAAGATCGACAGGCAGATGGTAGAAAAATTGGCAATGCCGGAATTTCGCAGAGGAAGATTAAAAAAACTGCTGAAATTGGTGCCGATTGTAAAGGCCATAGAAGTTCATAGCGGTCTGACTGGACTTATTGCGGAGAAAACGGTTGTTGCAGATAGGGAGTCTGTTGACCAGTTTGAGGCAATGTGGATTTCATCTCTTTGCGACAGCACCGACAAAGGCAAACCAGATATCGAGCTTGTGGATATGACCAGCCGTTTTCGAACAATCAATGATGTGATGGAAGTTACTACAAAACCGATCATATTTGACGGCGATACAGGTGGAATGACAGAACATTTTGGCTATACGGTACGCTCTCTGGAACGTATGGGAGTTTCTGCTATTATTATTGAGGATAAGACAGGACTTAAGAAAAACAGCCTGTTTGGCACAGAAGTAGTTCAAACGCAAGATTCCATTGAAAATTTTTGCATGAAGATTGCAGCGGGAAAACGGGCGCAGCTTTCAGAAGATTTTATGATTATTGCACGTATTGAGTCCTTGATTCTTGAACGAGGGATGGAGGATGCATTACAGCGGGCATTTGCCTTTCGCGATGCAGGAGCAGATGGAATTATGATACATAGCCGTAAAAAAAGTCCGGAAGAAATTATAGAGTTTTGTGATAAATTTAGGGCTGTAGATACCCTGACGCCAATCGTGGTAGTTCCGACCTCATTTTGTTCTATCACAGAGAAGGAACTTATACAGCATGGGGTGAATATTGTCATTTATGCCAATCAGCTTATGCGGGCCGCTTTTCCAGCTATGCGAGCCACAGCAGAAGAAATTCTTCGCTGCCACAGAGCGGAGGAAGCGGAAAAGAGGCTGATGCCTTTTAAAGAAATTATCACGCTGATTGATGAATTGTAATTTTATCTGAAACGAGGTGGATAGATAGGATGGCTAAATATGCGATACTTTCTGATATCCATGGCAATCTTCAGGCTTTACAACAAGTGCATTGCGATTTACAACAATTTGATATTTGTGGAATCATTCTGCTTGGAGATTTGATTGACTATGGTATGCAGTCCAATGAGGTTGTGGAGTATGTTCGGACAAAGATGAGCGATCATATCATCTGTAACATCTGGGGAAATCATGAGCGGGCCATTCTGCTTTCAGATTTTACAGGATTTTCGTCCCAACGCGGCGTGGATTCTGCGAAATATACAGCTTTCAAATTAGAAACAGAAATAAAAAAATATCTTGAGACAGAATTAGATTGCAGGGGATTTTGCGAATTTACGCTGGATGGGAAAAAATGCCTGGCAGTTCATGGATCAATGGAGAACCCTTTCTGGAAATCAATTTTTCCTGACAGCGTCCATGGCGACTATAAAAGCTATGATTTGGTATTTTCTGGCCATTCCCATTGTTCTCATATGTTTACAAAGTTTTATAAAGCCGATTGTCCAGAATTAAGAGATCAACATGCGGTCATGTTTATGAATCCAGGTTCTGTTGGGCAGCCGAGGAATCAGCATCCAGAGGCACAGTATATCATATTAGACAGCAAATCTATGTCTGTTGATTTCAGAGGGGTTTCTTATGATATAGATAAAACAATATCATATTTTAATCAGAGTGTAGATGAGTTTTATTGGAAGCGTTTAAAAAACGGAGTGTAAAACTGTGAAAGATGAGAGCTTGGTAAAGGATACATTTCATGTATTGAAGAGACAACTAAATGTATATTGGGAAACAGAGTTGCCTGCATCATTTATAGAAAATGTGAGAAAGGCAATTAAAAAAACAGAGGCAGGGTGGGATACATCCGTGAGAAACTATTATTTAAGTAATGGATTTTCTGTTTTAAATACCGCTGTTTACTCTGTTTTTTTATATTATCTTGCTCATGATATCGGAAGCTGTGGGGGGGTATGGAATGTCCATCTTGCCGATAAAATTTATTATTTAAACAAAATTATGAATTCGGTGGAATGGTATTGGAATATTGAATTACCTGATCACTTTATCGTTGAACATCCTATTGGATCTGTGTTAGGAAAAGCCAAATTTGGGGATTACTTTAGTATATATCAAGGGGTGACTGTTGGTGAAAGACTAAGCAGAGATGTAGTCAGCTGGCCTGTACTAGGACATCATATAACGATGTTTGCGAATTCTTCCGTGATCGGAACTTGCAATATCGGTAACTGGGTTATAGTATCTGCAAATGCACAGATTATGAATCAGAATATCCCTGATTGTTCGATTGTGTATGGAGTAAGTCCTCAATTAATTATCAAAACATATGAGGAAGAAGAAATAAGAGAATACTTTGTAAAATCATGGAAGCTATAAAAGCCTTTCTGGAGGGAATATGGGGATATTATATGTAATCAGCGGTGTAACTGGAATGACAGGAAATGAATTGGTTAAACAGTTGTTAGAGGATGGAAAAAAAAGCAATCACATTTTGGGCTTTGACAATTTTTTTGCCTCTTCTATTGAGACAGTAAAGGATCATCTAAATGACAGCCGCTTTGAATTTTATGAATATGACTTAAATGATACAGAAGATATGAGAAACCTTGAGGCGCGTGTAAATGAGATAAAAAATTCATATGATGAACTTATATACATTAATTGTGCAGCAGTGGTGCATACAGAACATTTTTATCACATTTATGAGACATATGAAACAAATGTGATAGGAATGAACCGTTTTCTGGATCAGGCAATCCGCGTAGGTGCTCAGAAATATATGAACTGTTCTACTTCAGAAGTCTATTCGATGAATTCTTGGAATGAACATGGGGGCGTAAAAGAAAGCGATTATATTACTATGGCTGTTGCAGAACACAGCCAGAGGACAAGTTATGCAACTGGAAAACTTTTGACAGAGTTTTTTATGAAGGACGCCGTAATTACAGGCAAGATTAAAGGGTGTTCGATTCGATTCGCGAACGTATATAGTAAAAATGAGAGATATCCAAAACATATCATTCCATTTATTATCAATAGTTTTAAAAAGGACGGTAAAGTGGTGCTGCTGGAGAACAGCAAGAAAAATTGTAGAACTTTTTTGAATAATTTTGATAGCTGCAGTGCAGTACTTGCGCTGGCGAAAACGGACAGTGCATTAGACGGAAGTATTTATAATGTGGCTACAGATGAAGAAATATCTATTGTAGAGCTTGCAAAACTATGTGCAAAAAAGATGGGAATTGCAGAACCAGTTATTGAATTTCAGGGATATCGGGAATCAGATCCGCAAAGACGGCTTCTTTCTACAGAAAAGATTCGGGAAAAAACAGGGTGGAAACCAGTGGTTAATTTAGACCAGGGAATTGAGGAATGCATAATCAGTTATCTGGAAGATAAAAACAGATAATACATAAGGAGAGAGAATGTGAAAGCTGCGATTATTACAGTTGCTGGAATCTCAAGCCGCTTTAATGAAGGAATAGAAGAAGAAAAACGACAATTAAAGGCCGTTTACTTTGAAGGCAATTCGAAAAATTCACTTTTGTCTCATCTGCTAGATAGATGTGAT
Source organism: uncultured Hungatella sp. (assembly GCA_910579515.1). Classification (GTDB taxonomy): domain Bacteria; phylum Bacillota; class Clostridia; order Lachnospirales; family Lachnospiraceae; genus UBA3402. The sequence continues at coordinate 25,869 of CAJTUV010000004.1, forward strand.
TATGCAGACAGGATCTTTATAGTAGGCGGTTTTAAATTTGATGAATTGACCGATTATATAAACACCTTTGTGAAAAAAGAATTACAGAATAAAGTTACGCTAATATTTAACGAATATTATGAAGAATTCGGCTCTGGATACAGTTTGTATCTTGGTTTGAAGAATGCTTTTTTATTAGATCATATTGAAGAGATACTATTTGTTGAAGGCGACTTAGATATTGATCCAGAATCTTTCCAGAGAGTAATTCACGGGAACGCCTCTGTCTTAACCTATAATACAGAACCAATTTATGCAAGTAAGGCCGTTGTGCTTTACAGAGACAATAAGGGCAATTATCACTATGCTTTCAATAGTAGTCATGGATTTTTGACAATTAATGAAGAGTTTTCAGTGCTGCTAAATTCAGGACAGCTATGGAAGTTTCGAGAGATAGACATATTGAAAAACGCCAGCGAGTCATTTTTTAAAAGAAACAAAGGTGGAACTAATTTAGAAATCATTCAGGAATATCTCGACCATATCGAACAGGGAGAGATTCAAATTATCGGTTTGAAACAATGGACCAACTGTAATACGCGTGATGATTACAGGAGGATTAAAGAAAGGTGGGATAGAGACAGTGAGGGAATTGCAGGAGAGATTACAGATCGTTGAAAAGCACGTGAAGGAAGAACATATCACAGTTATGATAATTGGATTAGGAAGTGTAGGGACGTATCTTCTTGATTATCTGGTCAGTAAAAGTGATGCCTCCATCCACATTGTTGTTGTGGGAAGAAACTTTGAAAAAATGGAAGAGAGCGTTAACATTGTCAGGGTTTCAGGCTTGATACGACAGTTGAATAAGTCTTCTGTTGATATTGAAGCAGGCATAGACTTGACAGACATTCCATCTATTCAAAAAGTTCTGGAAAAATACAGACCAGATTTTATTGTCAATTCTAGTCGTGCATATCCTGGATTGAAATATGGAAGTATCAGTTGGAACCAAATAAGAGCTTATGGTATCTGGAGTCCTTTGGCAATACGTTTTACTAAGAATATTATGGAGGCCTGTCATTTGGCAGATACCGATGCCGTTGTGATAAACACTTCTTACTCAGATGCTGTAATTCCATGGCTGAAAAGTGCAAAAGAGCCGTATCCTGACTTTGGATCTGGAAATTTGAATCATTTGATTCCAAGAATTCAATTTGCAGCGGCCAAAATGCTTTGTATAAAAGATTTTTGGAATATAGATATCGCATTTGCCGCTGGTCATTTCCATGATGTGTGTATCAGTAAAGAGGGACATACAGAAGGCATAGAACTTCCGTTAAAGATTTATTATAACAAAGAAGAAAAGCATCTTTCACAAGATGAAATTTTTGCCTCTTGCAAGATTGCAATGCCAGTGTCGGCTCAACGAAATATGATGAATGCCTCCAGTAATTATCAAATTATTACAGCGATTGTGGAAGCGATACGAACAAAAAAAACAAAGAAATTATTTATTCCAGGCGCATTTGGAAATTTGGGTGGTTATCCTGTCTTGGTTGGTTATCGAGAAGGGAACATAGATGCCTGGATTGATGAATCTGTATTTGACATGAGGGAGATGGATAAGGCAAACAGGGCTTCTATGTATCTTGATGGTATTGAAAAAATCAGAGATGGAAGTTTGTATTATACAGATGAATTGATTCAGAAGGTTAAAAAAGAATTTGGTGTTGATATGCCAAAGTCTGTGAACATCAAGGATATAGAAGAAATCACTCAATTTATTATCAATAAGATTATAATCCCTAATACGAAAGGTGAACATTGTAAAGCATAGAGTTTGGAGGGAGAAATTTTGAGAGTTGAACATTTTGCAAAGATATTAGATGCTGATTTTTATACAGGGGTGCCAGATTCACAACTGAAATCTTTGTGTAATTATTTGATGAATACTTACGGAATTGATTCCCAACACCATATCATTGCTGCGAATGAAGGGAATTGTGTCGCCATTGCCGCCGGTTACTATCTGGCCACAGGAAAGGTACCAGTGGTCTATATGCAAAATAGTGGGGAAGGAAATATTATTAATCCTGTGACTTCTCTGATAAATGAAAAAGTGTATGGAATACCTATTATTTTTGTAATTGGATGGCGTGGAGAGCCGGGAGTCCATGATGAGCCGCAACATATTTTTCAGGGAGAGATTACACAAAAGCTTTTAAAAGACATAGATATTGAATCCTTTACGATTGGGAAGGATACGAAAGAAGAAGAAGTCAGAGAGGCTAAACGTGGATTCAACGACTTGTTAAGTAAGGGAAAAAGCGTGGCCTTTATTATTCGAAAAGGCTCGTTTTCCTACTGCGAAAACGTAGACTATTCGAATGGAAATGTGATGCTGCGTGAAGCAATTATTCAGCATATTGTTCATGTGTCAGGAGATGATCCTATCGTATCTACTACAGGAAAAGCAAGCCGCGAGCTCTTTTCAATCCGTACAGCAAGTGGTAAAAGCCATAGTCAGGATTTTTTGACAATAGGGTCTATGGGACACAGTTCTTCTATTGCCATGGGAGTTGCACTCCACAAGCCAGATACAAAAATTTGGTGTATCGATGGAGACGGAGCGGCGATCATGCATATGGGAGCAATCGCGGTTATTGGCGCACATGCTCCAGCGAATATGATTCATGTGGTAATTAATAACGGGGCTCATGAGACGGTCGGCGGACAACCAACTGTTGCAAAAACAATAGATTTGGCTGCTGTCGCCAAAGCATGTGGGTATCCAAATACCATTTGTGTGGACAATTTTGAGGATTTAGATAAAGCTCTGAAAATGGCCAAAGAGAAACATCAGTTAAGTATGATTGAGGTTCAATGCGCGATTGGCGCCAGGGATGATTTAGGAAGACCGACCATATCGACTATGGAGAACAAGAAGAATTTTATGGAATATCTGAAGGGAGTATAAATAGGGTTCTTCTGTTCTTGAAAGCAATACTGGAGGAGGCAGGTTTGTATGAAAGATAAAAAACAAATTGAGATATCCGTTATTGTAACGGTATATAACATTGAAAACTATATCCGAGAATGTCTGGACAGCATATTGAATCAAGAAGACGTCAATTTAGAATGTATCTGCGTTGACGATGTGTCAACCGATCGTTCTTTAGAAATCGTAAAAGAATATGCACAAAGAGATCAACGGATAACGATCATTCAAAATCAAAAAAATATGGGACTTTCTTCCTCAAGAAATGTTGGGTTTAGACATGCATCTGGAGAATATTTATACAATATTGATGGAGATGATTATCTAAAGCCAGGCGCTTTGAAGCGGATGTATTCCTGTGCAAAAGAGAATAATCTTGACTTATTGGGATTTTCGGCTACGGCTTTCTTTGACGATGAAACAATGAGAGGCTTTGGAAGAGTAGATGAATATGTAAGGAAGGGCACGTATGAGGATATTGTTACAGGGCCAGAGCTGTTCGCAAAGCTAATTAACAATAACGACAGAGCCAGTTCAAATATGGTGTTATATTTTTACAGGCGGGACTATTTTGAAAAAAATAATCTGTATGGGATTGAATATCTGCGTTATGCTGACGACAGTATGTTTGCAATGTATATGGCGGCACAGAGAGCAATGTGTATACCAGATCAGCTGTATATGAGGCGGTATCGCAAAGGCTCAGTCTGCACATCGCCTATGAAAATGTACTATTTAGAGAGTTTAATTGTATTGTTTTTGCAGGAATTGCAGATATGGCAAAATTGTAATTTGGATCATGAATTGAACCGAACGATAGAAAAGTATTTTATTACCCGACATCGGCAGATTAAAAGTCTTTCTTATCGCTTGAAAAGTGACGAGGCAGGCACCCCACTTTTAGATCAGAATTTAATGGCAAAATATGTTTATAAATATTTTATTGCAGGAGAGTCTTTATATCAGGAGTACCCAAAAGAAGAGGATATTATTGAACTAAAAAATACGGAAACAATTATTCTATATGGCGCAGGATATATTGCTGACGAGATAGCAAGTATACTTGAACAGAATCAGATACACGATTATATGGTTGCAGTAACAAGTAAAGATACCAAAGACAAAAAGTTTAGAGGAAAAAAGATCTACAATATCTGTGAGTTGCAGGATGAGAAAGAACATGCTTATGTAATTGTAGCAATGTCCAGAAGACATTTTGAAGAGATTAAGAGTACTCTTAAACGCTTGGGATATAAAAAAATACATTGGGCATTGTGATACGTATTAGGCGAGGAATGATTTGATGATAAAAGTTAGCGTAGTGATTCCGGTTTATAATATGGAAACATATATTGAGGAATGTTTGGACAGTATTTTTTCCCAAACATTAAAAGAGATCGAAGTTCTCTGCATTGATGATGGTTCTACAGACCGTTCTTATGAAATTCTTAAAAAATATCGTGAGAAGTATAAAAATTTAATTGTGTTTCGTCAGCAAAATCAAGGGGCCGGAATAGCGAGAAATAAAGGGATACAATGTGCGAACGGAGAATATATCTGTTTTATGGATCCAGACGATTATTATGCACAGGAACAGGCTTTAGAACTGCTTTATAGGAATGCTAAAGAAAATCATGCTGTGATATGCGGAGGGAATATCGTAGGTGTTTTGCAAAACGGGATGTTAGAACGACAAGGCAGATGGTTTTCGGAAAATAAGATGATTTCGTTTAAGGATTATGGAAATTATTTTTACTATACGACTTATATATTCCGTTTGGAGTTACTTCGAAAAAATAATATTTTATTTCCACCATACAGACGTTATCAGGATCCTCCATTTCTATTAGCCGCTATGATAGCAGCACAAGAATTTTATGCAATAAATGAAGTGATATATACATACAGAATAGGATATAAAGAAGTAAAATTTTCGCTTCCGGTTGTGATAGACGTTTTAAAAGGGATACGTGATTGTTTTACGATGGCTAAAGAGAATAATTTGATAAAGGTGTATGATGAACAGTTAAAGAATATTTTAAGCGTTCATTTGGCGAAAATATATCCATATGCATATGAAAATCAAAAAGAAATCTGGAATCTTATTGATGAGATTCATGAGATTAGCATGGAATGGGTGGGAGAGATCTCGGATATTTTTACAAACTTAGAGACGTTAAAGGATTACACAAAACAGATTAAAGATAGACGAGATGATATGATCGCCCAATGTCATGCCGCACAGGAAGTAGTGATTTATGGCGCTGGAAAAGCTGGAATGTATTTTTTTCAGAATTATGGAAAAGAGTGTAAATGTCTATCAGGATTTGCAGTAAGCAAAAAAGAAAAAGAGGAGTTTATTGAAGGATATGAGGTAAAAGAGATTGGCAATTACAGTAGAGATGCACTCATAATCGTCGCTGTAGGAAAACGATATACACAAGAGATTTTGAATAATCTGGAGAGAATGTATTTTAAAAATGTATGTTCTATTGATTATACAGAATTAAAAATGGTAGAAAATGTTTTATGATGCAGTAAAGCATTTCTTGAAGGGAGAATCCATGCAAAAGCTTCTTATATCTTTTACCTCTTATCCAGCCAGAATCAAGACAGTTTACAAGGTGGTAGAAAGCTTATGGAAACAGAGACAAAGAGCAGATGAAATCGTCTTATGGCTTAGTACCGAAGATTTTCCGAAGCAATGGGATGACTTGCCAAAAAGTCTAAAATCAATAAACGGACAAAATGGTTTTCGTGTAGAATGGGTAAATGAAAATTTAAAATCTCATAAGAAATATCTCTATTCATTGCAAAACAGAGATCAAATTGTCATTACAGTGGATGATGATACTTACTACGACGATATGATGGTCAGCACCTTGATGGAATCCTACAGAAAGCACCCTTATGCAGTTTCAGCAAGGAATGTACACATCATAACCAGGCAGGGAGAAAAACTTTCTCCTTATGAAGGGTGGGCGCAAAGCGCCACAGAATTTATAGGTGTGGAACGGATGGATTTATGCGCGATAGGGGTCAATGGTATTTTATATCCACCTTATTGTGGAAATGAGAGATGGTTTAACAGAGAACAAATCAAAAAATTTGCTCCAAACCAGGACGATTTATGGCTTAAATTTCATGAGATTATTGATGGAATCCCAACGGTATATACGGGAATGGAAGGACAGGACCAGGTAATTGAAGGTTCTCAGGAAAGTGCGCTGTATACGGAAAATGGAAAAGGCGGAGCCAATGACAGCTGCATTTTGGGATTATTGGATGAACTGAAAAACAATGATCGAAATATTTATGAGAAATGGTTTTCAGGCTTATTACAAAAAAGCGAGCTAATCCAGTTAAAAAGAAAATACTATGAATTAGAATTTGAAAAGATATTTCTAGCCCAAAGCAGAAAAGACCTGTATGTCTGCGGGGCAGGTAACTATGCACATCTAATTATAGATTTTATTGAATCTTATAGGGAGACAAACGAGATAAAGGCTTTCTTGGTTACCAGAAGGATAGAAAACCAAGAGAAATCGGAAACCATTCGTATAAAAGAGATATCGGAATTAGATCAGAGCGTGCCATGCGCTGTCATTTGCGGTGTTGGAAAAAACTATCGGCATGAAATGAAACAGTCCTTGAACGAATACAAATTGTGTGAATGGATTGATGTGGATGTCCAGGGAATCGCCAGATTGTTTCAGATGGAACAAAGTCAGGGGATATGAGAAAAGAGAAAAAATGGAAAGATGGAAAGAACTGAGAGGCAAAAAGATATTAATTTATGGAGTAGGGAAAATTGCGGCCGGATTAATTGAAGAATTGTCAGACTTTAAGATTGTAGGGATTCTGGACCGAGTTCATTTTGAGGGTACGCTTTCCAAGATTCCAATTTTAACATGGGACGATATCCACGAGGGGACGGCAGATGCAATCATCTTAGGCGCATTAAAAAAGAATTATAAGACAATCTATGACCGCATTCAATATCGCTGCACTGCACTGGGGATTACGGTTTATGGAGAAAACGGACGGAATCTGGATCAGGAGTACCAATTAAAGTATATGGACAATGTCCAGATGGAATACTTTGAGAAAAATGAGGACCAGCTGAAATCGCTGATTGATGAGTATGAGGCCATAAGCTTTGATCTATTTGATACGCTGATTATGAGAAAAACTTTGGAGCCGGTGGATCTATTCGATTTGGTACAGGATCGGATAAAGCGAAAGGGGGTTGCGATCACAGACTTCAAAAAGAAGAGACGCACAGCAGAGATACAGTCCCGTGACGGCGATATCAACAAAATTTATGATAATTTGAGAATGCTTACAGGGATAAGTGAAAGTGACAGCGCGCTTATTATGCAGGAAGAAATCGAGTGCGAAAAGGAGTGTCTCCTTCCCAGAAGGGCAATGGTAGAAATCATGAATGATGCCATAAAGAAAGGGAAGACGGTAAGCATTATTTCGGATATGTATCTGCCAGCTTCTGTATTAGAACCGATTTTAAAAAATATGGAAATCTGCGGATACCGAAAGCTATATGTTTCCTGCGAGTACGGGAGTGCGAAGGGAAGTCAACTTTTTCAGATCTATAAACAGGAGGTAGGCTGTGCAAGGTGTCTTCATATCGGTGATAATCCAAATTCTGATGTGGCCGCTCCAAGAAAATTTGGAATTGACTCTTATGAGATAAAGAGTGCTCTGGAGCTGCTTAAAATGTCAAGCCTTCGAAAACTTTTGGTTTGTTCAAATGGGAACAATAATCAGATAGCTTTGGGATTGATTCTGGCAGAGTTATTAAACAATCCGTTTGCATTGTATCATACAAGCGGATTTGTACCGATAAGAAGCTATACTTTGCTGGCAAAGCTGTTTGCCGGCCCCACCGCGCTTGTCTACTTACAGAACTTAGCCAGGGCCATACAAAAGAGACCGTATGAAGGAATCCTGTTTTCTGCCAGAGATGGATATTTGTTCAAAAAATTGTATGAGATGTGGTATGAACCAGACTGTGCAGTTCCTGCAATTTATTTCCTGACCTCGAGAAAGTTATGTCTGGCCGCTACTCTGGATTCAGACACAGCTATTTCCGATTTAAGCAGATGGTTTCCAGATCCAGAAAAGCTAAGAGCATTTTTCAGAGAAGTAGTCAAGGAAGATTTTCCGGGAGACCTTAAATTAAAAGAGCACTCTGCTGTGATGAAAGAACATTATAAAACGTATGCGAAAAAACTTTCGATTGATTGGAAGAAAACGTATTTGTTTTGTGATTTAAACTCCAGCGGGACAGCCCATTATGCCTTGAATCAGATTTTTTCTACAGATTTAGATGGTTTCTATCTGTGCAGGAAAGAGAGTTATGGCAAGAGAGAGCTTAAGGTGGTATCTGTCTATGATGAAAAAGAGGGACAGGATTTCAGTGCTGTAGTCGATTTGCTGGAAACCATTTTTACTTCACAGGCACCTTCTGTTTCCGCGATAGACGGCGAAGGACAGCCCGTTTATGCACAGGAAAAAAGAACGAAACAGGAGCTGGAAATGGTAGAAGAAGCGCAGAATGCCATAATGGAATATATCCAGCAGTATGCAAAACTTAAGGGGCTGGAACACATGATTGGTTCAAAACTTCCTGAAGTGATACTGGGACTTTTTAACAGCGTAAAATATGAAGGGGAAACGGCATTCTTGTCAGACTTAAAACATGTAGATGATTTGAGTCAGACTCGTACCTCAATCCTGAAGTAAGCAAATGACAGGAAGATAGAAAAAGGGTTAGGCAGATGGGAAGATTCGACAAGTTAAAAGGGAAAAAAATACTGGTCTATGGAACTGGGAGGGTGGCAGAAAGCGTATTAGACGAATTAAAAGGGTTTGAGGTTGTCGGGATTATAGACCGGATTCGTATGGAAGGAACACTGAAAGGCATTTCGATTTTGACATGGGACGACCTCTATGTCGGTATGGCAGAGATTCTTATCATTGCGTCATTAAAAAGATATTATAAAGAAATCTATCACAGAATCCAATATTACTGCAGTGTGTTTCACCTTACAGTTTACGGAGAGAACGGAATAAATTTATCAAGAGAGTACCAGTTTAAAGAGATCGATCCCAAACAGGAACGATATTTTCATAAGAACGAGGAAGAACTTAAACGGTTGATGAAAGAGCATGACGCCGTCAGCTTTGATTTATTTGATACTTTAGTAATGCGAAAAACGTTAGAGGATGAAGATGTATTTGAGCTGGTAGAGGATAGAATCAGACAAAAAGGAATTGAAATTTCTGGTTTTAAGAAAAAAAGACGTACGGCAGAATTAAGGTCAAGTAAAAACTGTATTGATGAAATCTATAAGCATCTTAGAGAAATAACGGGAATCAGTGAGGAGGAGTGCGCGCTGGTACTTCAAGAGGAAATCGAGTGTGAAAGAGAATGCCTGATTTTGAGACGTAAAATGGTTGAGCTTATGGATTTTGCAGTCCAAAATGGGAAAAGGGTAAGTATTATTGCCCGAACCTGTTTTCCGGCATCTGTGACGGAGGATTTTTTATCCAGTTTATCCATTACGGGATATGAAAAAATCTATAGCTCTTTTGGATACAGTGTAGAAGAGGAACAGGAAATATTCAAGAGATATCGAAATGATTCCGGCCGTATGACTTGTCTTCACATTGGAACCAAGAAAGCCCAAGCTACCTCAATACTTCAAACATGTGACATTGATTTCTATGAGATAAAAAGTGCTTATGAAATGTGGACCATATCAAGCCTGAAGAAACTGCTGGTCTGCTCGGATAGGATTGACAACAGGGTTGTCTTAGGCTTCATGGCAGGAGAGATCTTTAACAATCCCTTTGCCTTATACCGAACCTCAGGGGTTGTTTCAATTAAAACCTTGGAGGAATTTGCAATTCTCTTTATGGTTCCAATCGTGCTGATTTATCTGCAGTCTATGATAAAGACCATAGAGGAAAAAAATATAGAGAAGATTTTATTTACTGCCAGAGACGGTTATTTGTTTAAAAAGGTTTATGACATCAGTTTTTTGAAATCCATAAGGATTCCGTCGGTTTACTTCTTGGCTTCCAGGAAATTGTGCTTGAGATCAACCATAGATTCAGAAGAGGGGATGTTAAGCTTCTGTAAAGGATTTTCGACAGATGGGGAGCTGAAGTTTTTTCTGAAGGAATTTTTACAGGAGCAATCCTTAGTGGAACCAGAAAATGAGCCGGAATCCATAAAAGAATTTCTTCTCTTTTATAACGAATCTTTAAGCAGGCTATCTGGAACGGTGAAAAAGAATTACCTGCGTTATATTGAAAAAATGGATCTTCACAGCAGCCAAAAATATTTGTTTTGTGAGCTGTGTTCAACAGGAACCGTACACGAGGCTCTGAATCAACTATGGAACACGGATTTGGATGGATTTTATTTATATAAGAGAACCGGAATAAAGAAAAGAGTTCTTAATATCGTTTCCGTTTACGATGATTCCAATGGTTACCATATTGAGCAATTCCGAGATTTACTGGAGATCATTTTAACATCCGGGGAGCCTTCTATTTGCGGAATGGATGAAAAGGGGGAACCGATTTATTCCGCTGAGAACAGAACAACTCAGGAGCTTTTGGCATTAGAAAAGATACATGAGGCGATTATTAAATTTGTACAGGAATACGTGGATTTAAGAGGCACGGATAAGACTGTCACAAAAGAGTTTCCAGATTTAACTCTTGGACTTTTGGATTATGTGGTGTTTGAAAGTGAAATGAATGGATTCATGAGTCGAAAAAATGTAGATGATATGACGCAGAGACAAATAAGCATAGTTCACGAATAATTTTAAAATTGAGGCGGAAAGTTTCATGATGGATGGTTGTTGGTTTTTTGGAGCAGGAAAAAAGGGGAGAGCGTGGTTAAAACGTTTCCGAGATTTTGGAGTCGTACCAGAAGGTTTTTTAGATAATCGCAGAGAGTTACATGAAACTTTCTGTGAGGATATTTTGATATGCAGTCCAGAGAAGCTGGATTTATCTCAGCTGAGGTTCATTTTTATTACTTGTAAAGAGGAAGCTGATATTAAAAAACAGTTACTGGAATTAGGAATTCCAGAACATAAAATCGTTTATCATGATCACAACATTCTAAACCATCTGCTTTATGAGGCTGCGAAACGTGTTATTCCTGCATCATCTGAAAGGAATCATTATGAAAGTCGGACAAAAGAAACGATATTCCTTGATTTACAGAACGGAATGGTCCTTGGCGGTGTGGAATCGTGGAGTTATGAACTGGCAAGAAGATTAACAGATATCGGCTATCAGGGCCAGTATTTGACTACGGATGTTACTGAACCGACAGTGGAAGACGACGCGTTCCCATCCTGTATACTTTTGTATCAGAAGATGGAGAAAGACGTGGATAAGATCAAGGCGTGTGTGCAGAAGATTTCAGAACATCTTCCATGTACCATTATCTGCAATTTCCCACAGCTCATTTTCTGGTCGGCATGTATTGCAAGGCAGTTGTATCCCAAACAGGTAAGAGTCATAGCTGTGCAGCATAATGATTCCAGAATATATTATGAGACGTATTCCTTGTGGCAGGAGTTTATTGACAAGTGTGTGGTGATTAGTTCCCGTATGGAAGAAAAGCTTTTGTCCTTTGGAATGAGAGCAGAGAAACTTGTAACTATGAACTGGCAGATAGAATGTGAAGAATATCTGGAAAGGTCATGGAGCAAGGAGGGAGAGTGCTTTCAGATTGGATATGCGGGCAGAATAACCACAGCACAGAAGCGGGTGGATTTATTTTTAGTGCTGGCTGAAAAGTTGAAGGAGAGAGGACTTTCTTTTCAATTTCATATAGCGGGGTCTGGAGAGTACAGTGAGGCATTAAAGAGAAGTATTGAGGAAAAACAACTGCAGGGATACTTAATCATGGAAGGACATATAGACAGAAAAAACATACCAGATTTTTGGAGCAGACAGGATATCATGGTCAGCTGTTCGGAATGGGAGGGGCATAGCATTTCTCAGGCGGAGGCAATGGCAAGAGGGGCGGTTCCTGTTGTTACGGACGTATCCGGAGCTTATGATGATATCCAGGATGGATATAATGGATTTGTCATAGAAGTAGGAGATTTGGATGGTATGGTTGAGAGAATCTGTGATTTATATCATAATCGAAAACAACTGGAAGAGATGGGAACGTGTGCCCATGACAGAATTTATAGACAACACATTCAAATGGATCAGACAAGAGACTGGGAGAACTGGCTGGAAAATATATGGCTGTAAATAGGAGAGGACACAATGAAACGGTATTATATAGAAAGTATTATCGGTAAAATCGCAGAAGAAATTAAAAAGCTGGCAGAGGAAGGCGTGATTACAGCAGATAAAAAAATCGTATTGTACGGACTGGATACTTATTCTTTTGCCATGAGAACCATCTTGTCAAATTTGGGGTTTCAGATAGACAGCTATCTCTCAGACGAACCAGAACTCTTATTGAGATATAAAAGGAATCTGAAATCCATAAGGGCGCGTTATCTAAAGTCCTCCAGGGATTTGATTGGAATCTGTTCATTGGAAGAGCGATTACAGCCATTTGACAGTAGCGTACTGATTATCAGCAGTTCAAAAAACTGTCCAAAAGAAAAAATAGAAAATCTGAATTACCAAAATGAAGTAAATTTCTTTCAGATTTATGATTGGGAACAGGCAGACGCTCAATATTCTGTAATGGAAAAAAAGAGTGTGACATTAAAAGAAATCCAAAGCCTTCAGAAAGAGATGTTGTGCTGTGTTGATAAATTTTGTATGGACAGAAATATAAGATATTGGGTATGCGGAGGTACCTTATTGGGGACTATGCGTCATAAAGGTTTTATTCCGTGGGATGATGATATTGATATTTTTATGCCATGGGAAGACTATCAACGGTTTATAAAAGAATTTGTGAATGATGAACGATATGAGTTAATGATACCTGACAAAGCAGACAGAAGAGATTATATTGATCTGTTCTGTAAATTAGGAGACAGCCGTATTCTGGTTAGAGAGAATCTGGATGTGATTAGAAAAGTTCGTCCTCTTACTCTGGATATTTTTCCATTAATAGGTCTGCCTGAAAAGAAGGAGAAACGGCTTTTATTTTTTCAAGAGTACTATGAAGTGGAAAAAAGGATATGGGAAGATTTTTATGCCAATAACGGCGATTTAGATGTGTATAACAAATGGTATTCAAAACAGAAGGAATTTCTGGAAGCCTATGATTTTGATCAGTCGGCTTATGTTGGAGTTCTGGGCACTGTTTATAGGGAACGGGATTATACAAAAAGAACCGTCTATGATTCCACCCTCCGCCTGCCATTCGAGGACATAGAAGTCAACGTACCGGCAGGATATCAGGAATACCTTGATAACCTGTATGGAAAAGGCTGGCAGGAGCTTCCAGACGAGAGCAGACGGGTTTCCAACCACAATGTAGAAGCATACTGGCTGTAAGAGAGGAAGAACAAATGCCAAAGATTTCAGTAATTGTACCAGTCTATAACGTAGAACGCTATCTGCCACAATGCCTGGACAGCATCCTTGCCCAGACCTTAACTGATATCGAAATCATCTGTGTGGACGACGGCTCCACAGACGAAAGCGGCAGGATCCTGGATCGGTATGCCGACCTGGATAAGCGCCTTGTCGTGTTCCACGGCCCAAACGCCGGATATGGCGCCGCCATGAACACAGGGCTTTTTGCGGCCACGGGAGAGTATATCGGAATCGTGGAAAGCGACGACTCCATTCTGCCACAGATGTACGAGACGTTGTACGCTGCGGCTGTCAAGGACGACCTGGATCTGGTCAAATCCGATGCCGTGTATTGGTTAGAAAGCAGGAATTATTTTAAAACCATTCATGCGTCAGGGCTGGAGGAATGGTATGACCAGGTGCTTGGCGATGTGGACCGAAACGTGTTTTTCGATTTCTTTATGAACATCTGGACCGGAATCTATAAACGGACCTTCCTCTCCAGGCACAAGATCCGGTTCCATGAAAGTCCTGGAGCCTCCTACCAGGACAACGGATTCTGGATCCAGACCCTTTTGTACTGTCAAAAGGCGAAGTGGTTAAATCAGGCGTTTTATTGGTACAGGCAGGACAATCCAGAAGCCTCTGTAAAGAGCAGGGAAAAAATCATGGCCATGACAAAGGAGTATGAGTTTCTTACCCAGACGCTTTGTGACAGAAACGATTACCAGTTCCTGCCTTACTGCTATTACTATAAATTGTACCGCAACAGAGGGACGTTTCTGCGCATTGCAGACGATCAGAAACGGATGTTCTGCGATCAGATTCGAAAAGACTTTGAACAGTATAAAGGGTTTATAAAGGGGAACCGTTTCCTAGAAAACTGGTACAGGCAGATTCTAAAAAACCCAGACTATGCATGTGAAGAAATTCTACAGAAGAAACGCCAAATCCGAACCAGGCTGGAGCAGGCAGAGGGAATTGTCATCTACGGAGCAGGGCGCCTGGGAGACATCGTGTTTCGCGGGTTACACAATGAGGGATATTCCGAAAAGTTCTGCTGTTTTGCCGTGTCCCAGAAAGACTCTGAAAAGACAATGGCAGGAAAGCAGGTTCTGTCCATAATCGAAGCAGTGGAGAGCTTTCCAGGTGCGCTGCTGATACTGGCGGTGGATCGTTTCAGTAAAATCCACGAGCAGATGAAAGAAACACTGGCAGGCATGGGAATTTCCTGCTATCTGGACGGCTCTGACATAGAGGAGAACTTTTACATTATTTAATCATGGAAGGCGCAGAGGGGATAACAATGAACATAGCAATGATTATTGCAGGCGGAAAAGGGATTCGGACAAAACAGGATATCCCAAAGCAGTTTTTAAATATTCAGGATAAACCAGTGATTGTCTATACCATGCAGGCATTCCAGAAACACCCGGAGATTGACGGGATTCTGGTGGTGTGCATTGACGGATGGCAGGAAATGCTAAAGGCATACGCGGGCCAGTTTAATATAACCAAGTTAAGATGGATCACAACCGGCGGAGAGAATGGACAGGAATCCATCCGAAACGGTCTGATGGAACTGGAAAAGCACTGCAAGGAGTCGGATCTGGTATTAATCCATGACGCAATCCGGCCCAACGTGTCCCAGGAGATCATATCAGGGTGCATTGCAGAGTGCAGGCTTCACGGCTGTGCCATTACAGTCGTTCCCTGTGCAGAGGCCATGCTTCTGCGCAGTGATAACCTTAACAGTTCCTCGGCCTTGATTGCCAGGGAGACCCTTGCCAGGACCCAGACGCCCCAGGCCTTTTCATTGGGGAAGCTTCTGTGGGCCCACAGGGAGGCCAAAAACCAGGGGATCTGTAATTCCACCGCCTCCTGCACCTTAATGGTGGAATTGGGACAGGAGGTATACTTTTGTCCAGGGTCCGAAAAAAACATAAAAATAACGACTACAGAGGACCTTGAAATCTTTAAAGCCCTTCTGATGGCAGGAAAAGACGAATGGCTGAAATAGAACAGAAGGTTCAAAGAAAGGACGGCTGAACAAGGAGATGTACTTGAAGCAGGAAGCGTACAGACAGGACTTGGAAACTGCATGGAGGGGGATTGTAAACCGGGAAAAGCTTGGCGGGAAAAGAATCCTGATAACCGGCGCCACCGGATTAATCGGCTCCTTTCTGACGGATTTACTGCTCTATGCCAACCAGGCCTATGGAATGGGGATGGACGTCTTCATACTGGCAAGAGATGAAAAAAGGGCGGCAGAGCGGTTTGCGTCAAGCATGGGAGAGGAAGGGTTTTACGGTATCTTTCAGGACGTGACACAGCCCTTACAGCTTGAAGAGCCTCTGGATTATATCATTCACGCTGCAGGAGACGGATTTCCCTTGGCCTTTCGGACAGCTCCCGTAGAGACTATGACCCCTGCGCTGTTTGGAACGTATGAACTTTTGCAGTATGCAAGAAAGGCAGGAGTGGAAAGATTTTTATATATTTCCAGCGGAGAGGTTTATGGAAAGCTGCCTGAGGCAAAGAAGGAGTTTGGGGAAAACGACTGCGGATACCTGGACAGCATGGCAGTGCGTTCCTGCTATCCCATGGCAAAACGGTGTGCGGAAACTTTGTGCATCTCATTTCAAGAACAGTATCACGTTCCTGTGGTGATCGCACGCCCCAGCCATGTCTATGGGGCCTGTGCCTCCCTGCGCGACAATCGGGCGACGACCCAGTTTTTGAATGCCGCGGCTGCCAAAGAGGCCATAACGTTAACCAGCCCCGGCAGACAGATGAGAAGCTACACCTATGTGGCAGACTGTGCCTCCGGCATCTATACGGTACTTTTAAACGGAAAAGCGAAAGAAGCCTACAACATTGCCAACCGAATCTCAAGGCTTACGATTGCAGACTTTGCCCAGATTCTTGCAGAGACGGCCCAGACAAGCTGCGAAATCAAGATCCCAGATGAACATGAAAAGAGGGAATATACCCCCATTGAATATGCAGTTCTTGATTCTTCCAGGTTGGAGAAACTGGGCTGGAAAGGACAGTATTCTGCTCAGAAAGGGATCCGGCAGATGCTTAAAATAAAAAGGCGGAGTAAAAAAGACGATGAAGAACTTATATGAAAAGCTGAAAGACCGGGAAGAAACCCTGTCCCTGATAGGCTTAGGATATGTGGGAATGCCCATCGCAGTGGCATTTGCAAAAAAGATAAAAGTGATAGGATTTGATTTAAACCAGGAGAAAATAAAGTTATACCAGGCAGGAGTAGACCCGACCAAGGAGGTAGGAGATGAGGAAGTCAGAAATACAACCGTAGAGTTCACCTTTGACGAAGCCAGATTGAAAGAGGCAAAATTTCACATCGTGGCGGTTCCTACACCAGTCAGGGAAGACCACACTCCTGATTTGTCTCCTGTTGAAAGCGCTTCTGTGATTCTTGGTCGGAATCTGACAAAAGGAAGCGTCGTTGTGTATGAATCGACCGTGTATCCAGGCGTGACGGAGGAGATCTGTATTCCCATTTTGGAGAAGGAGTCCGGATTGAAATGCGGAACAGACTTTAAGGTCGGCTACAGCCCGGAACGGATCAACCCGGGTGATAAAGTACATAGACTGGAAACCATTAAAAAGATTGTAAGCGGAATGGATGCAGAGACTTTAGAGGCTGTGGCAAAGGTCTACGGGCTTGTGGTTGAGGCGGGAGTCTATAAGGCGGAGAGCATAAGAGTGGCCGAGGCGGCAAAGGTAATCGAAAATTCCCAGCGTGACATCAACATCGCATTCATGAATGAGCTGTCCATCATTTTCAACAAAATGGGGATTGATACGAAAGCCGTTTTGGAGGCGGCGAAAACAAAATGGAACTTTTTAGATTTTTATCCTGGGCTGGTGGGAGGGCACTGCATCGGAGTGGACCCCTATTATCTGACGTATAAGGCGGAACGGCTTGGATACCACAGCCAGATCATTCTTTCCGGGCGCCGGATAAACGACGATATGGGGCGGTATGTGGCAGAGAACTGCGTAAAAAGCCTGATTGCGGCAGATAAGGGAGTGAAACAGGCAGCCGTAGCGATACTGGGCTTCACGTTTAAAGAAAACTGCCCGGATACAAGAAACACAAAGATTATGGATATCATACAGGAGCTGAAAGAGTATGGAATCCATCCGGTTGTGGCAGATCCGGCGGCGGATTTAAGGGAAGCACAGCAGCTCTATGGCATTTGCCTTGCCCAGGCAGAAGACATCCGCCAAATGGATGCGGTGATTCTGGCCGTGGCCCATAAAGAGTTTGAGGACTGGAAACGGTCTGATTTTGACAGACTGTTTGGCTGCGGGAAGAAGGTTCTTCTGGACGTGAAGGGGATCCTGGACCGGAAAGAATTCGAAGAAGCCGGCTACGATTACTGGAGGTTATAAACATGGGATATAAAGATATGAGGTTTCCTGAAAACAGCACGTTTCTGGTCACAGGAGGAGCCGGGTTTATCGGCTCCAACCTTTGTGAGGCGATTCTGAACCTTGGCTATCCGGTGCGCTGTTTGGATGATCTGTCCACTGGAAAAAAAGAGAACTTAGAACCGTTCCTTTCACATCCCGGCTTTGAGTTTAGAAAGGGAGATATAAAAGATCAAGAGACCTGCATGGAGGCATGCAAAGGGGTGGATTACGTGCTCCACCAGGCGGCGTGGGGAAGCGTGCCAAGAAGCATTGAAAACCCCCTCTTTTACTGCGCCAATAACATCACAGGCACCGTGAATATGCTGGAGGCGGCAAGACAGAATGGGGTAAAGAAGTTTGTATACGCAAGCAGCTCCTCCGTCTACGGGGACGAGCCCAACCTGCCAAAGAAAGAGGGTCGGGAGGGAAGCCTGCTCTCCCCCTATGCAGTGACGAAGCGGGCAGACGAGGAGTGGGCAAGGCAGTATACGCTGTACTACGGCCTGGATACCTACGGCCTCCGCTATTTTAATGTATTCGGCCGCCGCCAGGACCCAGACGGCGCCTATGCGGCGGTGATCCCGAAGTTTATAAAACTGCTGCTAAACCATGAAGTGCCCACGATTCACGGAGACGGGAGGCAGAGTAGGGACTTTACGTATATTGAAAATGTAATCGAGGCAAACCTAAAGGCCTGCCAGGCAGACCACACAGCAGCAGGTCAGGCGTACAACATTGCTTATGGAGGAAGAGAAGAGATCCTGGAAATCTATGATGATATTGCACACGCCCTTGGGGTGGAGGCAGAGCCGCGGTTTGCGGAGTCCAGAAAAGGAGACATAAAGCACAGCAATGCAGATATCACAAAGGCGAGAGAGGCGTTTGGTTATGAGCCGGAGTGGAGTTTTAAGCGGGGGATAGAAGAAGCGATTGAGTGGTACAAAACCCATTTATAATCTGCACAAAACAAGGAACAGACAGACGTTAGAACTGGGAAAGCTGGTGTGATGGATATGGAGGCAGGGAAACTAATCAGAGATTTGCCAAAGGGCCTGATTAGCTGGTATGAATTTCAAAAGAGGGGGAAAGCACTTTTTATTTCTGGCGGAAAGCCGGAATGTGAAGTGCTTTTTGACGTGCTCAGAGAGCAAAGTCTGGAGGTGGAAAAGGCGAAAGAGACGGAGTTAGAGAGCCTAAACGGCCGAAAAGGCACCTTTGATTACATTGTGGGAGCAGGGATCATCGAGAGAAGCCCAGAGCCTGAGAGGCTGCTGATGAGCCTGAAGGAGCTTTTAAGTCCTTTTGGAATCCTGCTCATAGGGGCGGAGAACCGTCTGGGGCTTTGCCATTTCTGTGGAGAAAAGGACCCTTTTACCGGCCATGTGCTGGACGGCCTGGACAATTACAGCAAGGTGAGCAGCCAGAGAATGGAAGCAGTTGGGGGGCGTGCGTATTCGAAAGCAGAGTATGAGCGGATGATGAGAAATACAGGGTATGGAACCCATAGAGTTTATTCGGTCTTTCCGGTGCTTGAGCGTCCCCAGATACTGATTTCCAAGGATTACCTGCCAAATGAATCCATGGATGTGCGGGTATTTCCCCAGTACAAAAGCCCTGAGACCCTTTTTCTGGAGGAGGAGCGGATGTATGCTGCTCTGATAGAGAACCAGATGTTTCATCAAATGGCCAACGGCTTTCTGATTGAGGCTTCCATGGAGGGAGAACTGTCGGATTGGGACCAGATCACGGTGCAGGAGGATCGGGGGCGCACAGAAGCTTTGGCTACAGAGATAAAGAGTCAGGCAGAGGTGTCCAAAAAGGCGCTGTATCCAGAGGGACAGCACAAGATCGAGCAGCTGTTTGAAAACACGGAATATTTAAAACAACATGGTGTCCCCATGACAGAGGCACATTTAAAAGATGGAAACTTTGTGATGCCTTATATCGAAGGACAGATAGGGACGGAATACTTTCGAGACCTTTTAAGGAAGGATTGGAAGATATTTTTGGGGGAATTGGAAAATTTCCAGAAGATTCTATTAAAATCCTCAGAACACGTACCGTATGAAGAGGTGGACTGGAGGCGGTTTGAGCCATGGAGTGAGAAGCGGAAGAACGATGATCCCAATCTTGACCAGTGGGAGAAGAGAGCATTTGGTACAGAGGAGGAGAAGCGCAGCATTGGGGTGATTTTGCGAAAAGGGTTTCTGGATCTGGTGTCCATCAACTGTTTTTATACAGAAAAAGGGCTGGTGTTCTTTGACCAAGAATTTTATATCGAGAATTTTCCGGCGAATGCGATTTTTATCCGTACCATCGACTTTATTTACAGGGACAGTCCAGAGTTGGAGGGAATTTATCCCAAAGAGGAGGTCCTGGAGTATTTCCATCTGAAGAAGTATCAGAGAACGTGGAGAGGAAAAGGGAATGAATTTCTGGAAAAACTGCGCAACGACAAGGTTTTGTCAGAATACCACAAGCGATTTCGAAAGGATTATCAGACCATGACTGTGAACCGTTTTCGAATGGATTACAGTCAGGAGGAGTATGAAAGGCTGTTTACCAATATCTTTAAAGGGATTGGGAGCAAGAGGCTTTACCTGTTCGGCTCAGGAAGGTATGCAGAGAGGTTTGTGGAGCAGTTCGGGGAGTACTATGAGATCGCAGGAATCGTGGACAACCGGGAAACGAGATGGGGGGAGAAGCTGTCAGGGATAGAAATTGTTTCACCGCTGGCATTAAAAGAAGAGGAAAGCCCGTTTAAGGTGTTTATCTGTATTAAGTTTTTTGAAGAGGTACTATTACAGTTAAAAAGTATGGGGATTCGGGAATTTTCTGTGTATGATCCACGTCTTGAATATGAAAGACCGTTAAAGCCGGTGAGTGTTCAGAAGGAGGATGAGCCCAAAAAGTATCATATAGGTTATGTGGCAGGAGTGTTTGATTTATTCCACATCGGACATCTGAATCTTCTTCGCAGGGCCAAGGAACAGTGTGATTATCTGATTGTTGGAGTGGTTTCGGATGAACAAGTGATGAAAGGAAAAAAGACGAAGCCCTATATATCGTTTGAGGAACGGTTAGAGATTGTGCAGGGGTGCAGATATGTGGACGAGGCGGTGAGGATCCCAGAGGACAGGCCCAATACGGAGGATGCATTTCACAGGTATCACTTTGACGCGCAGTTTACGGGGAGCGATTATGAGAATGATCCTGACTGGCTGGCAAGAAAGGTATTTCTGAATCAGCATGGAGCGGAGATGGTGTTTTTTCCGTATACGGAGACGGTCAGTTCGACAATGATTAAGGAAAAGATTCGTGAGGGAAAATGAATACAAAACTGTCTTTACACCCAATCCAACAACAGCTATAATAGAAAGAAGTTTCCTAACAAATACCAAGAATGGAGGCCTATTTCATGAATCTTGTGTGTTCTCTGTCCGGAATCGTCAGTCCCTATTACCCCAAACAAGGGATTATGGACATTACAAACGCCGGATTTGAAAATATATTCCTGGAAGCAGGAATGAGCTGTTCAGAATATGAACTGGAAAATTACGGAAAGCCAAAACAATCCCGGAAAGAAAACAGAAACAAAACTTATTGTATCACAGAAAAGCCATGGGAATTAGAGGAGTTTTTTGAAAAGACGCTGAATCAGAGCTCTAAAAATAACCTAAACATCCCCATAGTCAGAGCTCCTTACCTGCCCAGAGACACAAAAAGGACAGATGCAACATCACAATCCAACATCAAGTCACTTCTCATCCGTCTGAATCAGGAGACCATAAAATTTTGCAAAAAGGCAGGCTGCTCCTACCTGATTATCCGCCCCTGGTTTGCAGGCATAGAGATTGAAAGAGAGTGGGAGGAAAACAGAGCTTATTATTTAAGTCTCGCCGACACAGCCAAAGAGTGTCAGGTTACCATTCTTTTAGAAAACCAATGCAGGAATTTCAACGGCCATCTGATACGGGGAATCTGTTCTGACGGACAGAAAGCGGCCCAGTGGGTGGATCGGCTCAATGAAGAAGCTGGGGAAGAGCTGTTTGGATTTTCCATGGATGTTGGAACCTTAAATCTTTGCGGACAAAATATCTATGATTTTACGAAAGCCCTTGGGCATCGTTTGAAAGCGGTTCTGTTGCGGGACTGCAATGGAAACAGGGAAGCCTCTCTTTTGCCTTTTACCTGCGTGGCAGGCGGACAGCCTCAGACAGACTGGCTTAACGTATTTCGCGGCCTGAGAACGATAGATTTTGACGGACAGCTTATTCTGAGCTTTTCGGACACTGCGGCCGCATTTTCTCCGATTCTTCGTCCAAGACTTTTGGAACTTGCCAAAGAGACAGGGGAGTATTTTAGGTGGCAGATTGAGATAGAGGGACTGCTAAAGAAATATCCGTCCAGAGTCTTATTCGGCGCTGGAAATATGTGCAGAAATTACATGAAATGCTACGGAAAACTGTATGAGCCGTTATACACCTGTGACAACAATTCTGCTCTTTGGGGAACGGAGTTTTGCGGGCTTGAGGTGAAGCGGCCGGAAAGTTTGAAAGAACTTCCAGACGACTGTGCTATTTTCATCTGCAACATTTATTATCGGGAGATTGAAAAACAGCTTCGTGATCTTGGAGTGAAGAATCCAATCGAGTTTTTTAACGATGAATATATGCCCACATTTTATTTTGACAGGCTGGAGGGATGACGATATGGTACAAATTGGCGTACAGACAAAAAATGTGGTAATGGATGAGCGGCCCAAAGAGGGCTTTGCCATGTTAAGTGCTGCAGGTTTTTCCTGTGCAGATTTCAGTCTGAATGGATATCTTTTAAACACAGATCTTTATGAAGAGAGAGTCAATGGCTTTTTTGATAAGTCCAGGCAGGAATTAGAGGAATTTTTCCTTCCTCATAAGCAGGGGGCCAGGTCTGCGAACATAACCATCAATCAGATGCACATGCCATATCCGATTTACGTTCCTAAAGGAAAAAAAGAGCTGAATGAGTATTTGCAGAAAGAAATGGCGCCCAAAAGTCTTGAAATCTGCGCGTTTTTTGGGTGTAAACATTTGGTGGTTCACGGATTTAAGCTGGCACATTTTCTTGGCTCTGAGGAGGCGGAGTGGATGGAAACGGAACGGTTTTTACATTCCGTTCTGCCTTTGGCAAAGGAAATGGGGATTACCATATGTATCGAGAATCTTTATGACGGAATCGGAGGACATCTCATAGAGGGACCCTGCTGCAATGTGAAGAAAGCAGTGGAGAGGATTGATCGAATCAATGAAGCATACCACAGTGAAGTTTTGGGATTTTGCTTTGATACCGGTCATGCAAATTTGACAGGCCTGGATTTTAAAGAGTTTCTCACGACTCTGGGACACAGACTAAAGGTTCTGCACATTCATGATAATGATGGAATTTCTGATCTGCATCAGATTCCCTTTACGTTTGCAAAAACCCGTGAGAATCAATCGTCTACAAACTGGGATGGATTCCTTCGAGGGCTGAAAGCCATAAAGTTTGATAAGGTTTTAAGCTTTGAGACGGCTCCTGTTTTGACTGCTTTTCCAGAAAAAATGAAGCCTCAGGTGCTGGCGTTTATCGCCGGAATCGGGAGATATTTCTGTTCGGAGATGGAAAAATAGAGAGGAATGAGGATGCCACAAAAGAATAGTAGAAAAATCAGCATATTATCTTTTGTTCTTTGCTTGGGAGTTATATTCATTCATACGTATAATCTAGGAATATATGGAATCGAATCCTTAAATGGATTCGTTTTCAGATTTGAAACCTTTACGAATAAGCTTGCAAGCGGGATTTGTGTGCCCTATTTTTTTGCAATTTCTGGTTTCTTATTCTTTCGAAATTTTGATTTATCCTGTTTGACTAAAAAGTATAAAAGCAGATTCCATTCCATTTTATTGCCATATGGTATTTGGAGTACCATCTATTATTTGTTTTTTGTATTTCTTACAATGACGCCACTCTCTCGATTTATGAATGGGAGCATCGAGGTAGAATTTGGTATCAAAGCGTATCTGGATTATGTATGGAATGGATATTATACATTGTGGTTTTTAAGAGTTTTAATCTGGATGATTTTATGTGCTCCGCTTTTATGGCTTTTTCTGAAGCAAAGAAAGTATTATTGGCCAGAGCCAGTGCTGGCGCTATTGATTTTTTTAAGCATTAAGGAGAAAAGCGTCCTTTTCTTTAATATCTACTATATTTTAGGAGCATATTTAGGAATCAATTATTCTAAATGGATAGCAAAAGGGGTAACGAAACAAACTGTGCTTTTGGCCGGATTATGCTTGCTTGGACTCGTGGCTATGGGAGGGACATATTCTGGAACGATTTTGTATAATTGTGCATTTATTTGCAGTAGTTGGCTGGTGTTAGACTTCTTTGCCTTTGATAAAGAACTGCCTTGGTGGATGAAATGTACCTTCTTTTTTTATTGTGGCCATGATATGATTTTAGAGTCAGTAGAAAAAGCAATTTTAATAGTTTTTGGGAAGAGTGAAGCAATGGCGTTGATTGATTATATCGTAGCGCCATTCATAACGGTATTTATTCTAATCGGTATCGCTTATTTATTAAAGACTTATGGGAAACCTGTATGGAAAATTTTAAATGGAGGCAGGTAAAATAAATGTGTAAAAAGAAACATCCTAAAAAGATACTGCTTGCAGGTATGATCGCAGCGACCCTTCTGACATGTGGATTCGGTCCCAATTTTGGAGGCGTGGGGCAGGAGATGCCGGCCGAACCAGACTTAAAGGAAGAACGGGTGACGATTTCCCTGGCGGGAGACTGCTCTTTGGGAAACCTTTCTATTCACGGATACGAGGGGACCTTTCGGGAAATGTATGACCTTCACGGCCCAGGCTACTTTTTCCAGAATGTAAAGCCGATCTTTGATGCAGACGACATGACGTTGGTGAATTTTGAAGGCGTATTGACGGATTCCAACAATCGAGTGGAAAAGACCTTCAATATTAAAGGAAAACCGGAATACATTCAGATTCTGCCGCTGGCGGGCATTGATGCTGTCAGTTTTGGCAACAACCATCAGATTGATTATGGACAGCAGGGAATAACGGACACGGTGACTCTGTTTGAGAGCGCCAAGATTCCTTATGCCTATGATGACCGCCTTGGGGTTTTTGAGACGGAAACTGGGATTAAAATCGGGTTTGTCTCTGTAGACGAGGTAAGTGACGGAAGAAAAGTGGAAGCTTATCTGCAAACCGGAATCCAGCAGTTGAGACAGGCAGGAGCGCATTTGGTTCTGGCCTGCTGCCATTGGGGCGTGGAGTCGGTTCATTATCCAGAAAGCTATCAGACAGAGTTAGGCCGCAAGTGCATTGACTGGGGAGCTGATTTGGTAGTTGGCTGTCATCCCCATGTGCTGCAGGGCGTGGAATACTATAATGGAAAATACATACTCTACAGTCTTGGGAATTTCTGCTTTGGAGCAAACAAAAATCCAAAGGATAAAAACACCATGATTGCTCAGGCCACATTTACTTTAGAAAACGGCGTTTCCACCAAGGAAGCGGAATTGACCTTAATCCCCTGTTCCATAAGCTCCATTCCAGGCAGGAACAATTACTGTCCTATTGTGGCAGACGGGGAGAACAGAGCTTTGATTCTTCAAAAGCTAAATGAATACAGCAGCAGATTTGGAATCACAGTAGGAGAGGATGGAAAAGTAATCCATCCATAAAATCGTACAGGAATCGTAAGTAAAGCTTAAAGCATAAAAGGGCGGACTCTGGTATAGTAAAGTTACAAAAACATAACAAGGGAGAGATTTGCATGAGTAATTGGAAACGAGTAGCACTTATGTCAGGTGTTATGGCCCTTTTGGTTGGATGCAAGAGTCGCAAAGAGGTTCTTCCTCTGGTTGAAGTCGTTGAGATGCCAGAGGATCAGATAGAGCAGGCGCTGAGTGGAGTTACCTATGCTGAACTTGAAAATGCGTGGGGAAGCCCAGTTGCTGAATTGTCTGGAATGGATGGGGAAGTTTTTGACTTGGGAAGCGATAATGGGAATCTGACCGTCTATTATGGGAATGACGATCGTTCTGTGGTGGCAGTAAAGCGATTTGAGAAAGAAACGGAGCCAGCAGAAGAATCCTTGCTTGATCAGGCGGTCTCACTGGCGATTCTTGAAAAAAATCAGAAACGATACCCACAAGAAGAATGCGCCGGCGAAGGGCATGTTATTTTAAGAACAGAGGGGAGCGCTGAAAGCTTAAAGGTATATGCTCTTACCATGTTCGGAGAATTTCAGTTTCAGGACGGCAATTTTGTAAAGGCGGCGGGAAGCGGTGTAATTCCGGCGGTTCTCACCTTTTCCAAAGACACGGAGAAAGGATTTGTGTTAGAATCTTTCCAGTGGCCAGAGGATGGAAGCGGTTATATTGAGTCAATTAAGAAACTGTTTCCTGATGATTTATGGAATGATTGTATTTCACCATCTGAGGAACTGAAAGATCAGCTAAAAGAGATGGAACAATCTTATGCCAAAGCATATTTAAAAGAGATTGGCAGAGAGGCGGTGATTGGAGAGTATCGGGATTTTGAACATACGCTTCTGACAGATGTGGGAGTCAGTGTGGAAGTCTCCAATCAAATCATGGAGAATCGGGAGTTGGAAAATTATCCTTATTGGATTGGGAATGTGGAGCGTTTGGAAGAGGAAATTCGGTATGTCTATGCCCTGACAGCCGATAAAGAGAACCAAAAGATTCGATTTACAAAGACCCAGTATGGAAAAAAGAAAGCCCAGGAGAGCTATGAGTTTGACTGGAAGACAGGGGAAGAAGTTAAACCTGTAAAAAACGAAGGAAGCTGTGAATTGACGGAAGGAACAATTTTAACAGAACCGCCTTCTCTGACCCTGCAGGACGCACTTTCCAGTACTTTTAATGAGTTTGAGTTAAAGGCAGACACTGCCTCCTGGAATTATAAGCAGAACGGTCAGATGGTGGGGTATGTCTCCTGTGGCTCCCACCCGTTAAACATTGCTAAAGAGAAGGAACGTTTAAAACTTCCTAGATACAATCAGATGGATTCTGTCAGTTATCTTGTATCCTGTCCAGTAGAACCGGACCGGATTACGGTATCGGAATATGAGATTGCCGATATGGAACATCTGGAATCTGCCAAGCTGATTTCCACCAAGACCTATGAAGAGGCGGGATTTATTGAACTGAAACCAGAACGAGCATATTCGATTGTGGCGGAATGGGATAAGGAACATCTGGATGCGTATGGATTTTATGGGACTGGAGACTATTCACTGATTACAGAATAACAAAAAGCGGGTACCGTTTGCATGGCGTCAGAGGGCTGCCTGGAAATGACTGCACAATCTCGTAGTTTTGCAGTCGCTTCCAGGCGGCTCTCTGTTTTCATGGGAAGGAGAATCCAAATCTTCTTGTCTTTTTTTAATAATTGGCTAACACAGACAAGAATTTATGCTATAATGTCTTAAATGGCGGCGGCGGTTTCCCGCCGCGTCCCAACGAAAGGAGCAAAATATGAACTATTCGGAAAGCATTGCGCACAGCATTGAAGCCTATTTAAAGGAGAATGACTGGACATTTGATTTTGATGTGATTCACGGAACCATTTCCGTTGAAGCAGAGTTAAGCTGTCGCCTGGCAAGTGCGATTGTCGTATATCAGGTATCAGAGGGCGGCTTTTTGTGCTATACAGGGCTGGCTGTGGAGGCGGACTCCTCCGTGCGGGCGCAGGTCGGGGAATACCTGCACAGGGCTAACTATGGTCTGCCAAACGGTAACTTTGAGTTCAGCTACGACGACGGCTCGATCCACTACAAAACCGTTTTCGACTGTCCAGACGGCGTGCCTTCCCAAAAGCAGCTGGAAGACAGCATGGCCATCGGACTGACCGTTATCGACCACTACGGAGACGGCCTGTATGAAATTTTAAACAGCCAGGAATCACTGGCGAAAAAACTCATTAGAGAGCTAGATGGAATGGAGTGAGCACATGTCGGAATTTCGCACGGTACGGTTGGATGAGGCTATTTTTCCAGCAGCCGCCTATCTTCTGACCATGGGCGAGCAAGAGCAGCTTCGCGGGCGGCGCGCATTTGCGGGAGTTGCGGCGTTTTCTGGTCCGGTTTGCGTGGGCGTTGGGCTGTTTACCACAGTGGATAATGTGTTTGTGCTGGAACGGCTGATGGTAGTCGCATCCTATAGGCGGCAGGGGGTGGCGAGCTCTATCCTGCGCACGATTTGCAGGCTTGCGAAAGACAGCGGCAAGCGGCTTGTTGTTCCATTTGCGGCCACAGGTCAGGGAGATCCAGTTTATCGCCTTCTGGCTTCGCAGCGCTGTCTGTACATTCAGCGGCAGGAGGGATTTGAGGCAAGGATAGAACGTGAGGACGCTCTGGGGGCCTATGAGCGGATTCGCGGCAAAAACGAGCGTGCGCCAGAAATGCTGTTTTTGCAGCCGCGCGCTTGGATTCAGGCGTTTGGCACGATGATTTCATCTGATTTCCCTTTGGTAGGGGCACAGCTGTGTGCTGGGGCTGAAGGCTTCCGCCGCGATCTTTGCACCTGCAGAGTGTCAGACGGTGTTGTGCGCGCGGCCTGCCTGATCGGCCAAAGCGCCGATGGTATTTCGCTTCGCCTGCTCTATGCGTCTAATGGGAACGGCGCATTGGCTGCAGGCACGTTGGCTGATGCGATGCGGCTGATCTTTGAAAAGACAAATGAGCCATCCTTCACCACCGTCGTGACAAACGGCGCGGCTGCGCGGCTGCTGGAGAAGCTATGCCCCTCATATGCTGTCAGCCGCCGTCTGTTCGTCGCCTTTGATGCGGACTGACAAAAAGGAGGAAACAATATGCCAGATCATATGACAATACCTGCAGCAGAGATAATGCAGCAACACAGGCCGTTAGAGCAGCATGGGGAATTAGAACAACACAGGCCATTAGAGCAGCATAGGCGGCTGGAACAGCATGGGCCCTTACAGCAGCGCAGGCAGCAGCACAGGCATTTACAGCAGCATGAGCATTTACAGCAGGTTGAGGAAAACGCGGGCCGGAAAGCAAAGCCACAAAATTTGCAGGAGCAAATTGAACGTGCTAAAGCGAAACGCCGTCGCGCTGCTGAACAGGCGGATAAACGAACCGTGTTCGTTGACAAGATGCGGCATGGCTTTTATACCGCCGTCAAGGGCGTCGTGAACGGCTGGAAAGCTTTCACAAGGCAAAATCGTGAGAAGAAGCGTGTCACAGAAAACAGCCGGGATCTTCAGTCGGCCTTTGACGATGCAATCGCCCATATTGAGGATCTTCCGTTGGATTATGTACATAGGGTAACCAAAGAATACGCCATTGCCAAGTACGAATTTGAGGAACAATGGCGCGGGCAGAATCTTTTAGCAGAGGGCGAGGAGTTTGAGGAGGCACAGTCCAGGTATCTTCAGGAGAGACAGTTTGCGATTGAGTTTGGCGCACAGCAGCGAGCCGACGTGGTAGGCGGCACCAAGCCCATAGCTGTGCAGTATGCCGGCGACGGCTCCAAGTGGCTTGTCAAGGAATCGGTTTCCTGCATTGGCATCGACGCTCCCAGCGCTGCCACCGTGACGGAGGCTGGCTACAAGATCCAGAATCTGGTCAATCCGGCAACTGCCGTTGAGGCATTTCGCGGGAAGAGCGTGGGAAAGGGCGTCGTATCCTATCAGCGTATGGTGAAAGACGTCAAGCGCCCGGGGGACGAGGGCTTTGTTGATCTGTTCCGTTTTTCCCGCACGCCCGAGGCGATGACAGATGAAGAGCTTTTGCGCATTACAGAATTATCCCCTCAGCTTTTGCGTGAACATACAACCGACTGGCTGCTGTGTAACTTTGACGCTAATGGAGAAAACTTTATTATCACAGGAAACGACGGCGCGCCTGATACTGTCTATGGTATTGACAAGGAGGCTGCATTCCGTCCGATTCTGGACGAGGGCGCGCAGCACATGGATAAGGATTACTGCCGCTTTGACCAGAACACCGTGTACAACCGTCTGTTCCAGAAATTTGCCGACGGAAGCATGGATTTGGATTTGCAGCAGGTACTGCCGCAGATTCAGAAGGTTGAAGCCATGGGCGATGCAGAATATATGAAGATCTTCGATGCGTTTTTGCTCCAAAAGAAACAGGAATATGCCCAAAAACCTGAGGTATATCAGAAAATTTATGACAATATTCTACAGCGTAAGCAGACCCTGCGTATGGAATACCGAGACTTTTTTTCAAAGCTGGTGGAGGAACGCTGCCAGAACCTAAGCCCAGAGGGGGCCGCGCAGCTGCGCAGACAGTATTTCGGATCGGAGGACGGCCGTACCTTTATTTTCACAAATGAAACCGCCCAGCAGCTTAAGCAGGAACGCGAACGCCGCATAACACTCCGTCAGCAGGATCAGGAGGAGCAGAAAAGACGAGAACAGCAGGCAGAAAAGGCAGACAAGGCAGATGAACGCAGCTACAAGCGCCGCCATGCTTTCTACGACTTTTCCAAGGCGCTTGTCATGGGTTCAAAGCGAATCTCCGATGCGTTTAAGCGTCGCCAGGCGGAGCAGCGCACCACCACAATACCGCTCTCCCAGGTGCGCCTTGCGAATATGTCGAAGGAATATGCCGACCGCTATACCAGAAGGGTGTTGGAGATCTTACAGGATGCGCAGACCGAGGAGGATCTGCACCGTTTGATGGAAACTGAGACGATTGAGCTTTCCATGGTTCGTGACGAGGAAATCCATCTTGGCGGCACCAAGCCGATGAGCCAATATATTGCCTCGGACGGCAGCCAGTGGCTTGCCAAGCAGGCGGTCAACTGCATGGGCTATTATAAGAAAGAGGGCGCTCTGTTGACTGCTGCAGGCGCACAGCTTCAAAAACTGGTGGATCCAGCGACGGCAGTAGACGCCTTTGTCGGCCGCACGGACAAACATGGCGAGGTATCCTTCCAGCGCAGGCTGGAAAACGTTGAGCACGGCGAGGGCAAGCTTGATCTGTTCCGCTTTTCCCGCCATCCGGAAATCGCTTCACAGGATACGATTGCCGCAGTACAAGAGCTGGCGCCGCAAATCCTGCGTGAGCATACAACCGACTGGCTGCTGTGCAATTTTGACACCAAGGGAGAAAACTTCATCATTACGAACGATGGACAGGGCCGTGTGCTGCATGGCATCGACAAGGAGGCTGCGTTCAACAAAATTTTAAATCCGAAAGCTCAGAAAATGAGCATGACGTACCGTCCTCACGCAAACGAGACGCTTTACAATGTTATTTTCCAGATGTATGCAAACAATGATATGGATTTCGACCTTATGGATGTGCTTCCACAGATTGAGCGGATCGAGAGGCTTGATGACGAAGCGTACATGGCTACCTACAGAGATTATCTGGAGCATATACAGGCTAAGGATCCTGAGCATTTTGAAGAAATCAGGGAGAAAATCCTTCAACGCAAGAAAGACCTGCGTCTGGAGTACGAGAGCTTTTTCACAGATCTGGTGACAGAACGCTGTAAAAAGCTGCATCCGGACGAGGCGGCGGACCTTAAGAGGCGTTATTTTGGCGAGGGAGGGCAACGTTTTCGTTTCCCGGCTGCATAAAAAGAGTCCTTTTCGCATTGCACAAAAGCATGGAATATTTGGTACGCTTTGTCATGGGTGTCGCTCCTTTCTGCCCATAGACATGGAAAAGGGCAGTCGATTTTCTCGGCTGCCCTTTGACCATGGTTCTTTTACTTTATGGAATCTACCACTACAAGAATATCGTCGGTAGTTGCTGTATCGGGAGAAATCCCAACATAGATGTCCCCATAAGAAATATGGAAAGTAAGACCACCAATTTCTTCAAGTTTGCTTTCTGTAATATCTGTTGGTTCGTAAATTTCTCTTTTCACTTCTGGTTTATAATTCATAACAAAAACAACAAAACTATTGCCAGGAGTATTTGGGTCAGGAGCAACTTCTTCTCCTGTGCTTTCCTGCGGAGTACCATAGCCTGTGGTATATTGCACACGGAGCATATAATATACCGTACCATCTTTCATTGTGGTTTCATAAAGATTTGCTTTTCCAAAATGATACCCGTCCGGCAAGGAAGTTGGTAAGTATTCGCCCAAAATATCAAATTCATAAGCGTCCGCTTCAGAAATGCTTTCATTCGTCGCGTCTGCAACATCTTCAATCTTTTCCGTAGCGGGATATACCGCTACAGACGCAATTATAGGGTCTACTCCGTCTGGATGCGTTCCTCCTGGGGCAATGCCTGCACCGTGGTCGGGGAAAACATTTGGGATTTGGCTTACGGCAATTCCAGCGACTACAAGGCATAAACAAGCCGCAATCGCTCCCCACTTAATCCAAATGGGCTTTTTGCTTTTCTTTTTGTAGTTGATAGCTTCATCAACATACTTGCTGTCAAGCTCTCCCATGGCTTCGGAAAACTTCTTTGAGTTCATACGAATCTCTCTCTTTCTGCTAAATAGCTTTTCATTTTTTGACGAATACGAGTCAGCCGAACGGAAATGCTTTTCTCCGAAAGCCCTACAAACTTGGCTATGTCTTTACAGCTATCAGAAAACCAATAGCGGCGCATGAAGATAACGCGGTTTTCAACGGTCAGCGTGTCCAGAAAACTTTCAATGATACGGGCTAACTCTCTGGCTTCCATCTCGGCTTCCACTGTGTTCGGGTCTGCTATACAGGCTTCGATTTCCTCCATAGCAATCGTGTAAGTGCTGCTGCGTTTGGCTGCTTCCTTTCTGTAATAGATTTTCAGTGAAATGTTCCGAACGATTTTACAGATATAGGTCAAAAGCGGGTTTGGCTTCGCCGGGGGGATTGCGTTCCACGCCCCTAAGTAAGCGTCATTGACGCACTCCTCCGCGTCCTGCCTGCTGTTTACAATGTTATACGATAACTTGTGGCAAACTTTACCGTATTTTATATCCAGCTCCCGTATGCCCTGTTCTGAACGCCCAAAAAACATTTCAATGATTTTTTCATCTTCTATCATCACACCGCCTCCTTTCCGGCTTCACCTATATACTACGGTTTCAGCGGCGAATACTACATCAAATCTCAAATTTTTTCAAAATTATTATACCATACATCGCATGTGATTGTTTGCGGTATTTTTCGGGTGTTTTCTCCGGCTCTTGACTGTCAATCATAGATTAACTCATGTTTTACGATTTCCTCTGCCTGTGCCTTGTAAGCGTTCATCAGCCCTACCCATGCAAGCTGGTCTTTCGCCTTTAATTCCTCGGTGGCTCCCGCGCTCTTGGCAAGCTCTGGCATGATAAGGTCAATCCGGCTCTGGGCGGCTGCATCAATCTCCGCGCAATGCTCATATAGCTTTTCGCTGGCAACAAGGGCGGTGTAGAGGTCGGGGCGAGACCAGCCGTCGTCGGTGAAGTGGACGTAATTAGTAAAGCCCTGCTCCCTTGCATAATCTTCAAGCAACTTCTTTTGGTTGATTATGCTGTTGCTGTCGCGTGAGGTCGTCGTCGCGGCTCAAACGCTCGTATAATGCGGTTATCTTGCCCTTGTCAGTTTTCCTTGCTTTTATTGAAGTATAAATCGTTTATCTGTAATGGCAAGCAGCACAGGCGCCTATCTTTACTTTTTCCTTGTTGTTTTTTACCTATATGAGGGGTATAATATACAAAGAACGAAATGGAAACATTGGAAAGGATTTGAAAATGGAACGCGAAGTTGAGGTAAAAGAGTTACATGTGGACAATCATGGAGAATGTATTTATGGTATAGCCCATATTCCAGCTGACAGAAAAGGACCGGTTCCCATGGTTTTTTTGTGTCATGGTCTTGGGGTTACTTCAGATAATATGATCCCTTATGCCCAGGCGCTTGCCCAAAATGGAATCGGCGCTTACCGGTTTGATTTTCGAGGCGGGGGAAACAACAGCAGAAGCGACGGCGCAACCACAAAGATGTCGCCTATGACGGAGGTCTCGGATCTGGAGGCGGTTCTTAAGGCGGCAAAGTCCTGGGAGTTTGTGGACTGGAACCATGTGTTTCTTATGGGGAACAGTCAGGGCGGACTGGTTTGCGCATTGACGGCGCCGAGATATCAGAATGAAATTCAGGGAGAGATTCTTTTGTACCCTGCATTTGTGGTTCCAGATATTCTCAACAGCATGTATGCTTCTGTGGAGGAGGTGCCGGAAAGCCAGTGGTTTGAGTGGCTGACTTTAGGGAAGAAGTATTATGTGGACATGGCCAAGGTCGATGTGTATCAGCAGGCTTCCCGCTTTCAAAAGAGTGTGCTGCTATTACATGGGGATTTGGATGAATTGGTTCCGATTTCCTATTCGAAGCGTTTGGCAGAAGAGATGGAGCAGACGGAGTTTCATATCATCTCAGGAGCAGGTCATGGCTTTTCTGGAGAAAATCTTCACAAGGCAGTGGCTTATATTTTGGATTTTTTACAGAAGAGAATAGTCATAGACACAATATCTTAGTTATGATATACTTAAGACAGTCAAAAGCTGGAAAGAATATGAATAGAAAAAGCAATAAAATATAGATAGGGAGGTTTCACTATGAAGGGACGAATTAATAATAAGCTAGGTGAAATCCGAATCAACCCAGAAGTGATTGCCAAATATGCAGGCATCACGGCTGTGGAATGTTTTGGAATCGTCGGTATGGCAGCGGTCAGTATGAAGGACGGACTTGTAAAGCTTTTAAAACGAGAGAGCTTAACCCATGGCATTAATGTTGACATTGAGGAGAACCACATTATACTGGATTTTCACGTAATTGTGGCATACGGCGTCAGCATCTCCGCAGTCGCGGATAACTTGATTGAGAATGTGAAATATAAAGTAGAAGAGTTCACCGGAATGGAAGTCGATAAGATTAATATCTTTGTCGAAGGTGTACGAGTGATTGATTAAGGAGGATCAACCTGTGGGTATGAATACGATTGATGCAAAGACGCTGCAAAAAGCATTTTTGGCCGGAGCACAAAACCTTGAGTCACAGAAAGAATGGATCAATGAACTGAATGTGTTTCCGGTTCCAGACGGAGATACCGGGACGAATATGACGATGACCATTATGGCGGCCGCCAGAGAGGTGGAGGCCATTGAAGAGCCTACCATGGAGACTCTGGCCAGAGCCATTTCATCAGGGTCCTTAAGAGGCGCCAGAGGAAATTCCGGCGTTATCCTGTCACAGTTATTCCGAGGATTTACCAAGGAGATCAAAACTGTTGAGGTTATCAGCACTACAACTTTGGCTAACGCTTTCGTCAGAGCTACTGAGACCGCATATAAAGCGGTTATGAAGCCAAAGGAAGGCACCATTTTAACTGTAGCGAAGGGCATGTCAGAGAAGGCTTTGGAATTGGTGACAGAGACGGAGGATGTAATTGATTTTGCCCAGAAGGTAATTGAACATGGGGATTATGTGCTGAGTCAGACTCCAGAGATGCTGCCAATTTTGAAACAGGCAGGCGTTGTGGACTCTGGCGGACAAGGTCTTATGCAGGTGATGAAGGGCGCGCTAGACGGACTTCTCGGCAAAAAGATCCAGATTTCTATCCCAGACAGCGCTCCGAAGGCGGCAGTAGAGACTTCTGATCTGGATACTGCAGACATTAAGTTTGGATACTGCACAGAGTTTATCATTAATATAGAGAAAAAGTATGAGGACAGTGAGGAGACAGAGTTTAAGGCATATCTGGAATCTATCGGCGATTCCATTGTGGTGGTGTCGGATGACGACGTGGTAAAGGTACATGTCCACACCAATGATCCGGGGTTGGCCATTCAGAAGGCCCTGACTTATGGCTCTCTTTCCAGAATGAAGATTGACAACATGAGGGAGGAGCATAACGAAAGACTGATAAAGGATGCTCAAAAACTCGCAAAAGAGCAGGAAAAGGAAGAAGAAACGACGAGGAAGCCATATGGCTTTATTGCGGTATCCATAGGAGAAGGATTTGGCCAGATTTTCAAAGGAATTGGAACCGATTATCTGATAGAGGGCGGCCAGACCATGAATCCCAGCACAGAGGATATGTTAAAGGCCATCGATCATGTGAATGCGGACACCATTTATATATTGCCAAATAACTCTAATATTATTTTGGCAGCCCAGCAGGCGGCGCATCTGGTAGAGGGAAAAGAGATTGTAGTAATTCCGTCTAAGACGGTTCCCCAGGGAATCACGGCCGTGATCAATTTTGTGCCGGAACTCTCCCCAGAAGAAAATAAAGAGAATATGATGCGTGAGATGGCAAAGGTAAAAACAGGACAGGTTACTTATGCAGTGCGCAATACCATGATTGACGATAAGGAGATTAAAGCAGGCGACATCATGGGAATCTGTGACAGGGGCATTGTGGCTGTGGGCCAGTCTGTGGAGGCCACCACAATGGATACGCTAAAAGAAATGCTGGATGAAGAATCGGAGCTGGTAACCGTCTATTATGGCGCAGAGATCGGGGAAGCAGAGGCAGAAGCATTTTTAGAGAAAGTGCAAAAAGTATGCAAAGGCTGCGAAGTGGAACTGCAGTCAGGAGGACAGCCGATCTACTATTACCTGATTTCGGTAGAATAAACGCAGGTTATGAATGACAATCAAACTCCCATTCGCTCTCTGAAAGGAATCGGAGAAAAGACGGGAAAATTATTTGAAAAGCTGGGCGTCTCTACTGTGGAAGACCTCCTATGCTATTATCCAAGAGCATATCATGCCTACGAAGATCCTGTGCCTGTGGGAGAGCTGAAAATAGACAGTACATGCGCTGTGGCAGGAGTTCTTCAAAGAGATGCTTGTGTAAAACGGTTTCAGCATATTCAGATTATAACGGTTTCCCTAAAGGATGAGACAGGCACATTGCAGCTGGTCTGGTATAATATGCCTTTTTTACGAAACACTCTGCAAGCGGGCACGTACCACGTGTTTTGCGGAAAGGTGGTAAAAAAGAATAACCGCCTTACCATGGAACAGCCGGAGATTTATACAAGAGAGGGATATCAGGCTGTCAGAAAAACGATGCAGCCTGTTTATGGACAGACAAAAGGCCTGGGAAACAAGGCCATCGCCAAAGCGGTGGCCCAGGCTCTGGACCTTCGGCAGATGGAGAGGGATTTCATGCCTTCTGCTCTTCGGGCAAAGTATGAATTGGCAGAGCTTAATTTTGCCATAGAACATATTCATTTTCCAGCGAATAAGCAAGAGCTTTTGTTTGCCAGAAAACGGCTGGTTTTTGATGAGTTTTTTCTGTTTCTGTTAGCAGTACGGCGTCTTAAGGAAAAGCGGGAGAATCAGAATAGCTCCTGGGTGATAAAACTGTCTGTTGAGGTTAAAAGATTAAAAGAGCGTTTGCCATTTCGTCTGACAAAAGCTCAGGAAAAAGTATTAAATGAAATTGAGTGGGATTTGAGCGGCGGTTTGGTGATGAACCGTCTCGTTCAGGGAGACGTGGGGTCAGGAAAAACGATTATTGCTGTGCTGGCCTTATTGCATGTGGCATATAATGGGTGCCAGGGGGCTCTTATGGCTCCCACCGAAGTTTTGGCCAGACAGCACTATGAAAAGATGAGCAAATTATTGGAAACGTATGACATTCCCCAAAAGCTGGTTTTGGTAACTGGTTCCATGACTGCCAAAGAGAAGAAAACCGCATATGAAAAAATAAAAAGCCATGAAGCAGATATTATTATAGGAACACATGCCCTGATTCAGGAGAAGGTGGTCTACGACAAGCTGGCTTTGGTGATAACAGATGAACAGCATCGGTTTGGTGTGGGGCAGAGAGAGCTGTTGGGAAATAAGGGACAGCGGCCTCATGTGATTGTGATGAGTGCCACGCCGATTCCCAGGACATTAGCCATTATTTTGTATGGAGATCTGGATATTTCCGTGATTGACGAGCTGCCTTCCAATCGCCTTCCTATTAAGAATTGTGTGGTGGACAGCGGTTTTCGGAAAAAAGCGTATGACTTTATTGACAAACAGGTGGCTATGGGGCGTCAGGCCTACGTGATCTGTCCCATGGTTGAGGCAAGTGAGATGATCGAGGCGGAAAATGTGCTGGATTACTCCAAAACATTAAAGGAAATGCTTCCTCACATTTCCATTTCTTACCTTCATGGAAAGATGAAGGCCAAGGAAAAGAATCAGATTATGGAGCAGTTTGCCGCAGGAGAGATTAAAGTTTTGGTATCTACCACGGTGATTGAAGTCGGTGTGGATGTTCCCAATGCTACTGTGATCATGATTGAGAACGCAGAACGCTTTGGACTGGCCCAGCTTCATCAGCTTCGGGGCAGAGTGGGGCGGGGAGAGCACCAATCTTACTGCATTATGATCAACTGTGGAGATCAAGATGGAACTCAGAAGCGTTTGGATATTTTGAATCGTTCCAACGATGGATTTTATATTGCTTCCGAGGATTTAAAGCTGAGGGGACCGGGAGATATTTTTGGTCTTCGTCAAAGCGGAGAGATGGAGTTTCAGCTTGCAGATATTTTTACAGATGCAAATTTGTTGAAAACTGTGTCAGAAGAGGTGAATCTTCTATTAGAGGAAGACTGTGAGCTTGAGAAAGAGTCCCATCAGGAATTAAAGCAACGTCTGGACTCTTATTTACAGAAAAGTTATGAAAAATTGAATTTATAGGATTTGCTAGAAAATGACAGATTACGCAGAACCTTCTAGTGTATTATTTTTTTGCAGGCACATAATAGGAGTGTAGCAAGAAAACAAATCATTTGAAGAACAAGGAGGCGTTTTATATGTCAAACAAATCTTCTAACACAACAAATGTACCAGAAGCAAGAGAAGCAATGGACAAATTCAAAATGGAAGTAGCAAGTGAGCTGGGTGTGCCGTTAACCAACGGTTATAACGGAAATCTGACTTCTGCACAGAATGGTTCTGTGGGCGGATATATGGTTAAAAAGATGATTGAGGCTCAGGAGAAGCAGATGGCAGGCAAGTAAGCCAAAGCTTTAAAATTCTGAAAGAATAAGAAAAAAGAAAGGCCCGGTCAGCAAATTTGCTGGCTGGGTCTTTTTTTATCTATAGAAACGGAGAGGATTATGGGGATTTTAGCGGGATTTATGGTTCCACATCCGCCTTTAGCCATACCGGAAATTGGCAGGGGACAGGAGAAAAAGATTCAGAAGACGATAAAAGCATACCACCAAATTGGACAAAGGATCAAAGAACTTCAGCCGGAAACGATTGTTCTTTTGTCTCCCCATCAGGTCATGTATGCAGATTATTTTCATATCTCTCCCGGAGCTGGCGCAAGAGGGGATTTTAGGCAGTTTGGGGCAAGACAGGTGGCTGTGGAAGCAGAGTATGAGAAAGAGTTTGTGGAGAAATTGTGTAATCTGGCTTCCAAATCCCATTTTCCTGCTGGAACAAAAGGGGAACAAGTTTCGTATTTAGACCATGGGACGATGGTTCCTCTGTATTTTGTGAACCAATACTGGACAAAGTATCGACTGGTAAGAATTGGATTGTCTGGATTGTCCTTTTTAAAACATTATGAACTGGGAATGATGATTCAGCAAACCGCCAAAGATTCAGAACGAAAAACCGTGGTAATTGGCAGTGGAGATTTGTCTCATTATCTGACAAAAGACGGACCTTATGGATTTCGAGAGGAAGGGCCCGCATATGATGAAATGATCATGAAACTGATGGAAAAAGGCGCTTTTCGAGAGCTTTTGGAGTGTTCTGAAGAATTTTGTCAAAAAGCAGGGGAGTGCGGTCATGGCTCATTTTTGATTCTGGCCGGAGCTTTCGACCGAGTCCATGTAAAGCCTCAGAGGCTTTCTTATGAGGGACCTTTTGGAGTGGGATATGGCGTCTGTGCCTATGAGGCAGGGGACAGGGAGGAAAGCCGTAATTTCGGGGAACAGTATGAACAAAGGGTGAGACAGCTTGTGGCAAAGCAGAGAGAGACAGAGGACCCTTATGTGAAACTTGCCCGCAGATCGATTGAAGAGTATATAAGGACTGGAAAAGAGATAGAAATTCCAGAAAACCTTCCCAGAGAAATGTATCGGCAAAAAGCAGGAGTCTTTGTCTCTATAAAAGAGGAAGACCGCCTTCGGGGCTGCATGGGGACCATTCGGCCTGCCAAGTCCTGTATTGCTGGGGAGATTTTATCAAACGCTATAACCGCCGCCATCCGTGACCCAAGATTTACTCCGATTGAGACAGCGGAATTGGATAAACTGATCATTCATGTGGATGTGCTGGGAGAGGCAGAAGCGATCGACTCTCTAAAGGAGCTTGATGTGAAACGATATGGTGTGATTGTGACGAGAGGGCATCGACGAGGTCTCCTTTTGCCTAATCTGGAGGGGATCGACACCATAGAGGACCAGATCGCCATAGCAAAAGAAAAAGCCGGAATCCGAAAAGAAGAGCAGGTTCAACTGGAACGGTTTGAGGTAGTTCGACATAAATAAGAAGGAAAAGGAAAGAAGAACAGCATGTTTAAGACAGTATTTTATACGGTTCATTCCAGGAAGCTCCCTGCTGAATTTGACAATTACAGAATCACCCATTTATCCGATCTTCACGGAGCTGTTTATGGGCAAAACCATAGGAAGCTGATACAGAAAATCCGTCAGACAAATCCTAATCTGGTTGTGATGACTGGAGATATGGCGGATTATTCTTTTGGCTCGATTCCCCATCTTCTGGATTTATGCCGCCAGATTTGCCGTTACTATCCAGTTTACTGTGTTTTGGGAAATCATGAACAGGAGATGAGCAAAAAGAAACTGGACCTGCTTTTGGCGGGCCTTAAAAGCCTTGGAGTCGTCGTGCTGGAAAATCAAAGCTGCATTTTGTCACATCACGGCGCTTCTGTGAAACTTTATGGTCTTCAGCTTCCGATGGTTTATTATAAAGACCCATTAAAAGAGTATAAAAAAGACATGGAACTTTCTGTTTCTGATGTGAGAAAGAGGCTGGGCCCTTTGGATGACACAGGCTATTCTATTCTCTTGGCTCACAATCCTTTGTACTATCCAGCCTATCGAGACTGGGGAGCGGATTTGACGCTGTCTGGACATGTTCACGGCGGTATTATCCGAATTCCCGGAAAAGGAGGGCTGCTGTCTCCAGATGTAACGTTCTTTCCGAAGTATGACGGCGGACATTTCCGGGAAAACGGAAAAGATTTGATTGTAAGCAGGGGGCTGGGAAATCATTTTTTGGTACGTGTGATGAATCCTCCAGAGCTTTTAGTGGTTACGCTTCACCGCTCTTTAGCCATTTCCACCAAACTTAAAAATTCTTTTTTGTAATCGTCTGTATCTGCATGGATACAAGGCTCTGCCAGGGCTAAAACCGTGTCGAAGGTGGCGTTTCCTTTGTTTTCACTGTCTCGCAGTACCATGCCAAATTCTGCTACGGCACAGGCAAAAGCCAGGTTTTCGGATAATTCTGTCTGGTAGCTATCTGCCTCTACCGGATAGGACAAAAGAGTGCTCTTATTGCCGTTTGGCGCTTTATAGCGCAGATTTACAGTAAGAAGCTCTGTGCTGTCCACCAGATTTTTTTGAGAAGTCTGATATTTTAACGTAGATTCTGAACCAGAATCCATGCCTTTTGCAGGGATGATTTCATAAAGGGCAGTGACCGAATGGCCGGAACCGATCTCGCCGGCGTCTACCTTGTCATTATTGAAATCTTCTTGATTTAAAAGGCGGTTTTCATATCCGACCAAACGGTAACCGGACACGTATTTGGGGTTAAATTCCACCTGAATCTTTACATCTTTTGCCACGGTAATCAACGTACCGCCCATTTCGTCTACCAGTACTTTTTTTGCCTCGAAAATGGTGTCGATGTAGTGATAATTTCCGTCTCCGTTATCTGCCAGAGCTTCCATTTTGTTGTCCTTTAAGTTGCCTGTGCCTACGCCGATGACGGAAAGATGGACGCCGCTTTTCTTTTTTTCCTGAATCAATCTGGTTAGGTCGCCTTCACTGCTGATCCCTACGTTTAAGTCTCCGTCTGTAGCCAGAATCACCCGGTTGTTGCCGCCGGAAATAAAATTTTTTTCCGCCAGCGAATAGGCCTTTTCAATCCCTGCTGCCCCAGCAGTGGAGCCGCCGGCTTCCAAATCGCTTAAAGCGGCGGCGATTTTAGCAGTTTGATTACCAGGCACGCCGTCCAAAACTACAGATTCGTAGCCTGCATAGGTGACAATGGAGACTCTGTCCTTTTCTGTCAGATTTTCTGCAAGCATGGTAAACGCTTTCTGCACCAGAGGCAGTTTGTCGTTCGAATACATAGAGCCGGAAATATCCAAAAGGAATACTAAATTGGAAGCAGGACGCCTTGAAAAGTCGATTTCTTTTGCCTTGAGTCCAATCAAGAGAAGCCTGCTATCTTCATTCCAGGGGCAATCAGAGTATTCTGTGGTGACAGAAAACGGTTCCTCCTTTTGGGGCTCTGGGTAATCATAGCTGAAATAGTTCAGCATTTCTTCAATCCGTATGGCGTCTGGTGGAATCTCCTGTCCAGAATGAATGTAACGGCGAAGATTGCTGTAAGAGGCTGTGTCCACATCAATGGAGAAGGTGGACAAGGGTTCCTCCGCCACAGATTTGTAGCCGTTTTCTGAAAT
This sequence comes from uncultured Hungatella sp., assembly GCA_910579515.1. GTDB lineage: Bacteria > Bacillota > Clostridia > Lachnospirales > Lachnospiraceae > UBA3402. The sequence continues at coordinate 68,545 of CAJTUV010000004.1, forward strand.
ATAGCTGTATTCTTCTGTGTTGAAATCTTCACTTCCATAGGCAATATCGTACTTCATAGTCATGGACGAACCGCCTGAAACAAGGCCTGCCTCGCCTTCATAGAAAATATCCATGTCGGCTCCTTCTCCAGTTACAGCCCAGGTCTCTGCTGCCGTGGTTCCAGCCGCCATTCCTCCTCCGCTTTCAGCGCTTTTGGGCGGAGCGCCACATCCAGAAAGCAGTGTGGCAGTTGTCAAAAAGCAAAGTCCTTTCTGGACCCAGTTCAAATTTTTCTTCATAATCATTTCCTCCTTTTAATGCATAATCAACGAGAGATAGTCTGAAAGAAAGGTATCGTCATTTCGTAAAAGCATTCTGTCATAGTAAAAATCATTGCTCCCTTCCTGGTCCATTACAACCACAGAGGTCTGGTCGTCAATCAAGCTGTTGTAACCAGAATGGAACAGATAGGCTCCATCTTCTGTCTTTTGAATCTGAGGTGCAAATGGAAAGAGAAGTTCCCATGATTCAGCCTGCTTTTTTAAGGGAAGGAGATAGGTTTCCCCTTTTTGAAGCTGATACAGGATTTCATTTTTCTGGCCAATGGCTCTCACAATGGGGCTTTTTATAGTGAGCCTTGTCAGGTCTGTGACATAATCTTCAGAATAATTTACAGAATCAACCACCACATCATAGACTAAAAAGGCAGTCTGCTGGTTTTCATTGGTTTCTAAAGTGACAGAGGCCACAGTTCCCAGACATAAAAGCTGTGTATCCCTTAACAATGCTTCTGAAAAATAAGCGCTGTCCTCTGAGACTGTGACTGCCCCAGTAGGAAGAGACAGAGATTCATATTCTGTCAGATTGAGCTGGCTGTAATAGAGGACGCCCTGAGAAGTAAAATCTTGATTTTTTTGTGTTGTTTCAGAGTCCGTTTCCTGACTTACCGGCTGAGTTGATTCATATTGGTAATAGCTTTTTTCTTCTGTGCCAGAAGAATTGGAGCGGAGCCTGGATACATGCCATGGCAGGGAGATGACAAGTAAAAATGCGGCCGCAGCTCCTGCAATAGAAAAGGTCCGCCATTGGCTTTGGGGAGTCGTTTTATCTGCATTTCTCATGATTCTTTCAGGGTGTTCTTTTAAGTTTGTTTCAATCCGGTCCCAAAGCATGGGGGTGTTCTGACATTTTAAATCTCTGTACTCCTGCTTTAACATGGATTCTTTTTTCATGACTGCACCTCCCTTAATTTCCTGATTGCTGTTCTATAACACCAGGCCACTGTGCCCTGAGGCTTTTTCAGCAGTGATGCGATTTCCCGGAAGGTCAGTTCTCCCATGATTTTTAAATTGACAATCTGTCGTTCCTCCTCTTTTAATGTCATAAGGGCTTGTTCAAGGCTGAGTTTGTGGCAGATTTGCTCTTCGGCAAAATGCTTTTTCAGCAGATAATCCGGAATTTCTGCAGACGGCGTTTCCCGATTTCGCTTTCGTAAATAGTCGATTGCCATATTGCGGGCTATGGTGATCATCCACGCCCGATGGCCTCTTCCTGGTTTGTATGTATCTGCAATATCCCAAAGATGGATAAAAAATTCAGAGGTCACATCCTCTGCATCCTGCCGGTTCTTCAGAATGTCGGAAATGACAGAGAAAATCATGGGGCAGTAATCCTCATAAATTGTGCGCAGCCCCTCTCGGTTGTTCCTGCAGATTTGGCGAATTTGTTCTTCAAACCTTTGATCAGTCATAGAAATATCCTCTTTTGCTTCAGCCTTGTACTTACGATACGGGGGAACAAGGTAAATTTATGGTAAATTTAAAAATTTTCAGGATAAAATTTACCGTTCGTTCAGCCCGCGCCATTCGCAAAGCCGTGCCTAACGGCACTCCCCGCTGCTTATGCAGCTAACTTTGCTCATAAACGGGCGCTCCCTCAGTGGAAACCGATAAAGGAAAATTCATGCGAGCATGATTTTCCTTCATGCGGTTCCCACTGGCTGAACTATTTTATAAATAATTATACTTCCCTTTTTATGGCAGGGCAAGATTCCTGGGTAAGAAAAAATACTGGAAGTATATGTCATGGTGTGATAAAATGAAAGCGATATGATTTTTTAAGCACAAGGAGGAGCAGGGAGGAAGAGATCTTATGAAAGAGACAGATCATCATATTAAAATGGCTTTAATTTGGGGTGTAATTATAATTTTGGTATTTGTTCTGTTTGGCTTTTTGGGAAGAATCAAGCGCCATGGGAAACAGGGAGATCCGTGGCAGGTGGAGGCCCAGGTGGTGAAAAAGAGTACCACCATGAGAGACAACGGGGAAAATGGAAGCGAAAAAGTTTATCTCATTGAGGTTTACCCACTTAATCAAGAAGGAGAGGAACTGTCTGCCCAGACCTTTGAGGTGACGGATACCTCTTTAGATGGAAGATTTACTGGCGCGCAGGTGTTTAGCCAGATTCGGACCGGAAAAGCGTATCGGTTTAAAGTGGGATGGAGAAACATAGAAATCATAGATCAGGATGGATATTATCCCAGTATTTACGGCGCAGCCACACTGCTGGATGTTCCTCTGATGGAGATTGAAGAGGAAGAGAGCCAGATAAAGGAATCAGAAGAAGAAATGGATTCGCTGGCGACAAAAGAGGCTAAGGAGCCGTCAACTGCAAAAGCCGAAAGCTCTGAAACGGCCAAAGAGTCAGAGACAGCCAGTACGACACAAAAAGAGGCTGAACTTGAGAGTACTACAGACAATACCACAGCGGATTTAAACTCTACAGAAGCAAAAATCAGCGGAATCAAGATTGAAATCGTGGAGGAGACTGTAAAAGAAGAATCTGATACGGAAGAATAAAACGTATAAAAAAACAGACAATAACAGTTCAGATACATTCCAACGAATAAAGGAGAATACAGATGCTTTCATTAAAGAACTTATCCTTTGGGGTACAGGAGGATAAAGGAGAAAAGGAAATTATCCGAAATTTAAATTTATCCATAGAAGACCACAAATTCGTGGTGATTACAGGACCAAACGGCGGGGGGAAATCCACCCTTGCAAAGCTGATTGCCGGAATCGAGCAGCCTACGGAAGGGACGATTACTTTTGACGGGACGGATATAACCAGAATGGGAATCACAGAGAGGGCGAATCTGGGAATCAGTTATGCCTTCCAGCAGCCGGTGCGGTTTAAGGGAGTTCAGGTTTTGGATCTAATCCGGCTGGCGGCAAAGAAAAATCTTTCTGCTGCCCAGGCGTGCCAGTATTTGTCAGAAGTGGGACTGTGCGCCAAGGACTATATCAACAGAGAAGTAAACGCCAGTCTGTCCGGCGGGGAATTAAAACGGATTGAAATCGCCACAGTTCTTGCCAGAGGCACGAAACTTTCTGTATTTGACGAGCCGGAAGCAGGGATTGATCTGTGGAGCTTTCAGAATTTGATTTCTGTATTTGAGCGAATGCGGGAGACAACTCAGGGCTCGGTCCTGATTATCTCTCACCAGGAGCGGATTTTAAACATTGCGGACGAGATTGTGGTGATTGCGGACGGAAAGATCAAGACTCAGGGAAAAAAGGACCAGGTGCTTCCCACACTGTTAGGAACCACCTCCGCAGTGGATGCATGTAATATGTTTTATAAGGGGGAGAAATAGGATGGCGGATTTTGCAAATATTGATCAGCTTCAGCTTCAGCTTCTTAAGGAAGTGGCAGACCTTCACGAAGTGCCTGCAGGCGCCTATAATATCAGAGCCGACGGCCAGCTTGCAGACAGGGTGAACTCTGCCAATATTGAGATTGTTTCCAAGGAGGACAAAACGGGAATTGATATCCGCATTAAGCCCGGAACAAAAAAGGAGAGCGTTCACATTCCTGTGGTTCTTAGCAAAAGCGGGCTGTCGGAGATGGTGTACAATGATTTCTATATTGGAGATGATTCCGATGTGGTCATTGTGGCTGGCTGCGGCATTCACAATGGAGGAGACCAGGATTCCAAACATGATGGTCTTCATCGTTTTTTTGTGGGGAAGAACGCCAAGGTTAAATATGTGGAAAAGCATTATGGAGCAGGGGACGGAAAAGGAAAGCGCATCATGGATCCGGGCACAGAGGTTACCATGGAGGAGAACAGCTACATGGAGATGGAGATGGTGCAGATTAAGGGAGTGGATTCTACTAAAAGAAGCACAAAAGCGGATTTGGCGGCTGGGGCTAGACTGGTGATCAGGGAGCGGCTTTTGACTCATGGAACCCAGTATGCAGAGAGCCAATTTGTGGTAAATCTAAACGGAAACGATTCCAGCGCCAACGTAATTTCCAGATCTGTGGCAAAGGAGGATTCTAAGCAGGTATTTATTGCGGAGATTAACGGAAATGCCAAGTGCGCAGGACATTCCGAATGCGACGCCATCATTATGGATAACGCAAAGATCGGCGCCATACCAAAGATTACGGCTAACCATGTGGAGGCGGCTCTGATTCATGAGGCGGCTATCGGGAAAATCGCAGGCGAGCAGATTGTGAAACTGATGACCCTGGGGCTGACTGAGGAAGAGGCGGTAGCCCAGATTGTCAACGGATTTTTAAAGTAGCAAAAGGGGGAGTTACAAAGGAGGAGAAATGAGAAGAGCACCCAGAGTTGGACAGGAGATCTTAATATCGGATAATGATCTGGACACACCAAAGGATCGCGCTGTCGCTGAGGAGACAATGGCCAGAGTCAGAGCGATTGGGCGGTTCAGAGCTCAGGTGCCTGAAAGGCTGAGAGCCCTGTATCAAAATCAGGGACTGGAAAATGAGGAAGGGGAGCCTCTCCCTGAACTTCCTGAAGAGTTGATGAATGTGGAGGTGGTAGCTGAGGAGGAGCCAGAAGCGGAGGAGCCAGAAGCGGTTGGAAACGCAGACGGGGATGCTCCAAATGACGCGGCATTAGGACCCGGTGAAGGACAAGTGCAAGAAGAGCTAGAAGACCAAGAAGAGATCGGAATTGGGCAGGGAGACGCCCAATACCATACCTACACAGGCAGAGGTCCTGTGGCCAAACACAAGTCAGAGATGTATGAAGAGCGCGGGGATTACCAGGAACAGGAGGAGCAGGCGTTCCAGAGAACGATTATTTCAAAGCTTCAACAAGAATATCAGACACAGATTGGAGAAAAAGACGGAAGGATTCAGCAGATCAATGGCAGTATCGCTGAATCTGGAGAAGAAGGCAGCGCAGTCATGGAGATCTATGACAGGATTTCAGCAAGCGGGAAGGCCCTTGAAGAGAAGCAGGAGGAAGAGATACACAACTTGGAACGGGCCGCCTATCTAAAATGGGAATTGAAAGCTCTTTCCAGGGAGTACAAGCAGTCTGGAAAGCAGATGAAAAAGTTTTTTTTAAAAAGCAGTTCTATCAGGGAGAAGGACAAAAAAATCCTTAAAAAAAGAACAGAAGCCAGGGAAACACTGAGAGAAATTCTGTATAGACGACGCACTTTGGAGAACGTATATTTTGCAGATACACGGATTCAGAGACAGAAAAATGTGATTCAGAACAGTACTGCAAAGATGACTAAAAACGGCGAAAAATGGGAGAAAGCCAAAGCCCAGATAGACGGTCAGGTTCAAGAGCTTCAAAATATTGCCAGCCGTCATGAAAATACAAACAGGCAGCAAAGAGAACTTACTCAGCGGGCGGTTACCCTAAAGGAAGAGGTTTTAAGACAGAAGGAAGAGAGCGAACTTTTGTTGGACGCCGAAAAAGACCGCATTGGGACAGATCGGATGACCGAAAACCTGAGGCTTTTTGCCGAGAAGAAAAAACTGGAACAGGAAAAAACAGATTTAGAAAAACGGAGCGACAAAGCCCAGGAACAGGTACTTGCTGCGGATCTGCTTCTGGTGCCTTCAAAAGATGGAACCAAAAGCGGACGGGGAATCTATGTAAATGGAAAACTGTATCTGGAGGAGCCAGAGGATGAATTATTTGAGTCTGTGGAGTATGATGAAGATGAAACGAAATTATTAACAGAAGAGCAGAAAATTGTAACCGCCTTAAAACAGCGAGAAATTTTCCAGTATGTAAATTCTGACAACCTGATGGAATATTTGACGTATGATGAGAATTACGGCGATTTTCAAATTCCAGAACAGGTGAATCCAGAATTACCCAAAGAAGAACTGCGAACGAAGATTCAGGAGATAAAAGACAAGCTGGAGGAGATGGGAGTACAAACCCAAATTGGTCAGTTAATGGAGCAGATCCTGGATGGGGATGAGATTGACTTAGAGCGGATATCCTCGGAGATTTTACAAGAGGCTTTGCGGATTGAGGCTACAGGCGCGAATTTTGCTGAAGATAATCCAGAGAAAATGGGGCCTTTAAGCCCTTTAAAGGCCAGCAGCGCAATGTTGTTTTGGGGCGGCATTGGCTCTGGTTTTGTCAATGTGTCAAAATTTCTCGGACTGAAAATCTTGAACGCCGGATTTGAGTATGCAGGAATCGAACGCCTCAAACAGGGAAGAAGGTCGAAAAAGACCGGAGACTGCAGCATGACAGGCTATCAGGGCTATCTAATATACTCTGGTATGCTTGAGCTTTTAAAAGGCCTTTCACTGGGTATGAATATGCTGTTTAAACTTTCTCACTCTGGTATAATTCCCACTTTTTTGCATGAATCTGTGTGGGGAAATTTGAAGGTTCTTTCTTTTGAGCTCCTTGGCGAGAGCAGTATGTCTGCGCTGGGAGCAGTATCCAGCGGATTGAATATTGGAAGCGGATTAATAGAAGGCATTATGGCGGGAGTTGATAAAGGAGAAAAACGTAAATATGCCGCCAAAAAACAATCTATGGGCCAGAAGCTATATGGAAGAGTTTTGGAGGATGCAGCTGTAGAAAAAGAAATCCAGCAAATTAATGGACTCGTAAAAGCAGCTATGGGCGGAGTTTCCATGGCATTTGCTCTCACAGGTCTAGGCGGCCTTGTGGCAACAGGAATCACCTTTGTGACAGGATTCTTGACAAAACTCATCGCTGGCGCCGTCAGACGTGCTTCCCGCAAAAAAGAGGTATTAAATTCACCTGAAATCCTGGGTGGAATTAACTATGATGACAAACTCATTTCTGAGGATGATTTTAACCTTCTTCTGGCCAATGTTACAGGTTTAAATGACAAGGATAGCTTGTATACTGCCATAAAGGTTACAGACAGCATCAATGTTCACAGAGCTATGAGACGTTCCATTCTTCACCCAGATCCAGACGTGGATACGGCTATGGAAGGATTAGGTTACAGAGACAAGGCGAAATACAAAAATATTAAACTGAAGGATATTCAGAAGAAAATAGGTTATAACGGAGACTGGAAAAAGGATCTGCGCCATGGGATTGAGATAAAAGGAATCGATTATGATACAAACTTTACCCGTGTTGTAAAAGGAATCAGGGGCACTGACTTTTATGAAAAAAAACTAGGCAAGCGATTGACCCGACAGGAGATTATGGCAAAACGGAGGGAAGCGATAATGGCCAGAGGAAACGCCGTCACGTAAGGGAGGAATGGAATGGAGTGGAAAGACCAGGTTCTTACAGAACTGGAGAGGTATCTTATAAAGAATGGAATGGAAACAGAGCCGGCCGAAGCGATGGTACATTTTGTTATCAAAAACATCGGAGACAGAGAGGAGTGGAAGGCTTTGGGCCAGATTTCTTTTGTCCCTTATATGGCCACAGGGGAGGAGGAGATTCTGCAGATTTTTCTGGCTGCGGCAAAGAATGTGGATCTGGCCTTAAAGGAAGTCCTAAGTGTGAAAATCATGGAATTGAACCGTGCGGCCACCTTTGGACATTTGGGCATGGACGAGCAGGGACTTATTTTTTACCAGTACCGCCTTCCGGTTGTGGGGAAAAATCTGGAGTTGGTAAGAAAGGCATTTGAGCTTGTGGTTTATGAAATGTTCACTTTTTTAGATGCGTTTTATGCCTACATTCTCGTCATCATCAATAAGCCAGACAAGCTGACGTTAAGCCGTTATATGGAGCTTATGCTGATGGAAGAGGAGTAAACGCTCTTGATAAATTCAGGCTCTTATGGTAGGATAGAATGGACCATTTTTAGTTAAAAAAGAAGAGAAATAGATGGAGGAATCAATCATGGCGGCAATATTTGCAAGTTTATTACAAAATCTGATTAAATTTGTGATCTTTATCGGGATTGCATGGGCTGGGATTATATGTGGAAAGAAATACCGTGATCACAAAGATGCCAATTCTGGTGTTCACAACACAGACAAAAAGACAACCAAGTAGGCGCGGAGGACAACTATTTTGAAAAACTATGGTGTAAACGAGTTAAGAAGGATGTTTCTGGAATTTTTTGAGAGCAAAGGCCATCTGGCCATGAAAAGCTTCTCGTTGGTTCCTCACAACGACAACAGCCTTCTGTTAATCAATTCTGGTATGGCGCCGTTAAAGCCATATTTTACAGGGCAGGAGATTCCGCCAAGGAAACGCGTGACCACCTGTCAGAAGTGTATCCGCACCGGCGATATTGAGAATATCGGAAAAACTGCCCGCCATGGCACCTTTTTTGAGATGCTGGGCAATTTCTCCTTTGGCGATTATTTTAAGACAGAGGCCATTCACTGGTCATGGGAGTTTCTGACAGAGGTCATAGGGCTTGAGGCGGATCGTTTATATCCTTCTGTCTATCTGGAGGACGACCAGGCTTTTGAGATCTGGAATAAGGAAATCGGCGTGGCGCCAAATCGGATTTTCCGTTTTGGAAAGGAGGACAACTTCTGGGAGCACGGAGCCGGACCATGCGGCCCTTGTTCAGAAATCTACTATGACCGTGGGGAAAAATACGGATGTGGAAAGCCAGATTGTACGGTGGGATGTGAATGCGACCGTTTTGTGGAGGTCTGGAACAATGTGTTCACCCAGTTTGAGAACGACGGACATGGAAACTACACAGAGTTAAAGCAAAAAAATATTGACACAGGCATGGGGCTGGAGCGTCTGGCTATGGTGGTACAGGATGTGGATTCTCTGTTTACTATAGACACCAACAGAGCTTTGATGGATGCTGTGTGCGCTCTGGCACATACCAGCTATCAGGCAGACGAGAAAAAGGACGTCTCCCTCAGGATTATTGCAGACCATGTAAAATCTTGTACATTTATGATTTCCGATGGAATTATGCCGTCCAATGAAGGGCGCGGATACGTACTTAGGCGCCTTCTTCGCCGTGCTGCCCGTCATGGCCGTCTCCTTGGAATTGAGGGGCGGTTTATGGCTGACCTAAGCAAGACCGTCATCGCCTTGTCAAAGGACGGATATCCAGAGCTGGAAGAGAAGAAGGTCATGATTTTAAAGGTTCTGGCCGAAGAGGAAGAAAAATTTAATAAGACGATTGACCAGGGACTATCCATTTTAGGCGATATGGAGCAGAAATTGGTAGAGGAGAACAAGACGATTCTCTCTGGCAGCGATGCGTTTAAGCTGTATGATACTTATGGGTTTCCTATGGATTTGACTTTAGAGATTTTAGAGGAGAAGGGCTTTGGCGTGGATGAGGAAGGCTTCCAGTCTGCTATGAAGGAGCAGAGGGAGAAGGCGCGAAAGGCCAGGAAAACCACCAACTATATGGGGGCGGACGTGACGGTATACCAGTCTATTCCCGCTGATATCACCACGAGATTTGTGGGATACGACCGTTTGATTCATCAGTCTAATATCTCTGTGTTGACTACAGAAGAGAGCATAGTGGAAGCGTTAACTGACGGAGAAAGCGGAACCATTCTTGTGGAGGAGACTCCATTTTACGGAACCATGGGCGGCCAGCAGGCGGACGTGGGCGTGATTGAGAATGAAAACGGATCCTTTGAGGTAAAAGATACCATTCACCTGCAAGGAGGAAAGGTGGGCCATGTAGGCGTCATGACTTCTGGCATGTTGAAAAGCGGCGATCTTGTGACCTTAAAGGTCTGTGGTCAGAACCGCCAGGATACCTGCAAGAATCACAGCGCTACCCACCTTCTTCAGAAGGCTCTCAGAACGGTTTTGGGAGACCATGTGGAGCAGGCAGGCTCCTATGTGGACAGAGGAAGACTCCGCTTTGACTTTACCCACTTCTCTGCCATGACTCCAGAGGAGATAAGGAAGGTTGAGAATCTGGTAAATGAGGAAATCAAGGCTTCTCTTCCTGTTGAGACCCAGGAGATGAGCCTGGAGGAGGCAAAAAAATCTGGCGCTATGGCGCTGTTTGGAGAAAAGTACGGCGAGAAGGTTCGTGTGGTGAAGATGGGGGATTTCTCTGTGGAGCTTTGCGGCGGTACCCATGTAGCCAATACAAGTGCGATTACTGCCTTTAAGATCCTCTCTGAGACAGGCATCGCGGCCAATGTCCGCAGAATCGAGGCCCTGACCGGAGACGGGCTTATGGCTTACTACCAGCACACAGAAGAAGAGCTTCACAAGGCGGCCAAAACCGCCAAGACAACTCCTGTGGAACTGACCAGGAAAATTGAGTCTATGCTGGAAGAGCTGAAAGCTCTCCATTCAGAAAACGAAAAATTAAAGAGCAGACTGGCAAACGACGCCTTGGGCGACGTGATGAGTCAGGTGATAGAAGTCAACGGAGTAAAAGCGCTGGCTGTGAAGGTGGCTGACGTGGATATGAACGGCCTTCGGAATCTGGGAGATCAGATGAAGGAAAAGCTGGGAGAAGGCGTCATCGTCATTGCCTCTGTTTTGGAGGGAAAGGTAAATCTGATGGCTACAGCCACAGACGGAGCCCTAAAAAAGGGCGCTCACGCAGGAAATCTGATTAAAGCCATCGCAGGATTAGTGGGCGGGGGCGGCGGCGGACGCCCCAATATGGCCCAGGCAGGAGGAAAGAATCCGGCAGGCGTAGAAAAAGCTCTTGAGAAAGTAAAAGAAGTATTGCAAGAGCAGATTCATTCCTGATGAGACTTCCCTGCCTCGTTTTAAAAAATTTGGAAATCTATGAAAAAATCAGTTGACGAATGGCAATTTTATGCTATAATTACTTCAGTGCTATAAAATACCCAAACAGTTGTATTATGCACAAGTACACAACTGGAGGGAGGTTAGGTGTGAGCTATGTCAAACGTGATCGTTAAGGATAATGAATCATTAGACAGCGCTTTACGCAGATTCAAAAGAAACTGCGCAAAGGCTGGTATTCAGCAGGAGATTCGCAAAAGAGAGCATTACGAAAAGCCAAGCGTAAGACGTAAAAAGAAGTCTGAAGCCGCAAGGAAGCGTAAGTACAACTAATTCTTGAGAAGTTTGGCAAGTCCTCAATCAGAAGATTGAGGACTTTTTTCGTTTTCAGAGGCATAAGATTACAATAAATAAAAGAGCCGGAAGCCGGAATATGTTAAGAACTGTCAGAGACAACACAGCGTCTGCCCTGAGCATTCCAAAGGATGTGATTCCCGGGGAGCCGGTGATTACGATAACGGGAAGACAGAAGGTGTACATTGAAAATTATCATCGAATTGTCAGCTTTCAGGAAGAGGAAATCAAGCTTCAGGCCAAAACCTGTAAAATCGTGGTTCAGGGAAAACGGCTGAGGATTGAATACTATACCAAAGAAGAGATGTTGATTGCAGGACAAATCGGACTTGTCTTCATGGAAAGTTGACCAAAGGGACGGTGGAATGGATGCTTTTTTTCAAACGCTGGACAAGAGGATTCTTGCGGGTCCGTATATCCGGCTTTTTTTCAGAACGTTTTTTAAATCTTTGCAGTGCCAATCAAATCGAGTTGTGGGAATTAAAGCCAGAAAAGGACGGGGTCATTTGCTGTATTACTTTGCCGGCCTTTTATAAGATCAGACCCCTGGCGCGGAAAGCAAATGTGCGTATCAGGGTTGTTGACAGACTGGGATTTCCTTTTTTTTTACGAAGAAACAAAAAAAGAGTGGGATTGGCTTTGGGAATGTGTTCCTTCTTTCTGATTTTGTATCTTTTCTCCCTGTTTGTATGGAACATCTCTTTTGAGGGAAATAACCGTTATACCAGGGATACCCTTCTTAAATATTTGGAAGAAGAGGGAATCTGTTATGGAATGAGAAAGGAAAAAATTTCCTGTGAAAAGCTGGAGGAGGGGATTCGAAGCCGTTTTCCGGAAATTACCTGGGTGTCTGCCAGAGTATCTGGAACCAGACTTTTGATAAAAATAAAAGAGAATGAAGTTCTTTTTTCTGTTCCCCAAAAAGACGAGGCTCCTTGTGATTTGGTGGCAAAAAGAGCAGGAATCGTCACGAAAATGATTGTAAGAAGAGGGAAGGCGGCGGTAATGATTGGAAGCCAGGTGGAGGAAGGCCAGCTCTTGGTATCCTCGAAACTTTCTGTTATGAATGATAATGGGGAGGTTGTCAGAACGGATTACGTTCATGCAGATGCGGACATTTATGCACAGACCGAATATGGATACCAGACAGAAATCCCAAAGCTTCACGCCATTTCAGTAAACACAGGGAGAAAACGGCTGGGAGCAGGGATTCGCATAGGGCCTTACCAGCTGCGGTTTGTCATGCCTTTAAGAGGCGAAAACCCCTGGAGATTTGTGTCTGAAAGCAGTCAGCTCTGTTTCTTTCAGGACTTCTATCTTCCGGTTTATTTTGAACAGATCAAAGGGGAGGAGTATATTGTTTACGAGCGTTTGTATACCGAAGAAGAGATTCAGGCCGTGTCAGAGCAATTACAGGAGCAATATTTAAAAAATTTAATGGAAAAAGGGGTACAAATTATTGAAAATAATGTTAAAATATCAGAGAATGGATCTTTCTATATCATAGAGGGAAGGGTGGCTGCCCAGGAGATGATTGCCGCCCAGAGTCCTGTGGCGGACATGGGGCAGATTCCTTTGGAAAATGAGGAGACGACAGATAGAAGATGAGTATAGTAGAAACGATGATTGATATTCCGGCAGAGCATGAAAAAAATGTATGTGGTCAGTTTGACGAATATGTAAAAAAAATGGAGCGGACGCTTCATGTAACCATGGTGTCCCGGGATGGGAGCTTAAAGATCATTGGGCCGGAAGAAATGATAAGAAAGGCCAAAAGCGTGTTTGGCAATCTGATTGAGCTGTCTAAACGTGGAAATGTGATTACTCAGCAGAATGTAGACTATGCCCTGGCCCTATCCTTTTCGGAAAGCGACAGCCAGATTTTGGAGATTGACAAAGACATTATCTGCAGGACCGTAAACGGAAAGCCGGTAAAGCCAAAAACCATGGGCCAGAAGGCGTATGTGGATGCGATTCGTCAGAAGATGGTGGTCTTTGGCATAGGACCGGCCGGGACAGGAAAGACCTACCTGGCTATGGCTATGGGGATTCAGGCGTTTAAAGACGGAGAGGTGGGACGGATCATTCTGACCAGACCGGCGATTGAAGCCGGAGAGAAGCTGGGGTTTCTGCCAGGGGATTTGCAGAGTAAGATTGATCCCTATCTGCGGCCCCTTTATGACGCCTTATATCAGATTATGGGAGCGGAAAGCTATCTTCACAATGCAGAGAAGGGACTGATTGAGGTAGCGCCTTTGGCTTACATGCGGGGGCGCACGTTGGATAACGCCTTTATTATTCTGGATGAGGCCCAGAATACCACGCCGGCTCAGATGAAGATGTTTTTGACTCGTATTGGTTTTGGTTCCAAGGTCATTATCACCGGTGATCAGACCCAGAAGGATTTGCCTGGAGGAAGTGCGTCAGGGCTGGATGTAGCCATTAAGGTTTTAAAGAAGGTGGAGGATATCGGATTCTGTTATCTGACCAGCAGCGATGTGGTCCGGCATCCTCTGGTGCAGAAGATTGTACAGGCATACGACGAGTATGAGGGACAAAAGCAGAGGCAGGAACAGGACAACCGGCGTATGGATAAACGGTTTGGCAGAAAGGAAGCAAAAGCGCCAAAAAGAGGCCGCTAAAGGGAATTTTTGACAAAGGGAGAAAGGAACAAATGACGATCAGCATCGAATATGAGGCGGAAAAAAAGCTGGATATTTCCTGGGAGGAGATTATCAGACAGGTAGTAGAAGGAACCTTAGACTATGAAGGGTGTCCTTATGAAACCGAAGTAAACGTGGTTTTAACAGACAATGAGGGGATTAAGGAGGTGAACCAGGAATACCGAAATGTGGACGGACCTACAGACGTGCTTTCCTTTCCCATGTTAGAGTATGATTCCCCTTCCGACTTTGAAGGCGTAGAGGAGCAGTTTGCGGATTGTTTTAATCCAGAAACAGGGGAGCTTATGCTGGGGGATATTATGATCTCCGTGGACAAGGTGACTGAACAGGCAGAGAAATACGGCCATTCTAAAGAACGGGAGCTGGCGTTTTTAACAGCCCATAGTATGCTTCATCTGTGCGGATACGACCACATGGAGGAAGAGGAGCGGCTTTTTATGGAGCAAAAACAAAGGGAGATCCTGGAGGGTATCGGATACAGAAGATAAGGGGGAAGCGAATGAGAAAGAATGGAACGTACATCATACTGACAGTATTTCTTGTGGTTTGTCTATTTGGCTGTAAAAAGAAGGCCCAGGAAGTAGCTGCAACAGAGAATACCACAGCGTCAGAACCGACAAGAATCGAGCTAGACGTTACACAAGCCACAGAAACGGAACCTGAGACCGAGGAGGAACCTACAGAGCCAGAAGAGAGAATCCAGGTGGACGGGAAGATTCGAAGCTATCTGACCGGAGAGATGGTGGATGTAGAAAAGGCAGACCGAAGGCCCATGGCCGTGATTCTAAGTAATGACAAGGCGGCCTGGCCTCAGTATGGCATAAACAGGGCAGGGGTAGTCTATGAGGCGCCGGTGGAGGGCGGCATGAACCGGTATCTGGCCATTTTGGAAGATTATGACGATTTGGAGCGCATCGGATCGGTTCGAAGCTGCAGAACGTATTACACCTATTTTGCCAGAGAATTTGATGCGGTCTGTGTTCATTTTGGACAAAGTACCTTTGCAGTCCCTTATTTAAAAAATGTGGATCATATCAATGGAATCGAAGGACTGGGAGGGGCTGCTTTTTATCGGACCAAAGACAGAAAATCCCCTCACAACGCCTATACGAGCTTTGAAAAATTACAGTCTGTCATGGAAAAGATGGGATATTCCAATACGTATGGGGCGGATTACAAGGGACATTACCAGTTTGCCAGAAATGGAGAACAGGTGGAATTGCAAAATAACGCTGTGGCTGCTTTAAAGGTCTCTCCAGGCTACTCTATCAACGACCCATGGTTTGAGTACCATGAGGAGGATGGGCTGTATCACCGGTATCAGCATGGTAAGGTTCATGAGGGATCAGAAGGGCCCATTACGGTCAAGAATATTATTTTCCAGTATTGCTCTATGGGACATTATGCCACCACGGATTATCTGGATATTGATGTACATACAGGTCAATATGGGTATTATATTACCAATGGCAAAGCAGTTCCCCTGACCTGGAAAAAAGACGGGGAATTTGGGGTGACCCACTATTATGATTTTGACAATAATGAAATTACGCTGAATCAGGGAAAAACCTGGGTTTGCATCGTTTCTACCAGAGATTTTGATAAGGCAAAATTTCAATAAGGCGGAAATTCATGGAAAGAACAACGAGACAGAGGCCTAAAAAGAGCAAAGGTCCTAATTTTATCATACAGGGGAGCATTCTCGCCGCAGCCGGAATCATTGTCCGGCTTATCGGCATGTTTTATCGAATCCCCCTGGCCAATTATATCGGGGATGAAGGAAACGGATATTACAGTGCGGCCTATAATATTTATTCCATTTTGCTGATTTTGTCCTCCTACAGTATGCCTGTGGCGGTGTCCAAGATGGTGTCTGCCAGGCTTGCGCGGCATCAATATCGAAATTCCATGAAAATCTTAAAAATAGCTCTGTTTTATTCCACATTAGCAGGTTCTTTGGGATTTTGCGCTTTGTGGTTTGGAGCGGATTTTTTTGCAAACTATGTTATTCGTATGCCTTTCAGCGCGTATGCGCTTAAGGTTTTGGCCCCAACCATCTGGATTATGGCGTATTTGGGAGTGTTAAGAGGCTTCTTTCAGGGGCATTCCACCATGATTCCCACTGCGCTTTCTCAGATCATCGAACAGATTGTCAATGCAGTGGTCTCTCTTTTGGCTGCCAAGACGTTATTTGATATCGGGCTTCGCTCTAACCTGGTTTATGATTCCACAGAATATTCCTTTGCCTTTGGCGCGGCCGGAGGCGCTTTGGGGACAGGCGCCGGAGCCTTTGTGGCTTTAATTCTGTTTGTGTGGCTGCTTTTTTCTTACTGGCCCAGGATGAAGAGAAAAGCCAGGCGGGAACCTAAAAGGGCGGTGGAAAGCTATGGCTCCATTACCCATACCTTGTTTTTAACCGTGGCTCCGATTATTATAAGCAGCACCCTGTATAACAGCAGTACAGTGATTGACAACACCTTATTTGGCCAGGTGATGGCCAAGATGGGAAGAGAATCCGAGATTGCCGCCCAGTGGGGAGTCTATTCTGGAAAATACCATCTCCTGTTTAATATTCCGGTTGCAGTGGCAAACTCCTTATCCTCTTCTTTGATCCCGTCTCTGTCCAGGGCGGTGGCAGAAAAGGACAAACGGCAGGTAGTGGAGCGGATCGCCAGCGCCATCCGCTTCTCTATGATTATTGCGATTCCGTCTGCTGTAGGACTAACCGTACTGGCGGATCCGGTGTGCAATCTGTTGTTTCCAGGCAGAAACAATGACATGCTGATCCAGATGACGCTTCTTGGTTCCTCGGCAGTGGTGGTCTACTCCCTTTCCACGGTAACCAATGCGGTGCTTCAGGGAATTAACCGGATGCAGACTCCCATTTACCACGCAGCTATTTCTCTGGCGCTTCATTCCGTCATTCTGTTTGTGATGCTTCGGGTCTTTGACATGGGGATTTACGGCGTGTTATACTCCAATATCTTGTTCGCCCTGTTTATCTGCATCTTAAACGGGAGAGCCATTGCCCGTTATCGGCGCTACCGACAGGAGGTGGTAAAAACGTTTTTGATTCCGATTGTGGCTTCTGGAGTGATGGGTGTTTCTGCCTATGGAATCTATCGGTTGTGTTCGTTGGTTTTAGGAAATATGGTAAGTACGCTTTTTGCCATCTTGATTGCGGTTTTAGTTTATTTTGTTCTTCTCATAAAATTAAGAGGCGTCAACGCCAAAGAGATGAGGGGAATGCCGGGAGGAACCAGGCTTTTACAGGCAGCCAGAAAACTTCACTTAATGTAAGGGATGTTTAAAAATGGAAGATTAGGCAGATACTATTCCCATAAGGAGGGATCATCCTATGAAACGATATGGTATCTGTTTACTTTTAATTTTAGCATTGGCCGCCGCCTGTATTGCGGCAGGGTATTTTGCAACGAGAACAAAGGCGGAGCCGGAAAGCGCCATTTCCAATACAACGTATGAGACAGAGTCGGTAAAAGAGAATCGAGTGGTCATTAATCAAAAGCAGGTGGAACCTATTGCAGAGACTGGATTAGAACAGTTTTATCTGGTATCTGAGACTGGTTTTTTGCTGGTGTTTTCTCAAGATCAGTCAACCATCTGTCTGTATACCCATATTCCGATTACTGACTTTCCAGAAAAGGAACAGGACAGGCTTCGGGAGGGAATCTGGTTTCCATCTATGATGGAAGTGTTTCATTATTTAGAGTCCTATACCAGTTAGGAGAACGGATTATATGAAAAAAAGAGTGCTGATCATAGGCGGAGGCGCTTCGGGAATGATGGCGGCTGTCCAGGCCGCCAGAAGCAAAGCTAAAGTGACGATTATAGAGCATACCAGTCAGGTGGGAAAGAAACTTTTGTCCACCGGAAATGGGAGATGTAATTTAACAAATCTGTACCAGGCGCCAGAGTGTTATCGATGCGGTCAGGACGGGTTTGTGCAGGAAACTCTAAAGAAATTTTCTATGGAGGACACCTTAGCGTTTTTTCGGGATCTGGGGATCCTCTTAAAAGACCGCCAGGGATATGTGTATCCAAATTCTGATCAGGCGGTTACCGTTTTGGAAGGGTTTCAGGCGGAGCTTGGAAGATTGGGAGTACAAGTGATTTTAAACTGTAATGTGGAAAAAATCCTTTGTAAAAATATGTTTGAAGTATACACAGACCAGAAAATCCTAAAGGGCGACGCCCTGATTTTGGCCGCCGGCTCCAAGGCGGCTAAGTTTACAGGATCTGACGGCAGCGGATATGAACTGGCCAAACAGCTTGGCCATACCATTGTTTCTCCCCTTCCTGCCCTGGTACAGCTTCAGTGCAAAGAGAAGCATTATAAACAGTTGGCGGGAGTGCGGACAGAGGCCAAAGTTCAACTGATGGTTTGTGAAAATAAAAGGGAAGCAGGCTGGAAGGTTCTGGCAGAGGATGTGGGGGAGCTGCAGCTTACGGATTATGGAATCTCAGGCATTCCCACGTTTCAGGTCAGCAGGTACGCCTCGGTCTCTCTACATAAAGGCTTGGATGTAAAAGTAAAGATTGATTTTCTTCCTCAACAGTCTGTCAGGGAAGTTGAAGATTTAATCAGTCTTGGGATTCGAAATTTCGGTTATAAGACGTGGGAACAATGGATCACAGGCGTTTTGAATAAAAAGCTGGGAATCGTTCTTTTAAAACTTGCGCAGCTCAATCCAAATGAGACTGTGTCTTCTTCCTCTGAGTCGCAGAGGAAAAAGCTTTTAAGGCAGATAAAATCGTATGAGACCATTGTGACTGAGGTCAATCCCTTTGAAAAGGCTCAGGTCTGCTGCGGCGGCGTGGCAGTTTCAGAGATTTGTTCCAAAACCATGGAATCGAAAAATATGCAGGGGCTTTATTTTGCAGGAGAGATTGTAGACGTGGACGGGATCTGCGGCGGCTATAATCTGCAATGGGCCTGGTCCAGCGGAGCAACAGCAGGCAGAAGCGCAGGCGCTTTTGCTGATTGAATGAAACGTAAAGAGGAAATCGTATGATTCGTATTACACAATTAAAATTACCTGTCACACATAAAGAGGAAGACCTTGTTTTAAAGGCGGCGAAAATCTTGAGAATCTCTCCAGACTCCATCCGTTCTTGGAGAATCGTAAAAAAGTCTGTGGACGCCAGAAAAAAAGGGGAGATTCTTTTTATTTATACCATTGATATTGAAACAGGACGAGAAAAGCAGGTGGTAGAAAAAGCCAAAAGTCCTCAGATATCTTTAGAAAAAGAACGTTTTTATCAGTTCCCGAAAAAGGGAACGACGCCGCTGTCCCATCCGCCTGTGATTATCGGCAGCGGACCTGCAGGACTATTTTGCGGACTGATGCTTTCACAAGCTGGATTCTGTCCTGTGATTCTGGAGCGTGGAGCGGACGTAGACGAGAGAAAACAAAAGGTGGCGCGCTTTTGGTCAGAGGGAGTCCTGGACGAGAATACCAATGTGCAGTTTGGAGAAGGCGGCGCAGGGACATTTTCTGATGGAAAATTAAATACCCTGGTGAAAGACCCTCTAAACCGGAATCAGAAGGTTTTAGAGATCTTAACAGAACATGGAGCAGACTCGGAGATTTTGTATTGGAATAAGCCTCATATCGGAACCGATGTTTTAAGCCAAGTGGTGAAAAATATTCGAACCCATATCATAGAATTAGGGGGAAAGGTGCTTTTTGAATCCCAGGTTACGGATGTTTTGATAGAGGCAGATAAAATCAGGGGAGTTGAGGTTAACGGGACAGACACCATTCTTTCCGAGGCAGTGATTCTGGCCATCGGACACAGCGCCAGGGACACGTTCTCCATGCTGTTAAAGCATAAGGTTCCCATGAGCCCCAAAGCCTTTGCCGTAGGCCTTCGGATCCAGCATCCACAGGCTATGATCAATGAATCCCAGTATGGGGCAGATAAGACTTTAGAGGGAAGAAGACTTTGGGATCTCTTAGGGCCTGCTTCGTATAAGACAACCTGGCAGACTAGGGAAAACAGAGGAGTCTATTCTTTCTGCATGTGTCCAGGCGGGTATGTGGTAAACGCCTCGTCAGAACAGAACAAATTGGCTGTAAATGGAATGAGCAATCATGACAGAGGTGGAAAGAACGCCAACAGCGCCCTCATTGTGACTGTGACGCCAAAGGATTTTTCAGACCCTTCTCCGCTTGGAGGCGTGGCATATCAGAGGGAGTTAGAAAAACTGGCTTATAAATATGGGCAGGGAAAGATCCCGATTCAACTTTATGGTGATTTTAAACTGGGAAGGGAAAGTCAAAACTTCGGTCAGGTGGAGCCAGAGTTTCGGGGAGCGTATCAATTTGCCAATCTAAAGGAAATGCTTCCAGACTATTTGTCCAACGCCTTGATCGAAGGGGTGGAACAATTTGAACATAGAATCAAAGGGTTTTCCCGTTATGACGGCATTTTGGCCGGAGTGGAAAGCAGGACCTCTTCCCCTGTGCGGATTTACAGGGATGAAAATTTTGAAAGTCAGATAAAAGGACTCTTTCCCTGTGGGGAGGGAGCCGGATATGCAGGAGGAATCACTTCTGCAGCTATGGACGGAATCAAGGTGGCGGAAGAATTGGGCAGGCGGTATTGCGTATAACCATTCTTTACAAAATCTGGTCTCTGAGATATAATAAGACACAAATTTGGGAGATAGCAGGATGATGAGTCATCAAAAGAGAATAGAATTAAAAAATAAAAAACGAATTGTTATAAAAATCGGTTCCTCCTCCTTAACCCATCAGGAATCAGGAGATTTAAACCTTTTAAAAATCGAGCGACTGGTACGGATTATCAGCGATTTAAAGGGACAGGGCAAGGAAGTGGTTTTAGTATCTTCTGGAGCCATTGCGGCAGGAAGGCAGGCCCTTCATGAGACAGGCAGACCAGACAGCCTGGCCCGCAAGCAGGCGTATGCAGCCGTAGGCCAGGCACGGCTGATGATGGTCTATCAGAAGCTGTTTGCAGAATATAACCAGACAGCGGCCCAGGTCCTTTTAACCAAGGACACCATGGTCAATGATTCTTCCAGATATAACGCCCAGAATACCTTTGAGGAGCTTTTAAAGCTGCAGACTGTGCCGATTGTCAATGAAAATGACACTGTATCCACTTCGGAGATTCCTCTTGTGGACAATTTTGGAGACAACGACCGTTTGTCTGCGATTGTGGCGGCGCTGATTGGGGCAGATCTTTTGATTCTGTTGTCAGATATTGACGGGCTGTATTCTGACGACCCCAGAGTCCATCCAGAAGCAAGGTTTATCAGTCTGGTAGAAGAGATTACCCCAGAATTTCTTTCTATGGGAAAGGAATCCTCTGGCAGTCATGTGGGCACCGGCGGTATGGCGGCAAAACTGGCAGCAGCCCGCATTGCCACAGACAGCGGTTCGGATCTGGTCATTGCCAATTCCGAGGACGTGGGGATTATCTGGGAAATCATGGAAGGGCAGGAAAAGGGAACTTTGTTTTTGGCTCATGAAAATCTGGGGTTTGATTTGATGCATTATTTGAATAATGAGTATTAAGAGGTGACGGGAAAAGATGATTACTCAGGAGATGATAGACAGAATTAATGCGTTATACCATAAATCCCAGTCTGTGGGATTGACAGAAGCAGAAAAAAAGGAGCAGACAGATTTGCGCAAGGCATATATTGCTGCAATCCGTACCAATATGCGGGCGAATCTTGACAATATTTCCATCAGGGAAGAGGATGGAAGCATCACAGATTTGGGAAAGAAATTTGGAAAAGGGAATCCGTCTTAAAGGAGGCATAGATCGATGCTGGAAGCGATGGGAAAAAGGGCAAAGGAAACTGCCTTACAGTTAGGAAGTCTTGGCTCAGAGAAAAAGAACCAGGGACTGGAGTCTGTGGCTCAGTCTCTGTTAGAAGGAGCCCGGGAAATTTTAGCGGCCAATGAAACGGATGTAAACTTTGCCAGACAAAAGGGCATGAGTCCCGGTCTTATTGACCGCCTGCGGCTTGATAAAAAGCGGATACAGTCCATGGCAGACGGGCTTTTAGAAGTAGCGGCCTTGGAGGACCCTGTAGGAGAGATACTTTCTATGAAGCCCAGACCCAACGGCCTTTTGATTGGCCAAAAAAGGGTTCCCATAGGCGTGGTAGGCCTTATCTATGAAGCGCGCCCCAATGTTACGGCAGATGCCTTTGGGCTGTGCTTTAAAGCAGGCAATGCTGTGATTTTAAAAGGCGGCAGCGACGCCATTGAGTCTAATAAAGCGATTGTGGCATGGATTCAAAAAGGGCTCATAAAAGCAAAGCTTCCCGCCATGGCAGTCCAGTTTATTGAGAGCACAGACCGAGAGACCGCCATTGCTTTTATGAAGATGAAAGAGTATCTGGACGTCTTGATTCCCAGAGGCGGCGCGGGACTGATTCAGAGTGTAGTAGAACAGAGCACTGTGCCGGTGATTGAGACGGGCACAGGAAACTGCCATATTTTTGTCGATGAATCAGCAGATTTTTCTATGGCGTTAGATATTATTGACAATGCAAAAACCCAGAGAATCGGAGTGTGCAATGCCTGTGAATCTTTGGTGGTTCACCGGGCTGTGGCAAAGGAATTTCTGCCTCTTCTTTACGCGCGTCTGAAAGAAAAACAGGTGGAGATTCGGGCAGACGAGGAGGCCTGCCATTTCGTACCGGAGTTTATCCAGGCTGAACAAGAAGATTGGGGGAAGGAATATCTGGACTATATTCTGTCCGTAAAGATGGTAGGGTCTATAGAAGAGGCCATCTCCCACATTAATCGGTATAATACTAAGCATTCCGAGGCCATTCTTACCTCTGATTATGCCAATGCCCAGCGCTTCTTAAATGAGATTGATGCGGCGGCGGTGTATGTAAACGCCTCTACCCGTTTTACAGACGGATTTGAGTTTGGATTTGGAGCAGAGATTGGCATCAGCACGCAGAAGCTTCACGCCAGAGGTCCTATGGGATTAAAGGAACTGACCACTACCAAGTATATTATCTATGGAAATGGACAAATACGCCCATGAAGTACTATTTAGCGCCTATGGAGGGAGTAACCGGAAGGATTTTCAGGAAAGCGTACCATGCCTGTTTTCCAGCCATGGACAAATATTTCGCCCCGTTTATCACCCCAAATGAAAATGGAATGTTATCTCCCAGGGACCAAAGGGAGCTTTCCATGGAAGAAAACCAGGGACTTTCTGTGGTTCCCCAGATTCTCACCAATCAGGCAGACGGGTTTATCCATACAGCCAGAATGTTAAAGAAAATGGGATACACAGAGGTGAATCTAAACCTTGGCTGTCCTTCTGGCACTGTAGTTTCGAAAAACAGAGGGTCTGGGTTTCTGGCATTTCCTGAGGAATTGGACCGATTTTTAGATAAGATTTTTTCGCAGCTTGACATAGAGATTTCCATTAAGACCCGAATTGGAAAGGAAAAGGAGAAGGAGTTTGAAAAACTTCTTTTGATCTATAATCAATATCCCTTAAAGGAGCTGATCATTCATCCCCGGATTCAGAAAGATTTTTATAAAAATTCTCCCAGAATGAAGTGTTTTCGAGAAGGTTTTTTACACAGTCATGCAGCTGTGTGCTATAATGGAGATATCTTTACACTTGCTGACTATGAAAAACTGACAAAAGAGTATCCTGCTTTGGAAAGGGTTATGTTAGGCAGGGGGCTTGTGGCAAACCCCGGGCTTGGGGCTCAGATTCAGACCGGCCGTCCTGGAACAAAGGAAAATATTCGAAACTTTCATGACCATTTATATCAGGCATACCAGGAACTTCTTTTATCTGCATCCGGAGAACGGGTGGTTCTTTTTAAGATGAAAGAGATTTGGTGTTACATGATTTTTATGTTTTCTGACAGCAAAAAGTGGGAAAAGAAAATAAAAAAGGCACAGTCTTTGAAGGATTATGAGGCAGCCGTTTCCTCCCTGTTTCGGGAGTGCGGATTCTGCCCTGCCTCTGGATATGGCGCCAAAGGAGAATAAACATGCAGCTATATCCGGCTATTGATTTAAAGGATGGGAACTGTGTTCGTCTGACACAGGGGCTTTTTGAACAGGCAAAAATATATTCTCATACACCTGCAGACATGGCGAAAGAGTGGGAGAATCAGGGAGCCACTTTTTTGCATCTGGTAGATTTAGACGGGGCGCTGGCAGGCAGATCCGTGAACGAACCGGCGATTCGCTCCATTTTAAAGGCTGTGTCGATTCCTGTTCAGATTGGGGGCGGAATCCGAAGCAGGGATGGCGTGGCTTCTATGCTGGATCTGGGAGTAAAGCGGGTGATTATTGGAACCAAGGCGGCAAAGAATCCGGAATTTATTGGAGAAGTAGTGGAGGAATTTGGTACAGACTGTATTGTGGCAGGAATTGACGCTAAAGACGGAAAGGTCGCCATCGAAGGCTGGGAAAAGCTCAGTTGTCTGTCTGCACTGGATTTGTGTAAAAAGATGAAAGACTTTGGGGTACAGCATATTGTGTATACGGATATTTCCAGAGACGGTATGCTGACTGGTCCTAACGTTCCAGCCACAAAGGAACTGACGAGGGAGACGGGACTTGATATTATTGCCTCTGGAGGGGTTTCTTCTATGGAGGACTTACGGCGGCTTTATGAAGAGGGGATAAAGGGAGCGATTATTGGAAAAGCTTTGTATGAAAAACGGATAGACCTTTTGGAGGCGATCCGTTGCTTTGAGACAGAGGGAAAGGGATAGGATATGACATATAAAAAATTGATTCCCTGCTTTGGATGTCAGAATGAACAAGCGTTTTCTCTTGTGGGGAAAGAACGGTATCAAAGAAAAGACAGCCTGCTTTTAAGCCGTTTCTACAATGATAACGGAGCGGATGAACTACTGATCTGGGATTTGTCGCAAAGCGATGAGGAACACGAAAAGACGATCGGAATACTCAAAGAGATTGCCAGAAATGTGGATCTGCCCTTTATGACAGGGGGAAGAGTAAAACGGATGGAGGATATTAAAAAATACCTCTATGCCGGTGCTCAGGCTGTGTTCTTGGATGTGTCCGACGAGGAGCAGGTGGATCTGATCAAAGAAGGGGCGGACCGGTTCGGAAGCGAGAAAATCTATGTCTATCTTCCTGACCCCTCCTATTTAAGCAGGGTGGAGGAATACGCCCAGCTTGGCGCTTCCATGGCGCTTTTAGAGGGAAACGAGCTGGGAGAAAAAGAACAAAGCCTTATGGCGTTATCCCCCATCCCTTTTCTTATTTTCGGCTGTGAAACGGATATGGCTTTTGTTCTTTCCATACCGTGTGCATCAGGGGTCCTTCTAAAGCTTTTAGAAGGGGAAGAAGACAGCTTAATGGACTGGAAACAGGAGTTAAAGAAGCAGGGGATTTCGGTGGACACCTTTGAGAGTCAGATTGCATGGAGCGGCTTTCATCTCAATCCTCAGGGCTTAATTCCCGTGATTGTACAGGACTATAAGACGTCTGAGGTGCTTATGCTTGCGTACATGAATGAGGAAGCGTTTCATTGCACCTTGAGCACTGGAAAAATGACGTATTTCAGCCGAAGCAGGCAGAAATTATGGATAAAAGGAGAAACCTCCGGCCATTACCAGTACGTCAAGGCTTTGAGCCTGGACTGCGACAACGATACTCTGCTGGCAAAAGTCAGACAGGTGGGAGCCGCCTGCCATACTGGCGCAAGGTCCTGCTTTTTTCAGACTCTGGCCAAAAAGGAATATCGGGAGACCAATCCTCTCATGGTGTTTGAAGAGGTGTTCGGGGTCATACAAGACAGGAAGGAAAATCCCAAAGAAGGGTCCTATACCAATTACCTGTTTGACAAGGGGCTGGATAAGATCTTAAAAAAACTGGGAGAGGAAGCCACAGAGATTGTGATTGCAGCCAAAAACCGGAATCCAGAAGAAGTAAAATATGAAATTTCTGACTTCTTGTATCATATGATGGTGCTGATGGCCTATAAAGGCATTAGCTGGGAGGAGATTACAAAGGAGTTAGCTGGAAGATAGAAAAATAGATTGGTTTACATAAAAAACTTATGTAAACTAGGTAAACAACCTTATAATCAGTAGGAGGAAACAGCCATGGAATCATCGGTTTTAACCCGTTTTTTGCGGTATATTCAAATTGACACCCAATCCAAACCGGAGGAGAAGTCTATTCCCAGTACAAAAAAGCAGTTTGATCTGGCCAAGCTTTTAGGGGAAGAGTTAAAGGAGATGGGAGTTGTTCATGTAAAAGTTGACGACAATGCTTATGTTTATGGTGAGATTCCTGGGAATATAGACAAAAAGGTCCCTGTTTTGGGGTTAATCGCCCATATGGATACGTCTCCGGCTTATTCAGGAAACGGGGTGAAGCCTCAGATTGTGAAAGAGTACGACGGAACGGATATTGTGATGAATCGGGAGACGGGGCTGGCCCTTAAGGTGTCCGAGTATCCGGATTTATTGCAGTATGTGGGACAAGATTTAATCACCACAGACGGGACCACCTTGCTGGGGGCGGACGATAAGGCCGGAGTAGCTGAGATTATGGCGCTGACGGAGTATCTGTGCAGCCACCCTGAAATTCCTCACGGAACCATTAAAGTGGGATTTACTCCTGACGAGGAGGTAGGAAGAGGGGCGGACCTGTTTGATGTAGAGGGATTTCAGGCAGATGTGGCCTATACGGTAGACGGAGGATCGTTAGGCGAGATTGAATACGAAAATTTTAATGCAGCAGGGGCAAAGGTTTTCATTCATGGCTCCAGTATTCATACCGGATCAGCCAAGGGAAAGATGAAAAATGCGGTTTTGATGGCTATGGAGTTTCAGGCCATGCTTCCCGTATTTGAAAATCCCATGTATACAGAAGGGTACGAAGGCTTTTTCCATCTCAACAACTTAAACGGCGATGTGGAGTATGCGGTTATGGACTACATTATCCGAGATCATGATATGGAAAAATTCCAGGAAAAAAAGACTTATATTCTGAATGTGGCAGATTATTTGAATAAAAAATATGGGGATGGCTCTATCGAACTGAAACTTTGGGACAGTTACTATAATATGAAAGAAAAAATCGAACCTCATAAGTATCTGATTGAAATTGCCAGAAAAGCTATGGATGATGTTGGGGTGGAGCCTATCATATGTCCGATTCGAGGCGGTACAGACGGAGCCAGACTTTCCTTTAAGGGGCTTCCCTGTCCAAACCTGTGTACAGGCGGTCACAATTATCATGGAAAATATGAATTTATTTCTGTTCAATCTATGGAAAAGATCGTAGAGATATTGTACAATATTGTGAGGCGGTTTGCAGAACAAATGTAAAACAGTCCTGTTTCTTAGTTGTCTTGTGGTTTTTTGTGTTTCCGGATTTTTTCTGGGCAGAGAGGCTAAGAAATACGCTGTTGAAAATAAGAGAAACCGAAATCTGGCTTATAAAGTTTGGATGATACGAGAACAATCTTCTGAATATGTAAGAAAAACCAATGAAATGCTCCCCCAATATGCAAATCTGCATCAGCACAACGCCGATTTGGCAGGATGGCTGCGGGTGGAGGGAACCAGAATTGATTATCCGGTCATGTACAGGCCAGAAGAACCAGAATATTACTTACACCGGGATTTTTATGGGAACGATTCTGACAGTGGCTGCCTGTTTATCAGCAGTGGTTTTGCAGAACATGGGTTAAATACCATAATTTATGGCCATCACATGGGAGACGGTTCCATGTTTGCAGAGCTGCTTTCCTATAAAGAACAGGAATTTGCCGATCAGCATCCCTTTCTTTCTTTTGATACCTGCTATGAAGAGGGAATCTACCAGGTTCTGGCTGCCTTCTACAATGACATCGATGCACCAGAAGAGAAACGATTTGCCTATTATGAATATTTGGATTTATCTAAAGAGAATACGTTTCAGGAATATGTCAGCCGAGTAGTCTCAGCCAGCGTGATTGATACAAACGTGTCCGCTGCCTTTGGCGAGGAGCTGATTACACTGTCCACATGCAGTTATCATAGTAGGAATGGAAGGTTTGTTGTTGTTGCGAAAAAGATGGAGATTCCTCCATCATGAAATACTGAGAACCCGAAAGGAGCGGCATACTTATGGGAATGTCCACTAGAACAGACGAAGATCTTCAAAATTATTATCAGGCAATTCTCAATAAAGACTATGTGGAGAATGAAGACATTCAAAAGGTTCTGGATGCCTATCGCATAAAATTTGCCTTGAGTATGGTTTATGTGGCAGAAATACAGGCAGACCGTAAAAGTCTGATGTATACTCATGTCAGCTTTGAGGCTCCATGTAACCTACTTGGAACACGAAGAGCCATTACATCACAAGAACGAAAACGGTATGCCCATATCTATGACGAGGAAGGATTGTGCGAATACAGTCCCAATTCAGCCGATGAAAAACCTTCTCAGGCTATTCTTCATTATGGGATTTTCAGAAGGGGAAAATATGATGGAAGAATTGGACTCGTATGCGAAGAAAGGTCTCATAAATGGACCGATGAGGAGCGGGCTGCCCTTCAAAAGCTTGGCCGCGTATTACGAAATGTTTTGTATGTTGAGAGGAATATTAAAGTAAGCGCCGCAGACCAGGAAAAGCTGAACCATCAGGACCATGTACTGGAGGCTATTTTCGCAACCACTGATTGCGGAATGATGCGGCATTCCCTGGATGGAGATAAAATTATCAGCATCAACAAGGCCGCTCTTAAGATTCTTGGATACGAAAATGAACAGGAATTGATGGAAGAAGGATTTCAGCTTATCGCCAATTCTGTGATGGAGGAAGATAAGCCAAAGCTTCGGGAGTGCATTAAGGACTTACAGGAGGTAGGAGACAGCGCGAATATTGATTACCGTGTGTGCCATAAAGACGGTGCTATCTTAAATGTGATTGGTAAGATTAAGCTGTTAGAGGAAGACGGCGTATTGTTCTATCAGCGTTTTCTTTTCGATTATACAGTTCAGAGAAAGCAGGAGGAAGAGAAATATCAGGAGGAGAAGGCGCGCCAGTCTGAGCTGATTCAGGCTCTTAGCGTGGATTTCAACGCAGTTTATTTTGCGGATCTGGATACGGGAATGGCCGTAGCGCTACGGACCAATCAACAAATGGGATTTCATTTTACAGAAGACTCTGACCAGGAGTTTCTTCTCGAGGAGGGATTGGAACGTTATATCCAGGAAGCAGTATACGAGGGGGACAGGGCGCTTTTGCGTAGGGCGGCTTCCATTTCCAGCTTTAACAGAGAATTGTCTAAGGGAGAGGCATATTACACAAATTATCGAACGGTTCTGCAGGGAAAGGTCGAATATTTTCAGATGAAAGCGGTCCGTGCAGGAACCTGGGGAAAGTCCCACCATATTGTGATAGGATTTCGAAGCGTGGACGAAGAGATTCGCAACGAGATGGCTCAGAAAAAGCTGGTGGAAGATTCCTATGAGATTATTGCCGGGTTAAGCAGCGATTATAACTTTATTGCTCTTTTTGATGCAAAAGACGGGAAAATGTCAGTATATAAGGCCAATGAAGATTCGTTAGAAGTGGCCGCGCTGGCAAGTAAGACGTATTATTGGGAGGCCGTTTCCGCTTATAGCAAATATGTCTATGAAATAGATCAGGAATTTTGGGAGTCAGCCACAAAGCTGGAGTGCGTGTTAGAACAGCTTCAGCATATGAATATTTATAATGTAAATATTCGAAATAATTCTCATGAGAAACTGGAGTATGTCCAGTTCAGTTTCACCAAGGTGTCAAGACAAGACCAAAAGAGTCAAATTGTTCTGGCCAAAAGAATTATCACAGACACTGTGGAGCAGGAGATTAACCAGAGGAAATTGGTGGAAAACGCCCTGGCTCAGGCAGAACAGGCAAATGCGGCGAAGAGTACCTTCTTGTCCAATATGTCTCATGACATTCGCACGCCTATGAATGCGATTATTGGGTTTACGGCTCTTGCCACCACCCATATTGATCAGAAGGAACGAGTTCAGGAGTATCTGGGAAAAATTATGTCGTCCGGCAACCATCTTTTAAGCCTGATTAATGATGTCCTGGATATGAGCCGTATTGAAAGCGGTAAGATTTATATTGATGAAAAACTGTTCCGCCTGCCAGAACTTCTCCATGAACTTCGAAACATTCTGCGAAGCGATCTGACAGCCAAACAGCTGGATTTTTATATTGATGCTGTCGATGTGATGAACGAGGAAATATTCTGCGACGGATTGCGGCTTAATCAGGTGCTTTTAAATCTTCTCAGCAATTCTGTTAAGTTTACGGATCCAGGCGGAACCATCACTATGCGCGTGATCGAAAAGCCCAGTCCGGTGGTTGGGTATGCCAATTATGAGTTTTATATTAAAGATACTGGAATTGGTATGGATCAGGGCTTCTTAAAGCATATTTTTGAGCCCTTTGAGCGGGAGAGAACCTCTACGATCAGCGGAATACAAGGGACTGGTTTAGGTCTGGCTATCACAAAGAATATTGTAGAGATGATGGGCGGAACGATTGAGGTAAAGAGCATAAAGGGAAAGGGAACCGAATTTTTGGTCTCTTTGTCTTTCCGTTTGTCCACAACTACAGCGATTCCTCAGATTATTCCAGAATTGGAAGGATGTCGGGGGCTGGTGGTGGATGATGATTTCAATACCTGCGACAGTGTAACCGCCATGCTGCAGCAGATGGGACTACGGTCTGAGTGGACTACGTCAGGAAAGGAAGCGGTTGCACGAACGAAACAGGCCAGAGACAAAAAAGATGAGTATTACGTCTATATGATTGACTGGCATATTCCTGATATGGACGGCATAGAGGTGGCCAAAAGAATCCGTGCAGAGGTAGGAGAGGCAGCTCCCATTATTGTCCTTACAGCCTATGAGTGGGCGGACATTGAGAAGGAAGCGAAAGAGGCAGGCATCACAGCTTTTTGCAGTAAGCCGGTTTTTTTCTCAGAACTGCGTGGATGTCTGGAAAAGTTTGTAAATTCCAAGAATCCATCAGAAGCGCCTCCTGAGCCAGTCTCCCAGGAGCCATCTGGAGGGCGGATTCTATTGACAGAGGACAATGAACTGAACCGAGAGATTGCCACGGAAATTTTAGAGGAAGAAGGATTTGAGATTGAGACTGCGGAAAACGGGAAAATTGCAGTTGACATGATTCGCAATTCCGAGCCTGGCTACTTCCAGCTTGTGCTGATGGACGTCCAGATGCCGGTTATGAACGGATATGATGCCACCATAGCCATACGAAGCCTGGAAAATAAGGAACTGGCCTCCATTCCGATTTTTGCCATGACGGCCAATGCTTTTGAAGAGGATAAACAGACCGCCCTGCGCAGCGGGATGAATGGTCATATTGCCAAGCCGATTGATGTAGAGAAGCTTTTGGGAACAGTGAACAGTGTTTTAAGGCCAAACAAGAAAGTTTCTTGCTAATTTTCACAAAATGTCTTGATAACAAAAGTGCAATATGTTAAAATTATGTTAGAAATTGTTTGCTTTGTATAACGATTAAGTATCATGATAACAGCATGGAAAGCAGGGCATTATGATGAAAATAGTAGGATTGGCAAGTTGTTTGATTGCATTAAGTCTGTTAATTGGATGCAGTAAAAACAGCAGTACAGAGAATGCTGCTGCAACAGAGCCGAAAGATAATCTGGGTACTATTGGAAAGATTTTAAGAACTGCAGATCATTCCAGAGTTTTAAAAGACTATGCGTCTGTCAAAAATAACGAGCATGACAGCGGGCAGTTGGAAAAGGTTTTAAACTCGATAGATGAACTGGTCAATGATAAAGATAAAGCCTTAATGGTCGATATCCGAATTGGTAATTATGGCGACGTTGAGGTAAGAGACTTATTTCACGCCACAAGCGATACTTTGGTGGGGATACGGGCAAGAAAAGAAGAAGTAAAGGTAATCGAGGCAAAAAAGGACAAAAAGAATGGCGAATGGGATTTGGTGAACGCGATTGACAATGAAAGTGCGTCAGAGGGAGGTTTGGATCATTTTCAATTAGAGTGCGACCATGGCCTGTATGTGATTCTGGATGCGAAGCTTCAAAATATTCGAAACGGTACCTGCCTGGGAGAAGTGAACGGAAAAACTTATGTGATTACTACAGACGGATATGGACGCCATATTCTTTACGTGATTGGAAGTTATGGGAATAAGAAGCGCAGCAGCGATTGGGATATGAATATTGTCCAGTTTATCTCATCAGACGGTACGTTTCAGGATAATGACATGGATGTTTATAATGTAGAAAATGTGTTTATCTATAAAGACGGAAGCAAAGAGGTAAAAGACGAGGTTCTGAGAGTGTTAAGTTTGTATCCTAAAAACGGACTGCAAAAGAAGGTAAAAAAAGCCTTCAAGTAAAAAAGAAAACGGCTGACTCTTTCTGCGGACAGCCGTTTTTCCTATGGGAAAAGAGAATCGGCAAAAGATGGAGGGAAGGATTTATGGTGAGAGAAATTGCTGTCCAGTCTGTGACAGAGGCAATTTGCGATATGTGTATTCAGGCAAATCATTTTTTATCTTCCGATATGGAGAAGGCACTAAGAGAAGCGAAAGAGAAAGAAGAGAAGCCTTTGGCAGCCAAGGTGCTTTGCCAGCTAGAAGAGAATTTAAAAATCGCCGCTGAGGAAATGATTCCCATTTGTCAGGATACAGGAATGGCTGTGGTTTTTCTAAAGGTGGGACAAGAGGTTCATTTTACAGGAGGCGATTTGACAGAAGCTGTAAACGAAGGGGTGCGTCAGGGCTATGAGAAGGGATATCTTCGAAAGTCTGTGGTCAAGGATCCCCTTGTTCGTGTAAATACAAAGGACAATACGCCTGCCATTGTTCACTGCCAGATTGTTTCAGGAGATCAGGTGGAGATTACCGTTGCGCCAAAAGGATTTGGAAGCGAGAATATGAGCCGGATCTTTATGTTAAAACCTGCAGACGGCATCGAAGGAGTGAAAAAAGCAGTTATTCAGACTGTTATGGAAGCAGGTCCCAATGCCTGTCCGCCTCTGGTGGTTGGAGTGGGAATCGGAGGCACATTTGAGATGGCTGCTCTTATGGCCAAGGAAGCCTTAACGAGAGAGGTGGGAAGCCATTCGGACAAGGAGCATATCTGCAGATTGGAGGAGGAGCTGTTGACACAAGTCAATGCCCTGGGAATCGGCCCCGGAGGCTTAGGAGGAGGCACCACCGCTTTGGCTGTGAATATCAACACGTATGCAACGCATATTGCAGGTCTTCCCCTGGCTGTGAATCTGTGCTGTCATGTAAACAGGCACAGAACGTGCATTCTATAGAATCTACTCTCGGAATCTCCCATGCACCTGCCCTTGTGGTTGATTTTCCGTCAGATGCACATAAATTTAATCAACGTACACGCCGTGTACGCCTCATAAATTTATGCACATCTGACAAAAAATCACCTCACAAAATCAGGCCCAAAGAGATTCCGAGAGTACATTAGAAAGAACGGAGGAAGAACAGATGGAGAGACGAATTCATTTGCCCTTAACACCCCAGGATGTGAAAGAGCTTTGTGCTGGGGATTATGTGTATCTCACAGGGGAAATTTATACGGCCAGAGATGCAGCTCATAAACGGATGATTGAGACTTTGGACAGAGGAGAATCTCTGCCTCTTGATATGAAGGGAGCCGTTATCTACTATTTGGGACCTTCTCCTGCAAGAGAAGGACGAGTAATCGGTTCGGCTGGTCCCACTACATCCAGTCGTATGGACCGGTATACTCCCAGACTCTTAGAGCTGGGGATGAAAGGCATGATTGGAAAAGGAAGGCGTTCCAATGAGGTGATTCAGTCTATGAAGGAGCAGCATGCCATTTACTTTGCAGCTGTCGGCGGAGCAGGAGCTCTCCTTTCAAAATGTATTCAGAAGTCAGAAGTGATTGCCTATGAGGATTTAGGGACGGAGGCCATTCGGAAATTGTATGTGGAGGATTTTCCAGTGATTGTGGCCATTGACGCAAACGGCGCTGATTTATATGAAGCGTGCACAAAAGGATAAGAGGAGGAACTACAAGGTGGATTATTTTGAGAAGGCGTTAAAGCTCCATGAAGAGAAAAAAGGAAAAATCGAAGTGGTCAGTAAGGTCCCGCTTAAAAACAGGGATGATCTAAGCACCGCTTATACTCCCGGCGTGGCGCAGCCATGTAAGGAGATTGCAAAAGATCCAGAAACCGTATACCGCTACACTGCCAAAAGTAATCTGGTCGGCGTTGTGTCTGACGGAACGGCGGTTCTTGGACTGGGAGATATTGGAGCCAAGGCGGCAATTCCGGTCATGGAGGGAAAGGCAGTTCTGTTTAAACAGTTTGGCGGCGTAGATGCGTTTCCGATCTGTCTGGATACAAAGGACACGGAAGAAATCATAAAAGCAGTAAAGCAGATTGCTCCCGTATTTGGCGGGATTAACCTGGAAGACATCGCATCTCCGAAATGCTTTGAGATCGAGCGCAGATTGGAGGAAGAACTGGATATTCCTGTGTTTCATGATGATCAGCATGGAACTGCGATTGTTGTGACAGCCGCTCTTTTCAACGCTTTAAAGGTAGTAGGAAAAAAGATTGAGGACATTCATGTGGTCTTAAACGGACCCGGTTCTGCAGGGACCGCCATTATTAAAATGCTACTTACTGCTGGAGTGAAACATATCATTGCCTGTGATGAGAATGGAATCCTGTATAAGGACAGAGGCGTAGGCATTGTGGACCATAAAAAGATGTTGTGTGAGATTACCAATTTAGAGAATCGGAAAGGAAATTTATCGGATGCATTAGTCGGAGCAGATGTGTTTATAGGTGTTTCTGTAGGCGGCGCGTTAAAACCAGAAATGATTCAACATATGAATCCAGATCCGATTGTCTTTGCAATGGCAAATCCGATTCCTGAAATCATGTATGAGGAGGCCATGGCCGCAGGAGTCAAGGTTATGGGAACCGGACGCTCTGATTTTCCAAATCAGATCAACAATGTACTGGCCTTTCCCGGTCTGTTTCGGGGAGCATTAGATGCAAATGCCAGAGACATTAATTACGACATGAAGCTGGCTGCGGCCTATGCTATCGCAGAACTGGTGGAGCCGGACCGCCTGTGTTGCGAATATATTATTCCATCTGCCCTAGATCCCAGGGTGGCTATGCAGGTTGCCAGGCACGTGGGAGAGGCGGCAAGAAAGTCTGGTGCGGTGAGAAATGGATAAGAGCTTGAAAAAGTTAAAGAATTTGGTACAATAGTTGTAGTAAAACCAGTTATCCAGAAATATATTATAAAAGGAGAGGTTTTTCATTCGATAAAGGGGGAAGGGATATTGACGGTCAGAGAATCATTGGAGAGGTTGGAGGAGCAGTATTTAAGTCCCTATGCTGCCTTAAGTTCCAACACTTCAGGGCGGGACAAGCCAGAACCGCTTTGCGATATCCGACCTGAATACCAAAGAGACAGAGATCGGATTTTGCACTGTAAAGCATTTCGGCGTCTGAAACATAAGACCCAGGTTTTTTTAGCTCCAGAAGGCGATCACTACAGGACGAGGCTTACCCATACATTAGAGGTTGCCCAGATTTCCAGAACCATCGCCAAATCGTTACGGCTGAATGAAAGTCTGACAGAGGCTATCGCGTTAGGCCACGATTTAGGCCACACGCCATTCGGCCACTCAGGGGAGGCAGTTCTTGATAAAATCTGTGATCAGGGATTCTCCCACTATACCCAAAGCGTACGGGTAGTGGAGGTGTTGGAGAAGGACGGACGAGGGCTGAATTTGACGAAAGAGGTGCGGGACGGAATTTTGAATCACCGGACAGCGGGCCGTCCGTCTACGCTGGAGGGATGTATCGTCAGACTGTCAGATAAGATTGCCTATATTAACCATGACATTGACGATGCGATTCGGGCTAAAATTTTTATGGAGCAGGATTTACCGCTCAAATATACCAACGTATTGGGACACAGCGTCAGAGACCGTCTCAATAACATGATTTATGATATTATCCAGCAGAGTTTAGACAAACCCCAGATTTCTATGTCCCCCGGTATGGAGGAGGCCATGAAGGGGCTGCGGACCTGGATGTTTGAAAATGTATATTCCGGCGGTATTGCAAAGACAGAGGAAGGGAAGGCTCAACAACTGGTCAGAGCACTGTACGAATACTATATGGCACATGTGGAGGAACTTCCACAGGAATATTTAAGAATGATGGCAGACAGAAAGGAAACAAAGGCCAGAGTGGTCTGCGATTACATAGCAGGAATGAGCGATATTTACGCCATTGATAAATTCGAGGAATTGTTTGTGCCAAAAGCCTGGAAGATTCTATAGGAGGAGCGGATGTTTTATTCAGAAGAAATTGTGGAGGAGGTAAGGAGCAGAAGCGATATTGTGGACGTCGTTTCCAGATATGTGAAGCTGCAGCGCAGAGGAAGCAGCTATCTGGGACTATGCCCCTTTCACAATGAGAAAACACCGTCTTTTTCTGTCTCCCCAGACAAACAGATCTATCATTGCTTTGGATGTGGGGCAGGCGGAAATGTGATTACCTTTCTTATGGAGTATGAAAACTACTCCTTCCAGGAGGCTCTTGGCATTTTGGCCCAGCGCGCAGGAATCTCCCTTCCCAAAGAAGAGATGTCGAAAGAAGCCAGGGCGCAGGCGGATTTGCGCGCCTCCTTGCTGGAGATCAACAAGCTTGCCGCCAACTATTTTTACTATCAGCTAAAACAGCCTCAGGGAAAACAAGGATTGGATTATCTAACCAAAAGAAAATTAAGCAAAGAGACGATCCGCCGATTCGGACTGGGATTTGCAAATAAGACCAGCGACGATTTATACCGCTATTTAAAAAGTAAAAATTACTCTGATGAAATTTTAAAACAGACCGGTTTAGTAACGATTGAAGAGCAAAAAACCCACGACAAATTCTGGAATCGGGTCATGTTCCCCATTTTGGATGTGAATAATCGGGTCATCGGCTTTGGCGGCCGTGTGATGGGGGACGGTCTGCCAAAATATTTAAATTCTCCAGAAACAAAACTATTTGATAAGAGCAGGAACTTGTATGGACTGAATTATGCCAAAACTTCCAGAGAAAAATGTATGTTAATCTGCGAGGGGTATATGGACGTCATCGCCATGCATCAGGCTGGGTTTGTCAATGCTGTGGCTTCTTTGGGAACCGCTTTTACTCCTCAACATGCTTCTTTGCTAAAACGATATACAGACCAGGCAGTCTTAACGTATGACAGCGATGGAGCAGGCATAAAGGCGGCGCTGCGGGCCATCCCCATTTTAAAAGAGGCAGGGATTTCCTGCAAGGTTCTGACCATGGCTCCATACAAAGATCCAGATGAGTTTATAAAAAATTGTGGACAAGAGGCATTCAAAGACCGGATTGACAGCGCCAAAAACAGTTTCCTTTTTGAGATTGACGTGATGAAACGGGAGTTTAATCTGGAGGACCCTGAGCAAAAGACCAGATTTTATAACAGCGTGGCCAGAAAGCTTCTGGAATTTCCAGAAGCGCTGGAACGAGATAACTATATTCAGGCTGTGTCCAGGGAACATTTTATTCATTATCAGGATTTGAAGCAGTTGGTACAGCGGATAAGCTCCCAGATGGTTCCGGGAATGACGGTAAGAACGTCTGAGGTTTCTGTCAGGGAAAAACGAAAGAGTAAGGATGATGGTGTGAAGCAGTCTCAGCGCCTGTTGCTCACCTGGCTGATTGAAAATCCAAAACTGTTTGAAAAAATCGAAGGGGTCATTACACCGGAAGATTTCAGAGAAGACTTGTATCATCAGGTAGCTCAGATGGTGTTTGAGGAACATCAAGCAGGAGATGTAAATCCAGCCCGGATTTTGAATCGCTTTATCAATGATGAGGCACAGTATAAAGAAGCGGCGGCTCTTTTCAATGCCAGTCTGAAAGAATCATTGAACAATGAAGAGCAGAAGAAAGCGTTTTTGGAGACTGTAATCAAGGTGAAAAAAAACAGTCTGGACGAGGCAAGCCGCGCTGCTGCGGATATCAGTCAGCTTCAAAAGATTATCCAGGCACAGAGCGCACTGAAAAATTTGCATATTTCCCTTGATTAAGGAAACACTAAAGGCAGGCATTGGAAAGGTAGGACCATATGGACGAGAAGGCGTTGGGATTGGAAGAAAAGCTGCAGAGACTATTGGCAGAAGCCAAGAAGAAGAAGAACGTTCTGGAAGAGCAGGAGGTTCAGAACTTCTTTTCCACTGACAATCTGGATTCGGAAAAATGGGACATGGTCTTTGATTTTCTGGATGCCAACAAAGTAGATATTCTGCGTATAGGAAACGATGACGACATGGAGCCGGATCTGTTTGAGGAGGATATTGATTTAGAACAGATTGATCTCTCTGTTCCAGACGGCATCGGAATGGAAGACCCTGTCCGCATGTATTTGAAAGATATCGGAAAAATCCTGCTGCTTTCACCGGAAGAGGAGCTGGAACTGGCAAAAAGGATTGAGCTTGGAGATGAAGAGGCAAAAAACAAGCTGGCGGAAGCGAATCTTCGTTTAGTCGTCAGTATTGCCAAACGGTACGCAGGCAGAGGCATGCAGTTTCTGGATCTGATTCAGGAGGGAAATCTGGGCCTGATAAAGGCAGTAGACAAATTCGATTACCGAAAGGGCTTTAAATTCAGCACATACGCTACCTGGTGGATCCGTCAGGCCATTACGAGAGCCATTGCTGATCAGGCCAGAACGATCCGAATCCCGGTTCACATGGTGGAGACGATCAATCGTCTGGTCCGCACATCCAGACAGCTTCTTCAGGAATTGGGAAGAGAGCCCCAGCCAGAGGAGATTGCCCAGAGGATG
Source organism: uncultured Hungatella sp. (assembly GCA_910579515.1). Taxonomy (GTDB): domain Bacteria; phylum Bacillota; class Clostridia; order Lachnospirales; family Lachnospiraceae; genus UBA3402. Next base: position 107,465 of record CAJTUV010000004.1, read on the forward strand.
GATTTGCCTGTGGAGCGGATTCGGGAAGTGATGAAGATCTCCCAGGACCCTGTATCCTTGGAGACGCCTATCGGCGAGGAAGAAGACAGCCATTTAGGCGATTTTATACAGGATGAACATGTGGCAGTGCCTGTAGACGCCGCAACCTTTACCCTTCTTCATGAGCAGCTTTTAGAGGTACTGGATACCCTTACAGAACGGGAGCAGAAGGTTTTAAAACTTCGGTTCGGCCTGGAGGATGGAAGACCGCGGACTTTGGAAGAAGTAGGCAGGGAGTTTAATGTTACCAGAGAAAGAATCCGTCAGATCGAGGCAAAGGCTTTGCGCAAATTGAGGCATCCAAGCAGAAGCAAGAAGCTGAAAGATTATCTGGACGAGTAGGAGAGCCCATGAGATTATCAAAACGATTGGAGACGGTGGCTTCTTTTGTGCCAGAGGGCAGTCGTATTGCCGATGTAGGCACAGATCATGGGTTTGTTCCTATTTCTTTGGCTCAGAAAAATAGGATTCGTCATGGAATAGCGATTGATGTGAGGCAGGGGCCCTTACTCAGGGCCCAAGACCATATCAGAAGCTATGGACTGGAGACGATTTTAGAAACCCGGTTAAGCGATGGAGTAAAACAGTTAAAACCTGGGGAAGTAGACACGGTGATTATGGCCGGAATCGGCGGCCAGTTAACCATACATATATTGGAGGACGGAAAACCGCTTTGGAATGCAGTCGACCATTGGATTTTGTCCCCCCAATCGGATGTGGAGAAGGTGCGCAATTATCTGGCAGCTCACAGTTTTGCCATTGAAAAGGAAGAAATGGTCAAAGAAGAGGGGAAGTATTATCTTGTCATGGATGTGGTCAGAGGAAGCATGGTTTCCTTGCAGCCATGGGAAAGTTTTTATGGGCCTCTCCTGATTCGAAACAATCATCCGGTTTTAAAAGAGTTTTTAGAACAGGAGAAAAATTCCCTGGAGCAGATACTTAAAAATCTGTTGGAGGAAACCAGTGAAAAGGCCAGGAAACGAACAGACCAGCTAAAACAGAAATTAACCTGGATTCAGACGGCTCAGGCAGCAATAGAGTTTGGAGAACAAGACAAAAACGAAAGGCGGAAAGCGGAAATTGAAGGTGAATGAATGGAGAAGCAAACTGGAAAGGCTGGCTCCCCTTTCTTATAGCTGTCAATGGGATAATCCTGGTCTCTTGGCAGGAAGAGGGGAAAAAGAGGTCTCAAAGATTTTGATTGCATTGGATGCCACAGACGAAGTGGTGGATTTGGCAGAAACAAAAAAAGCAGATCTTCTTTTGACCCATCATCCCTTGATTTTTAAACCAGTAAAAACTGTGAATGATCAGGATTTTATTGGGAGACGTCTGATAAAAATGATCCAGGCAGATATCAGCTGCTATGCCATGCACACGAATTTTGATATCGCTCCCGGAGGGATGGGAGATTTAGCGGCCGAGAAGCTGGGCTTGCTGGATTCCATTCCCTTAGAGGTGACAGGGGAAAAAGACGGCTGCTTCTACGGGATAGGAAAAGTGGGAAATTTAGCCAAAGAAATCAGCTTAAAGAGTCTGGCCCAGGAAGTGAAAGCCATATTTGGGCTTCCCTTTGTAACTCTGTATGGAGCAAAACAGGCTGAAAAGAGGATAAAAAGAGTGGCTGTTTGTCCCGGTTCAGGTAAGGGCATGACAGATTCCGCCATAAATTTGGGGGCTCAGGTTTTGATTACAGGCGATATGGGGCATCATGACGGCATTGATGCAGAGGCCAGGGGCCTGGTTATTCTGGATGGAGGCCATTACGGATTAGAGCATATGTTTGTGGATTTTATGGAACAGTATTGCAGACAGGTTGATGGAAACGTTGAGGTGATAAAGGCGCCGGTAGAATTTCCGGTAGCGTCCTGGTAGATAAGAGACAAAGGAGGAGAGAATTTGGCCAAAGTAATTCTGGGAAATGAAAAAAAAGAATATCCTGTTGGCACAAGTTTCAGGGAGATTGCGAAAGAATATCAAAGTCAATATGAGCATGATATTCTTTTGGCCTCTGTCAATGGGAAGTTAGCAGAACTGCATAAAAAGGTTACAAAGGACTGCGAGCTGCGCTTTGTGACTACAGCGGAAAAACCGGGTATGCAGACTTATCAAAGAAGCGCCACTTTGATTATGTTAAAAGCGTTCTATGAGGTGGTTGGGGCAGAGAATATTGAAAAGATTACCGTGAATTTTTCTGTGGGAAAGGGATTTTTTGCAGAGCCAAGAGGCAGCTTCCAACTGACACAAACGCTTTTAGATCAGATAAAGGCTAAAATGAAGGAATATGTAGAACAGGCTCTTCCCATAAAGAAGCGGAGCATGAATACAGACGAGGCGGTGGACTTATTCTCAAAATATCAGATGTATGACAAGGCCCAGCTGTTCCATTTCCGGAGGGTGTCCAGAGTCAACGTGTACAGCATCGGCGGATTTGAGGACTATTTCTATGGATATATGGCTCCTGATACCAGCTATATCCGGTATTTTGATTTGATTCTCTATGAAGATGGATTTGTTCTCATGCTTCCAACTTTGTCAGAGCCTACCAAGGTGCCGGAGTTTATTCCCAGCCGTAAATTGTTTGAGGTTTTAAGGGAATCTTCCCATTGGGGTGAGAAGATGGGGATTTCCAATATCGGAGCTTTAAACCAGGAAATCTGCAACGGGCGCTCCAACAATCTGATCCTCATTCAGGAAGCGCTCCAGGAGAAAAAAATCGGCCAGATTGCGGAGATGATTGCAAATCAGCCCAATAAGAAGTTTGTCATGATTGCAGGCCCGTCATCCTCTGGAAAAACTACCTTTTCCCATCGGCTGTCTATTCAGCTTCAGGCTCTTGGGATGAACCCTCATCCCATAGCCGTGGATAATTATTTTGTCGACAGGGAGAGAAGTCCCAGAGATGAGAAAGGAAACTATAATTTTGAGGCTTTGGAGTGCGTGGATGTAGAGCTGTTTAATAACCATATGACAAGTCTTTTGGCAGGAAAAACCGTAGAATTGCCAAGATACAATTTTATCACAGGGAAGCAGGAGTATAAGGGAGACTATATGACATTAGGGAAAGAGGATATCCTGGTGATTGAGGGAATTCACTGCCTGAATGACAAATTCTCCTATACGCTTCCAAAGGAGAGTAAGTTTAAGATTTATATCAGCGCCCTGACTCAGTTAAATATTGATGAGCATAACCGGATCCCCACCACAGACGGAAGACTGATCCGCAGAATGGTGAGGGACGCCAGAACCAGAGGAATTTCTGCAAAAGAGACGATTCGAATGTGGCCGTCTGTCCGAAGAGGAGAAGAGAGTAATATTTTTCCTTTCCAGGAAGAGGCAGATGTGATGTTTAATTCTGCGGCTGTGTATGAATTATCCGTATTAAAGCAGTATGCAGAGCCTATTTTGTTTCAGATTCCAAAAGATTGCGAGGAATATTTGGAGGCGAAGCGGCTTTTGAAATTTTTAGATTACGTTTTGGGAGTCAGCAGCGAAATGATTCCGCAAAACTCCATTGTGAGAGAGTTTATCGGAGGCAGCTGTTTTAGAGTATAATGACTTTTTTGAGTAAGACAGATGGTCGCTGCCGCAAAGCCGAAAGGCTGCGGGAGAGGAAAGTCCGGGCTTCACAGGGCAGGATGCCAGATAGCGTCTGGCGGAGGCGACTCCAGGGATAGTGCAACAGAAATGTACCGCCGGTTTTACCGGTAAGGGTGGAAGGGCAGTGTAAGAGACTACCGCCTGTCTGGCAACAGACAGGGCATATGTAAACCCCATTCGAAGCAAGACCGAACAGAAAGCATAAGGCGGCCCGTCTGCTTTCGGGTAGGTCGCTTGAGCCTGATGGCGACGTCAGGCCTAGATAGATGACCATCCAACGACATAACCCGGCTTATCGTTTTGCTCAAACAAAGGGGGCCCAATAAGGGCCCCTCTTTATTTTCCGTATTTCTCCTCGCAGTACAGACAGCGGTACGTTTCTGTCTTCTCATCAGAGAGACAGAATACGTCTGGCAGTTCCTGTTCAATAGAAGTGATGCAGCGGGGATTTTTACAGTGAATCACATTGGTAATCTTTTTTGGGAGTTTTAAAGTCTTCTTCTCCACAATTCGGTTGTCCTGAATGATATTGACTGTAATGTTATGATCAATATAGCCTAATACGTCCAGATCCAGGCTGGTCAAATCGCCCTCGATTTTTATAATATCTTTTCGCCCCATTTTATTGCTTTTTGCGTTTTTGATGATGGCCACCTGGCATTCCAGCTTGTCCAGGCCTAAGTGATAGTAAATGTCTAGGCTCTTGCCGGCCTGAATATGGTCCAGCACGATTCCTTCTTTTAGTCCGCTGATATTTAACATGGTTTTTCCACCTCCAGTAATGTCATAATCAATGCCATGCGCACATACACTCCATATTGGACCTGACGGAAGTAAGCGGCTCTCGGATCATGGTCCACCTCTACGGAGATTTCATTTACTCTGGGAAGTGGATGAAGGACAAACATCTTCTCCTTGGCCAGCTTCATCTTGGCTTTGTCCAAAATGTAGCAGTCCTTTAAACGAATATAATCCTCTTCATTGAAGAAACGCTCTTTCTGTACCCGGGTCATATACAAAATATCCAACTCCGGCATAGCCTCATCCAGATTGCCAACTTCTTTAAATGAAATGTTTTTGGCTTTTAAAACATCTTCGCGGATATATTCCGGAACCTGCAGTTCTGGTGGAGAAATGAGGACAAACTTGACGTCTGGATAACGGACCAGGGCATTAATCAAAGAATGGACGGTACGGCCGAACTTTAAATCTCCGCATAACCCTACGGTCATGCCATTCAGCCGTCCAAGAAGAGAGCGGATGGTCATCAAATCCGTAAGCGTCTGCGTGGGATGCTGATGGCCGCCGTCTCCAGCGTTGATAACCGGAATGGTGGAATGGTTCGCCGCCACCAGTGGAGCGCCTTCTTTGGGATGTCTCATAGCGCAGATATCTGCATAACAGGAAATAATCCGAATGGTGTCAGCCACGCTTTCACCTTTGGCAGCAGAGCTGGAGTCGGCAGAAGAAAAGCCAAGAACACTCCCGCCCAGACTTAACATGGCGGATTCAAAACTCAGACGAGTTCGGGTGCTTGGCTCATAAAACAGGGTTGCAATTTTTTTGCCGTCACATACGTGAGCATATTGGGGAAGATGCCGCTCAATATGGGAAGCCAAATCTAATAACTGGTCGGTTTCCTCAACAGAAAAGTCTAACGGGTTTAATAGATGTCTCATGATTGTCTCCTTTTCCACTTTTTCTGCTCCCTATTATATCGGATTTCAGACAGGATTTCCACCTGTTTTTTAAAAATTTGTGAGGATGGGCGGCGGGCGGTAGGGACGCTTTGGAGTGACATCCGGCCACTACATAAAAAGGACCAAAAACCAAAGTTCTTTCTTCCCACACAGAGGCTTTCTTGCAGCGGACCCTTTGCCCCTTTATCTCACACATGTTAAGGAAACTTTAAGGAACATTAAGAATAAAAATAAGGACAATCCCTGGTTACTGGTGTAAGATATAATTTGAAAAGTGATGTATTCTCAAAATTTCAGGCGCGAAGAGACTTTGAGAGTATATCGTGAACAGGAGGAAGTTTCATTGGCAATTCCGATTATCCAGGTAAAAAATCTTTATAAGATTTATAAAGTAGGAGACACCAAGGTATATGCCTTACATGGTGTGGACTTTGAGATTTATAAAGGAGAGTTCTGCGCGATTGTAGGGCCTTCCGGTTCTGGAAAATCCACTTTGTTAAATATGCTGGCAGGCCTGGAGAAACCCTCCAAAGGCGAGATTGTGATTGACAAGGTTCATATTGAACACATGACGGAAAACCAACTGGTGGAGTTTCGCAGAAAACGGGTGGGATTTATTTTTCAGTCCTACAATCTGTTAAAAACGTTAAACGCTGTGGAAAATGTGGCTCTTCCCTTATCCTTTCGCGGCGTTCCGAAAAAAAAGCGGAATGCGATTGCAGAGAAGTATCTAAAACTAGTCGGATTGGAAAAGCAGATGAAGCACATGGCAAACGCCATGTCCGGCGGTCAGCAGCAGAGGGTAGGTATTGCCAGGGCTTTGGCGGTAAATCCCAGAATTATTTTTGCAGACGAGCCTACTGGGAATCTGGACTCCAAAACCACGATGGAGATTTTAAAATTGATGCGCCGAATTGTAAGGGAACAGCAGCAGACCTTAATCATGGTAACCCATGACAACCATTTGGCTTCCTATGCAGACCGGCTGTTTCATATTGTAGATGGAAAGATTTTTAAGATTGAACAGATGCACCATGAAGATGATGACTTGGAGGAAAATGAGCATGAAAACAAAATGGAAGAAAGTCCTGATTCTGTTGATGGCGGTCCTGATGGCAGTAGGGACGATTCCGGCCACACTGATGACGGCCAAGGCGCTGCCATCGGATGATTATCCCAATCTGATTGTAAAGACCATTCCCAGAGGAAAGATTGGCCGCAGCATGAATGTGACCTTTACCATTAAAAATGATTCCAGCGAGGTATGGGAAGATGTGGAAGTCTCCATTCAGGACAGTTATTTTAGCATGGCTGCTCCGGGAACCACAGAACTGGAATATATCTTTCCATTTGAGATCGCAGAGAATACATTTAAGCCGAAACATATTGGCAAGATGTCTCCGGGAACAGAGAGAAGCGTTTCTCTTCCCGCCAGAGTCAGAGCGGATTTAAGCGAGGGATATTATTCGGTTCCCATTGAGTTAGGATGGAAGGACCAGCGGTCCCAGTATATTGGAAGCGTTAATATCTGGGTCACAAAGCCTGTCAGCGGAGATGATGACGATGATGATCCGGACAGGCAGGTCGGCTTTACCCTGGGAGAAGGACAGAGCACTCCTTATGGCGTTTATCCCAATGTGGTGGATTTCTTTATTAACATGCGAAACTCCGGTCTGTCCGATGCCAGAGATGTGACTGTCACCATGGAACTGAGTAAGGACAGCAATGAATTTCCCTTTGAGATCAATGACGGAAACTATGACAGGACCTATGAACTGATTACGGCAGGTTCTGTGGTCCAGCTCCCCTATAGCATGGCTATCCGTTCTGACACCTACAGCGGATATTATCCTATTAAGTTTAACATTACATACAGGGAAACGGCCACAGGGGATTTGAAGAAGGAAGAAGAGACCTTCTGGGTGCGGATAAAGAATAAGGAAAAAGAAGACGAAAACGGGGATTTCAACGCCAATGACAGAACAAAGGCAAGGCTTGTGGTAGACAGCTTTGAAACAGTTCCCAAAGATATCATTGCAGGAGAGCCATTTCTCCTTATTCTACGAATGAAAAATGCTTCGTCTGATATCAGCGCAAGCAATATTATGTTTTCCCTGGAATCAGAAAAGGTAACAGACAGCGCTGTGTTTACCACAGAATCCGGTTCCTCTTCTGTAGTGGTCAATTCCATGGGCGCCGGAGAGGTGACAGAGCTGACCATTCATATGCTTTCCAAGGCAGGAATAGACCAGCGTTCTTATTATCTGAAGATTAAAGAGACTTATGACAGCCCTGAGTTTAAAAATGCTTCAGAGGAAGTGTCCATTGACATTCCTATTAAACAGGTGGCCAAATTAAACACAGGAACCATTGAGGTTATGCCGGACAGCATTAACGTCGGTTCAGAAACCAATATCATGTTCCCGATTAACAATACAGGAAAAGTCATTCTTTATAATGTAATGGTGGCTTTTGAAGCGGATTCGATCAACATGACAGACACCTATGTAGGAAACATTAAGCCCGGCGAGACGGGAAATGTGGACGTTATGGTTACCGGAGCCGCGCCTACAGAAGATGACGGTAAGATAAAGATCCTTATCACCTATGAGGATGAGAACGGAGAGGTCCAGGACCCCATTGAAAAAGAATTATCTCTCTATGTGACAGAAATGGACGAGGAAGCGTTTGGAGACATGGATGCATCCCAATTTGAGGATGTGCCTATAGAGGAGGTTTCTAAAGGACAGAAATATGTGAAAATACTTCTTCCTATAGGGATCCTTCTTGTGATTCTCTTGGGTGTTGTTCTTGTTATCAGAAAAAAGAAAAAGAAGAAGGCGGCTCAGGAAGAGGATTTAGACGATGAGATTTCTTGATTTGCTTGGTATGAGCGTCAATAATTTAAGAAGAAGAAAATTAAGGACTGCATTGACCGTGCTGGGAGTTGTGATCGGCACGGCCTCTGTAGTGGTTATGGTGTCTTTAGGAATCGGATTAAACGGTCTGATGATGGAGATGTATTCTTCTTATGGAAGCATGACCTCAATCACGGTTTACAGCGACGGAGGCAGGTATTTCTATTCCGATTCTGGGAGCAGCGCAAAGGAAGAGGAGAATTTTCTGACAGACGACACGATGGCTCAATTTCGCCGTCTGGACCATGTAAAAGCAGTGTCTCCAGTTTTATCCACAGACGCAATCCTGCGGCAGGGTTTGTATGAAACCAATACCAATATTGAGGGCGTTTCCAGAGAGTTTCTGGAAGAAATCCCTTTGGGAGAAGGCCAGATTCCCGAGGAAGGAAGCACAGAGCTAAAATTTATCTATGGAAACGCCATAATCCGCTGGTTCAGAAACAGCAAAACCGGAGTCGGTTTTTGGGACGGGGAACCTCCAGACATTGATTTTATGAATAAGCCAATGTTTGTAATTTTTGACACCAACGCTTATTATCAGTCCAGAAGCGGAAGCTCTGAAGGCGGTAATGTAAAGCCTCCGAAAAAATATATGATCGAGGCTGCCGGAGTTGTGGAAGGAACAGCAGACGACTATAACAACTATTCCTATTCGGTGTATGCAGAGATTGAGGCATTAAAAGCGCAGTTAAAACGAATCTATAAAAAGAATCCTATTCCAGGGCAGCCTACCAATAAAAAGGGAAAACCTTATCCATACTTTATCTATAATCAGGCCGTCGTATTTGTGGATGATACCGCCAATGTAACCGCGGTACAGCAGATGATTACAGACATGGGATTTCAGGCCAACAGTCAGATGGAATGGATCGAACAGTCTCAACAGACCTATGACATCATTCAGCTGGTTTTAGGGGGCATCGGCGCGGTCTCTCTGTTCGTTGCAGCCATTGGAATTGCCAACACTATGATGATGTCCATTTATGAAAGAACGAAAGAAATCGGCGTTATTAAAGTTTTGGGCTGTGATTTAGGCAATATCCGCAATATGTTTCTTCTGGAATCTGGATTTATCGGATTTATCGGCGGAGTGATCGGAGTGACCATCAGCTATGGAATCGGGTTTGCCATGAATAACTTTTTAGGGATCGCTCAGGCCATGACCGGAATGGCAGGAGATATTTCCAGGATTCCTTTATGGCTTGGCGCATCGGCCATTGTGTTTGCTATTTTTGTAGGAATGGCGGCGGGCTTCTTCCCCTCCTTAAGAGCCATGCATTTAAGTCCTTTAGCGGCGATTCGGAATGAATAAGTTGTAAAGTATTAGGTCTTGATGTATAATGAAGTCAACGAATATGAGTAACAGAAAGGGGAAAGCCGATGATTCACAAAACATTAAAGCCGTTTCCAAAACATTTCCTGTGGGGCGCCAGCACCTCGGCGTATCAGGTGGAAGGAGCCAGTTTAGAAGACGGGAAGGGCCCGTCCTGCCAGGATGTAAAAAAGGTTCCAGAAGGAACGTCGGATCTGAAAGTCTGTGCAGATCAGTATCACAGGTACAAAGAAGATATTGCTCTGATGGCAGAGATGGGATTTAAGACCTACCGTTTTTCAGTTTCCTGGTCCAGAATCCTTCCAGAGGGAACTGGCGCTGTCAATCCAAAGGGAATTGAATACTATAATAATCTGATTGACGAATGTCTCAAGTATGGCATAGAGCCGTTGGTGACCATGTTCCATTTTGATATGCCCGCTGCTCTGGATAAGCGGGGGTCATGGTCTAACAGAGAGTCTGTGGACTGGTTTTTAAATTTTGCAAAAGTACTGTTTGAGTCCTTTGGAGACAGAGTGAAGTATTGGCTGACCATCAATGAGCAGAATATGCTGACTTTGGTAGGGCCGGTGATTGGGACTTTGATGATTCCTGAAGGCTGTACCAATATTTTGAAGGAAACGTATCAGCAGAACCATCATATGCTGGTGGCTCAGGCAAAGGCTATGGCCTTGTGTCATGAACTGCTTCCAAATGCCAAGATTGGTCCCGCGCCAAATATCTCTGTGGTCTACAGTGCGAGCTGCAAGCCCGAGGATACATTAGCAGCTCAGAATTTCAATGCAATCCGCAACTGGCTGTATCTGGATATGGCTGTGTATGGCGTATACAACAATCTGGTCTGGTCCTATTTAGAGGAGCACGATGCAGTTCCGGTCTTTGCCCCGGGGGATGAAGAAGCTTTAAAAAACGGACGTCCAGATTTCATCGGCTTTAATTACTATACCACCAGCACCGCTCAGGCCAGCGACGGAACAGAAAAGGAAGGCAAGAAAGCAGACCAGCAAAAAGCGGACGGCATCCCAGGGGTTTACAAGGGATTCCGCAATCCCAATCTTTTGACAACAGAGTTTGGATGGGAAATTGATCCTCTGGGATTTCGCGCTACTATGCGGGAGATTTATTCCAGGTATCATCTGCCTATGATTGTGACAGAGAACGGTCTGGGAGCTTATGACAAATTGACAGAAGACAAAAAAGTTCACGATCCTTACCGCATTGAATATCTTCGCAAGCATATTGAACAGATCCGCCTGGCTATAACAGACGGCTGTGAGATGATGGGATACTGCCCATGGTCAGCCATAGACCTGATTTCTACTCATGAAGGCATCGTGAAACGTTATGGGTTTATCTACGTTGACAGAGAAGAGTTCGATTTAAAAACAATGAACCGTTACCGCAAAGACTCTTTCTATTGGTATAAAAAGGTGATTGCTTCCAATGGAGAAGATTTGGCGTAAGGAGAAGAGAATCGGGTATGAAAACTTTCGTGAAAAATGGCATGGTTTATAGAAACCACTGCTTTCAAAAAGCAGATATTCAGATAGACGATGGGAAGATACAGACAATCGGTCCAAACCTTTTTGAAGAGGGAAGTACTTTGGTGGATGGGACAGGCATGTGGGTTGTGCCTGGTTTCATTGACATTCACACCCACGGAGCAGACGGGGTTGATGTGAATGCCGCCACAGGAGAGGACTTTGAAAAGATCTGCCGGTTTCAGGCCAGACAGGGAACCACAAGCTGGCTTGCCTCTGTGCTGACAGATACAAAAGAACAGACTCTGTGGTGTATTGAACAATACAACCGCTGGAAGCAGGGCGAGAAAAAAGGAGCGCACCTAATGGGGATTCACCTGGAAGGACCTTTTTTGAGCACAGAATATAAAGGGGCTATGCCAGAACATCTTCTTCAGAAACCCAATACAGATTTGGTGCGGGAGTATCAAAAGGCAGCAGGCGGTGACATCCGCTATCTCACCATTGCGCCAGAGCTGGAAGGAGCCATTTCTTTTATTTCTCAGATGAAGGAATTGGGAATCGTTGTCTCCATCGGCCATTCAGCCGCCTCCTATGAGACCGCTATGGAAGCCATAAAGGCAGGAGCCGCTTCTTCTACCCACACCGGAAATGCCATGAAACTGCTTCATCAGCGCTTCCCCGCCATCTGGGGAGCAGCTCTGGAATCAGATACCCTTTACTGCGAGATGATCTGCGACGGGCTTCATCTTCATCCCGGCGTAATTCGTCTTACCATCAAAGCCAAGGGACTGGATAAGGTGGTGGCGGTGACAGACTCCATTATGGCTGCGGGACTTCCTGATGGAAATTATAAGTTAGGGGTAAACGATGTGGTGGTCAAAGACGGCGATGCGAAGCTGGCCGGCAAAGAAAATCGTGCAGGAAGTACTCTGACTACAGGTAAGGCCCTGAAAAATCTGTTATCCTTTACCGGAAAATCCCTAGAGGAAATTCTTCCTCTTTTGACTGAAAACCCAGCCCGCCTTTTAGGCGTTTATGACCGTATCGGCTCCATTGAGGAGGGAAAAGACGCGGATCTTGTACTGCTTGATCAAAAACTTGAGGTGTGCGAAACAATGGTGAAAGGACTTTGCGTCCTGTAATTGTGGAGGAGTTTATGTGGTTTCTATTTGCCTTATTGTCTGCGATTTTTGCGGCCCTCACCTCCATATTGGCCAAAGTTGGCATTGACGGAGTAAATTCTAATCTGGCAACGGCAATCAGAACTGTCGTTGTGGTGGTTATGGCATGGGGGATCGTATTTTTATCCCATGCCCAGAATGGATTGTCAGAAATCAGCCGGAAAAGCTGGATCTTTTTGATCCTGTCAGGATTGGCTACAGGCGCTTCCTGGCTGTGTTATTATCGTGCCCTGCAGTTAGGCAATGTCTCCAAGGTAGCGCCCATAGACAAGTTAAGCGTTGTCCTTACTTTGTTTTTAGCGTTTATCTTTTTACATGAGGAGTTTACATTAAAAGCGCTGCTGGGGTGCATTCTGCTTGGGGCGGGGACTCTGATTATGACGTTATAAATGATGGAGGCTGTTGTATCTCTTGGTACAACAGCCTTTTCCTTATTTTCCGTCAATGGGAATTGTCACAATGGCATAGTCTCCTAATTCATGAGGAACTGGAATCGAAAAGTATAAAGTGCTTTGATTCAGATAGCTGAAGGAGCCTGGAAATTCCTTTCCGCTGTCCGAGGTTTTCAACGGAAAATCTGCCTCATTCAACAGATTGGTATAATCCTCTATAGTCTGGGCGGCGCGGTGGGCTAAAAGAGAATTTTTAAGTCCCTCGCTGACCTGATAAAACTCCACGTCCTCAGACATTAAGTACCCTGCCATGGTGTAGGCATCCGAATAATCATTGATTCCCAGAGATTTGACTTGCTGAAGGTCCACGGTATTCGTATAAAACACGTTGATCGGATAAGAACCTCCCTTAGGGGTGTAGACGCCTTTGTATACAGCAGTGATTCGGTTGCGGTCTAAGGATTCTACACTGCATTTGATGTTCATTGAGTCTGGAATGTTGTCTTCTCCCAGGGAATGATAGAAAGCAGAAGCATTTTCTTTTAACAATTTGTTGACTTCTTCCTCATTCCCAGAATCCTTCATATTTGAGATGATAGGATAGGAGATGGTGATGTTTTCCTGATCCCCTGGATGATAGGACTGGATTTCAGAAGCAATCTGGGCGGCATTGGCCGACGGCGCTTTTGTCGTGGTTTCTTCTGAAGCCGTCGTGGTTTCCTCCTGCTTGGCAATGCTGGAGGCCATGGTTTCCGCGGCGGCTTTTGAGGTGTGAATGCTGGTTAAATCCACAGGTTCATGCTTATTTCTTTTGCAGCCGCTTAACAGGCAGACGGCGGCCATAAGAAGCAGTAAGGCAGAAAGTTTGTGTTTCATGACATATCTCCTTTGTCTTTTGCGAATTTTGTGTTATAGTTCTTATTATACAATTAAGCTGTCTTTTTTGGAATAGGTAAAATTATTAAGATATCTTTAGGAGTATAAGTATGGAAAAACAAATGGCTATGCAGAGAAACTCAGGTTTATTTACTTTTTTTATCAGTGGTATCTGTGTGATAAGCAGTGGAATTGTGGTCAGCCTTTTGCAGGAAATGTATGGATTTGATTATGGGATGACAGGAACTCTCTTATCTCTGATGAATTTTGGAAATCTGCTTTCGGGATTTGTCACAGGCATTCTTCCCGGGAAAATCGGGACGAAAAAAACAGTAATCCTTCTTACCAGCGGCTATGGAGCGGGATATCTCTTAATGGGATTTAGCGGATGGATTGTGGTCTTAATGCTTGCATTCTTTTTGGTAGGTGTTTCGAAAGGGTGTAACTTAAACACCTGTACGATCTTAGTTGGGAACAATTCCAAAAACAGAACGGTGGGCATGAATCTCATGCATAGCTGTTACGCCTTGGGAGCTCTTTTGTGCCCGTTTTTTATTGCTGCGGCTTCTTCTGTCAGTTCCAGAGGCTCTCTCTTTATTCTGGCTGCTCTGGGTTTTTTATCCTGGCTCATCTTTTTTGTGACCCCTATGAATGGAGCCGGAGCAGAAGGAAAGGAAGAGACGGACTGGAGCTTTTTAAAAAATAAAAAGTTTTGGCTTCTTACAGGTCTGATCTTTTGTCAAAATGCCACAGAGCTGAGTGTGAACGGGTGGATGGTTACCTATTTTAAAGGAAGAGGGATTTTGTCAGGAGCGCTCAGTACCTATACTGTGACTGTGATGTGGACTGCAACCCTGATTGCCAGATTGCTGTTTGTTTTTGTGAAACCGATTAAGAATACTTATTCCGCCCTGGTTAAAATGGGAATCGGCTGTAGTATTTTTTATTTTGCAATGATGATGACAGAAAGCCAGATTCCTGCCATTGTGTTATTGTTTGCTTTTGCGTTTTCCATGGCAGGAATGAACCCCACAGCCGTTGCCAGCGCCGGAAAGATGACAAGTGCAGCCAGTATTGGGGTTATGCTTCCTGCTGCCAGCAGCGGCGCGATTCTCATGCCATGGATCACAGGAGTGATTTCAGAACATGCAGGTCTTACCTTGGGAATGATGTCGAATCTGGTTCCCTGTATCGGTCTTTTGGTGTTTAGTTTGCTGGTAAAACGGCTGCATGAAAAAGAAGAATAGACAAGATTGCAATTTTGAATTATTTTTTGTATACTAATATCTGTTAATTTTGTAAGGTAAGGAGGCTAAAAGGCTGGTGGCTGGAACAAAAAACAATGGCAGAAGAACAACAGGAGGCGGGAAGAAGACGTCTGGAGCCAAGACAAAGAAGGCATCCCAAAGTAAATCTCCCCAGCAGGATAACGAATTTCTTCATTCAGAAGTACTTGTTATCGGTTCTTTTGCTTTGGCACTTTTATTATTTTTAAGTAACTTTCACCTGTGCGGAATGGTGGGAGATTATTTGAGAATGGTGCAGCTTGGAATCTTTGGAATCATCGGTTTTGTTGCACCGATTCTTTTGTTTGTAGGGACTTGCTTTGCCTTATCCAATCAAGGCAATCCCATTGCCGCTTTAAAGCTGGGGGCGGTGATTGTAGGTGTTTGGGTCCTGTGCGCATTGGCGGAAATGTTTCTGGGAGAGGGATTTAAAGAGGGAACAAAAGCAGCGGAAGCCTTTTTTCGTTCTTCTGCAAGCGGTACAGGCGGCGGTTTCCTGGGAGGGCTTTTGGTGATTCTTTTGGGTTCTACAATAGGTGTGATTGGCACCTATGTGGTACTATTTGTACTTTTGGCGATCTGTATGGTTCTTATTACAGAAAAGTCCTTAGTCGCTTTTGTGAAAAAGGGCGGAAATAAGGCCTATCAGTATGCAAAGGAAGATGTCGACAGAAGACGGGTGATTCATGAGGAGAGAAAAGAAGAGAAGAGGAGACTGAGGGAAGAACAAAAAGTCAGGGGAGTGAATCTGGGCTCTACCACCTTACAGGAAACCTTTGAGGAAGAGGCGGTTCAGGAAGAGGCTATTTTTCAAGAACAGGCTGATATTTTCACAGGAAGTATCCAAATGCCCCAATCTCCCAGGCCAGATCCAGAGCCTCCTGAACCAGAAAATGAAGCGCTTTATGTTCGAAAAGATACCAGAACATTAAAAGAAATGAATATGATGGAAGAGAAGGAGGCTTTCTGGGAAGAGGAACAGCCAGATATGTTTCATATTCTGGAAAAAAAGGAAAAACCTTATAAGCAAGAAGATTCCTGGGAGGAAGGCATCCCAAGTCAGGCAGAACCCTGGTTTGAGGAAGATACATTCGGACAAGCGCCGCAAAAGAATCAGGAATTAAATGAGGCAGAAGACTGGAAGGAACTGTCGGAGTCAGACTCAAAAGAGGTGTGGCAGGACATTCCAGACTCTCCTAAGGATTCCGTAGAACTCTGGCAGGGCAGCAAGGAAGAAGACCGAACCGCGTTTTCGATTCCAGAAGAATCGAAACGGGTTGTGACTGCTTCTGGAAAAATCATAGAAAGCGATACAGAAGCTTTGAAAAAAAAGGTGGAATTGAGACGAGAGGAGGCTGTAGAAGACGGGGATCTGGTGATTCCTTATAAAGCCCCAGAACCTGTTATGAAGCAGGAGTATCGTTTTCCTCCTTTAAACCTTTTAAAATGGGGGGCGCAGACTTCAGGCTCCTCTTCTGACAAAGAATATCGGGAGACCGCAATCAAGCTGCAGCAGACCCTTCGAAATTTTGGCGTGGGCGTGACCGTGACCAATATCAGCTGCGGCCCCTCAGTGACCAGATATGAACTTCATCCAGAGCAAGGGGTAAAGGTAAGCAAAATCGTAGGGCTGGCAGACGATATCAAATTAAATCTGGCCGCTGCAGATATCCGAATTGAGGCCCCGATTCCCGGAAAGTCGGCGGTCGGAATCGAGGTTCCCAACAAAGAAAATAATGTGGTCTATTTGCGGGAGCTTTTGGAATCCGACGACTTTAAAAAAAATTCCTCCAAACTTTCGTTTGCAGTGGGAAAAGATATCGGCGGCCAGGTGGTGGTGACGGATGTCGCCAAGATGCCTCATCTGCTGATTGCCGGCGCGACTGGTTCTGGTAAATCGGTGTGTATTAATACTTTGATCATGAGCCTGCTTTACAAAGCCCATCCTGACGACGTGAAGATGATCATGATTGATCCAAAGGTGGTGGAACTTAGCGCCTACAATGGCATTCCCCATCTGATGATTCCTGTGGTCACAGACCCTAAAAAGGCGTCAGGAGCTTTAAACTGGGCTGTGGCGGAAATGATGGACCGTTACAAAAAGTTTGCGAAATACAATGTCCGCAATCTTCAAGGCTATAATGCAAAAGTGGAATCTATCAAGGATTTACAAGTGGAGAATAAACCGGAAAAGATGCCGCAGATCGTGATCATTGTGGACGAGCTTGCAGATTTAATGATGGTGTCTCCTGGAGAGGTGGAAGATGCCATCTGCCGTCTGGCTCAGCTTGCGAGAGCCGCTGGCATTCATCTGGTAATCGCTACCCAGAGGCCGTCTGTCAATGTCATCACAGGTCTGATTAAGGCCAATGTGCCCTCCAGAATCGCCTTTTCTGTGTCTTCTGGAGTGGACTCTCGTACGATTATTGATATGTACGGTGCAGAGAAACTTCTTGGAAAAGGAGATATGCTCTTTTATCCTGCTGGTTATCAAAAGCCTCAGCGTGTACAGGGAGCGTTTGTGTCTGATTCGGAGGTCTCTAAGGTAGTGGAGTTTTTAACAGAACAGAATCTTCCCCCTTCCTACAATCCAGAGATTGAAGACCATATCGTCATGCCTGTGCAGGAGGAACAGTCAGAGGCAAAAAACAACGGCCGGGATGAATATTTTGCAAAGGCCGGAAGATTTATCATCGAAAAAGAAAAAGGCTCTATCGGCATGCTGCAGAGGATGTTTAAGATCGGATTTAACCGGGCGGCAAGAATCATGGATCAGTTAGCCGAAGCTGGCGTGGTTGGGGAAGAGGAGGGCACCAAACCCAGAAGGATTCTCATGACTTTGGAAGAATTTGAAAATTTGTTAGAGCAAGAGGGATCACATTGTTAGTTCAATTTAAAGATAAAAAAAGGAGGAACAGGGCATGAAGACAGATATTGAGATTGCACAAGAGGCTAAGATGTCTCCTATTAAAGAGGTAGGAGCCGCCTATGGGATCGCAGAGGATGATTTGGAACTTTATGGAAAGTATAAGGCGAAGCTGACAGATGAACTGTGGGATAAGGTGAAAGACAGGCCAAATGGGAAGTTGGTTTTGGTTACTGCGATTAATCCCACTCCGGCTGGGGAAGGAAAGACGACTACCAGCGTGGGATTGGGAGATGCGCTAAAGCGCCTTGGACATAAGACCTTGATCGCTTTGCGGGAGCCTTCCCTGGGACCTTGCTTTGGAATCAAAGGAGGAGCCGCCGGCGGCGGTTATGCGCAGGTGATTCCCATGGAGGATTTGAACCTTCATTTTACAGGGGATTTTCATGCCATTACGGCGGCCAATAACCTTCTTGCAGCTCTTTTGGACAATCATATCCATCAGGGAAACAGTCTGGGGATTGATACGAGACAGATTTTATGGAAACGGTGTCTGGATATCAATGACAGGGCCCTGCGCAATGTTGTGGTCGGCCTGGGAGCTAAGGCGGACGGTTTTGTGCGGGAAGACCATTTTGTTATTACCGTAGCATCCGAGATTATGGCAATTTTATGTCTGTCCGATGATATGAAAGACTTAAAGGAACGTCTTGGAAGGATTATTGTGGCATATAATTATGCTGGAGAGCCTGTGACAGCAAAAGACTTAAATGCAGTCGGTTCCATGGCTGCGCTTTTAAAGGATGCGTTAAAGCCAAATCTGATTCAGACCCTGGAACATACCGGAACCTTAGTGCACGGCGGCCCCTTTGCCAATATTGCTCATGGCTGCAACAGTGTGCGCGCCACAAAAACGGCTTTGAAACTGGCAGACATTGTGGTGACGGAGGCCGGATTCGGCGCAGATTTAGGCGCGGAGAAGTTTTTGGATATCAAATGCCGGAAGGCTGGGTTAAAACCAGACGCCGTGGTGTTGGTCGCCACAATACGGGCGTTAAAGTATAATGGCGGAGTGGCCAAAAGCGAACTTGGCACGGAAAATTTAGAAGCCCTGAAAGCGGGAATCGTGAACCTGGAAAAGCATATTGAAAATATTCACAAGTATGGGGTTCCTGTGGTAGTAACCTTAAACTCCTTTGTCACTGACACAGAGGCAGAGTACCAGTTCGTCAAAAAATTCTGTGAAGACAGAGGCTGTGAATTTGCTTTGTCAGAGGTATGGGCAAAAGGCGGTCAGGGCGGAGAGGCGCTGGCCCAAAAAGTCGTGGAGACCTTAAACACAAAGGAAAGCCATTATCATCCTCTCTATCCAGACGAATTGAGCTTAAAAGAGAAGGTATGTGCTGTGGCAAAAGAAATTTATGGGGCTGACGGCGTGGTTTATGCTCCGGCCGCCTCCAAAGCAATAGCCAGAATTGAGGAGATGGGATTTGGAAACCTCCCTGTCTGCATGGCAAAAACCCAGTATTCTTTATCTGACGACCAGACAAAGCTTGGACGGCCTGCAAACTTCTCTATTAACGTGAGAGAGGCTTACGTGTCAGCCGGAGCAGGATTTGTGGTAGTGATTACCGGATCCATCATGACCATGCCGGGACTGCCCAAAAAGCCGGCGGCAGACAATATTGATGTGAGTGAAGACGGAAAGATCACAGGATTGTTTTAAAGTAACTATGTGTGGAAACTTGGGAGGTTTCGTATGAATATAAAAGCAGCGCTTGCTAAAGCCAGTTATAAGGTGATTCAGGGAAATCCGGATATGGAAGTAGAGGATGTGGTATACGACTCCAGAAAAGCGGGGCCCGGATGTGTGTTTGTGTGCATGGTTGGGGCAGTCACAGACTCTCACCGTTTTTTCGACCAGGTTATCAGCCAGGGATGTTCTGCTTTCGTGATTGAAAGACCACTAAATGAGGAGCAGCTAAAAAGTCTGCCTGAAAACGTAACCGTTCTTCAGGCAGAGCATTCCAGGCAGGCTCTGGCCTTTTTGTCAGCCGCCAGATTTGACTATCCTGCAAAACGTATGATCTGCATCGGAGTCACAGGGACAAAGGGAAAGACCACAGCCACTTATATGATTAAGGCGATTTTAGAGCGGGATGGGAAAAAAGCAGGGCTGATTGGCACTGCGGGAGCGGTGATTGGAGACAACACCTATCCCACCAGAAACACAACGCCAGAGTCCTATGAACTTCACCAGTATTTTGCGCAGATGGTAAAAGAGGGCTGCGACTATATGATTATGGAGGTATCCTCCCAGGGATTAAAAATGCATCGCGTGGACGGCATTGAGTTTGACTATGCCATTTTTACCAATATTTCCCTTGACCATGTGGGCCCTAATGAACATGAAAGCTTTGAAGAGTATCTTTATTACAAATCTCAGCTGTTCAACCAATGCAAGGTGGGGATTTTAAATCGAGACGATCCCCATTTTGAGGAGGTTCTGAATCATATCCGTAAGGAAAATACGCGCCTGTATACGTATGGACTAGAGACTGAGGCAGATTTTAAGGCCAAAGAAATTCAATATGTGTCAAAACCAGATTTTGTCGGTCTTGATTTTCAGGTTCAAAGCCTATTAGAGGCAAAACCATTTCCTGTTCGGGTCAATATTCCGGGAAAATTTAATGTGTCAAATGCCATGGCCGCCGTGTGCGTATGCTGTTTTTTGAACATTCCCAGAAAGCAGATGAACCATGCTTTGGAACATCTGTATGTCAACGGCCGGATGGAGATTGTGTATTCTTCTAAAAGATGTACCGTCCTGGTAGATTATGCCCACAATGCGGTCAGCATGGAAAGTCTTCTTCTAACCCTTCGGGATTACCATCCGAAACGGCTGGTGTGCGTGTTCGGATGTGGCGGAAACCGTTCAAAAGACAGGCGGTATTCTATGGGAGAAATCGGAGGCAAGCTGGCAGATTTGTGTATTCTGACTGCTGATAATTCCAGAGATGAAAGAATTGAAGACATTCTTACTGATATCAGGGGAAGTATTGAAAAGACTGGCGGGGCATTTATAGAGATTCCAGACCGAAAAGAGGCGATTGAGCACAGCATCATCCATTCCAGAGAAGGCGATATGATTGCGGTGATCGGAAAAGGTCATGAGGATTACCAGGAAATCTGTGGAGTCCGTTATCCGTTTTTAGATCGTCAGGTGATTGAAGAGGTAGTGAAAAAACTGGAAAGCGGGGAATTGTCATGGAAAGAATGACAGTGAAGGACTTGGTGAAAGCCTGCGGCGGTACGCTGCTTTATGGAAGAGAAGAAAAAGAGGTCACAAGAATCACCATCAACTCCAGGGATGTGAAGGAGGGGGATTTATTTGTTCCCCTGATCGGGGAACGAGTAGACGCCCACAAATTTTTAATTCAGGCGTTAAAAGATGGGGCGCAAGCAGCTT
The DNA here is from genome assembly GCA_910579515.1 of uncultured Hungatella sp. Classification (GTDB taxonomy): domain Bacteria; phylum Bacillota; class Clostridia; order Lachnospirales; family Lachnospiraceae; genus UBA3402. The sequence continues at coordinate 128,609 of CAJTUV010000004.1, forward strand.
TGACAAGTAAAGAGATTTCTTCTTTTCCCTTTTTGGAATCTGGCGAAAAGGCTCTTATTCAGGTGAGAAATACCAAAAAAGCACTTCAGGACATTGGAAAATTTTATCGAAACCGCCTTAGCCTTCCTCTTATTGGAATCACCGGAAGCGTGGGAAAAACGACGACCAGAGAGATGATTGCTGCCGCCTTGTCTGCTGAACGAATTGTATATCAAACGAAAGAAAATCATAACAGCCAGGTAGGAGTCCCCATTACCCTGACTGAAATTTCAGAACATGATCAGATTGGCGTTATTGAACTGGGAATGAGCGAACCTGGGGAGCTGACGATGATTGCTCAGATTGCCCAGGTAGATATGGCAGTGATTACCAATATCGGAGTGGCTCACATTGAACAGTTAGGCTCTAAAGAGAATATCTGCATGGAAAAACTGACCATTCAGGACGGATTAAAGACAGGGGGAACCCTGTTTTTAAACGGAGAGGATGAGTATCTGAGAGATAAGAAAGCCAAAGAGGGCTGTAAGACAATTTACTATGGATTTGGGCAGCATTGTCAGTACAGGGCGGTGGATATTTCCACACAGAACGGATATTCTAGCTTTACTGCAGTCTGCGGCGACAAACGAGTTTGTGTAAAACTGAAGGTGCCTGGAAAACATCAGGTATTAAACGCCATCGTTGCTCTTGGCGTGGCGGACCAAATGGGTGTTTCGGTGGAAGCAGCAGCCAGAAAACTGGAAGAGTTTACAGGGGTAAAGGGCAGGATGCAAATCTTTGATTTAGAAACCATAAAACTGATTGACGATACCTACAATGCCAGTCCCGTTTCCATGAGAGGGGCCCTCGATACATTAGATTCCATAAAAAGTGCTTCCAGACGGATTGCAGTATTGGCAGATATGAAGGAATTAGGTCCCCAAGCTGTAACCTTTCATCAGCAGATAGGAGAATATTTGGGGGGAAAACAGGTTGAAATTCTTGTAACCTATGGAGAATTAGCAAAAGAAATCGGAATAGCCGCCGTAAACACAAATTCCAAATTAAAGGTTACATCATTTTCTGAAGGAAGCGAAAAGGAAGCCATGGAACAGTGGCTGGAAAAAGAACTAAAGCCCGGTGACTGCATTTTACTAAAGGGGTCCAACAGCATGAAGTTAGGAGAAGTGGCAGCATATGTACGCCAACATCATCATTGACATCTCCCATGAAAAAGTAGATAAATTGTTTCAATATAAGATTCCTCCCGCTCTTTTCCATCAGGTTGAGACAGGCGTTCAGGTCTGGATTCCTTTTGGCGCTGGAAATCAAAAGCGGAAAGGATATGTGGTGGAACTTACAAAAAAGGCTGAGTATGATCCGCAGCGTATCAAGGAAATTATCGGGATTGTTGAAGGAAGTGTGACAGCAGAAACCCAGCTGATTCAGCTTGCCTGGTGGATGAAAGAACGGTACGGCTCTACCATGAATCAGGCGTTAAAGACCGTGCTGCCTGTAAAACAGAAGGTGCGGCAAAAGGAGAAACGGGATTTGGTCTGTTTATTGACTAAACAGGATCTTCAATCTGCCCTTGAGGAAGCAAATAAAAAAGGATATCAGGCCAGAGCCCGTCTCCTCAAAGCTTTTTCTGACAATCCTGTTGTCCCTTATACGGTTGCGGTAAACCAAATGAACCTTACTATGGCTACCATAAAGCCAATGGTGGAAAAGCAGATGGTTTCACTGGAATCGGAAACGCTTTATCGGAATCCTTCGATTTCTCAAAAGCATGAAGGAAAACTGGTGGTTTTAAATGACCAGCAAGAGATGATTGTACAAGATTTTATCTCCAGATATGACAGGCAGATTCGGGAAACCTCTCTGATTTACGGAATTACCGGAAGCGGGAAAACCGAAGTTTATTTAGAGATGATTGATCATGTGCTGAATCAGAATAAGCAGGTGATTGTGCTGATTCCTGAAATCGCTCTTACCTATCAGACAGTTCTCAGATTTTACCGAAGATTTGGAAATCAGGTGTCAGTAATTAATTCCAAGATGTCGGCTGGAGAGCGGTACGATCAATTTGAGCGGGCCAGAACCGCTCAGGTAAAGATTATGATCGGCCCTCGTTCCGCTCTTTTTACGCCCTTTCCTTCTCTGGGACTGATTATTATGGACGAGGAACATGAGGGCGCATATAAAAGCGAGCTCTCTCCCAGATACCATGCCAGAGAAGTGGCCGAGAAGCTTTCCTGCATGAATTTGGCCTCCTTAGTACTTGGTTCTGCCACACCGTCTCTGGAGGCGTTCTCTATGGGGCTTAAAGGCAGATTTCGGTTATATCGTCTGACAAGACGGGCCAAAGAAAACAGTCAGATCGCCAAGGTCCAGGTAGTGGATTTAAGAGAAGAATTAAAAGCAGGAAACAAATCCATTTTCAGCCAGGCGTTAAAAGAAGCCATGGAGGAGCGTTTAAAACACGGTCAGCAGACCATGCTGTTTTTAAACCGCCGGGGATATGCTTCCTTTGTTTCCTGCCGTTCCTGTGGACAGGCGTTAAAATGTCCTCACTGTGACGTGACTTTGACCCTCCATCGGGGGGATCATCTGAAATGTCATTATTGCGGATATGAGATTTCCATGCCTCAGAGGTGTCCTTCCTGCGGCTCCCCCTACATTGCAGGATTTGGTACGGGAACCCAGAAAATTGAGTATTTGACTAAACGGTTGTTTCCAGAGGCCAGGGTTCTGCGCATGGATTTAGACACTACCTCCAAAAAAGGAGGCCATGAAGAGATTTTATCCTCCTTTGCAGAGGGTGGATCCGATATTTTAATAGGCACTCAGATGATTGTAAAAGGTCACGATTTTCCCAATGTGACCCTAGTCGGTGTTTTGGCTGCGGATTTGTCTTTGTATTCTTCTGACTTTAGATGTGGAGAGCGGACTTTTCAGCTTTTGACACAGGCTGCGGGAAGAGCAGGCAGAGACAAACAGTCAGGAACTGTAATCATTCAAACCTACAATCCAGATCACTACAGCATTTCCTGTGCAGCCAGTCAGGATTATGAAAGTTTCTATCATAAAGAGATGGCTTTCAGAGAGGTTCTTCGTTATCCGCCTGTCAGCCAGCTTTTATCTGTGATGATGGCAGGAAAAGAGGAAGAAGTGTTAAATCAGGCTGCCGCCCAAATTCATCAGTGGGTCTTGTCCATGGCAGAGGGGCGTCAGGTGGAACTGATTGGGCCTACAGAGGCCACGATATACAAAGTTAATGATATATATAGAAAAATTTTATACTTGAAACAAGAAAACTATGGTATACTAATAGACATTAAGAACAGGCTGGAAGATTTAAGCCCAAAGGCGCCATGGTTTTCACAAGTAATGATTCAATATGATTTTGCGTGAAAACAGACGGTGAGAGAAAGGAATATTACAAAAATGGCGATCCGAACAGTACGAGTGATTGGCGATGAGATTTTAACGAAACCATGTAAACCCATTAATTTTATGACTCCACGCATCTCCAATTTAATAGGAGATCTATTTGAGACCATGTATGAGAATAACGGCGTGGGACTGGCGGCTCCCCAGGTGGGAATTTTGAAACAGGTAGTAGCCATTGACGTGGATGACGGCAACCAATACGTTTTAATTAACCCTGAGATTTTGGAGACATCTGGGAGTCAGACAGGTCAGGAAGGCTGTTTAAGCGTACCCGGAAAGTGCGGAGTCGTTACGAGACCAGAATGGGTGAAGGTAAAAGCTTTTGACGAAAACATGGAAGAGTTTATTCTGGAAGGAGAAGGTCTTTTGGCCAGAGCCATTTGCCATGAAGTAGATCATTTAAAAGGTCAGATGTATGTCTCCCTGGTAGAAGGGGAGCTGATGGATGCCACGGAGGAAGAGGAAGAAGAGTAGGAGGCATAAAATTATGCGAATCGTATTTATGGGAACACCGGATTTTTCGGTTCCTGTTTTGGAATCCCTGGTAAAAGGAGGCCATGAAGTTATCGGCGTGGTGACTCAGCCGGATAAACCAAAGGGCAGGGGAAAAGCGGTTCTCATGACGCCTGTGAAGGAGAAGGCCCTGGAACTGAAACTACCTGTCTATCAGCCTAATAAGGTGAGAGAACCGGAATTTATGGAGGAATTAAAAAAGCTGAACCCAGATATCATTGTGGTGGTGGCTTTTGGACAACTTCTCCCCAAAAATCTTTTAACCCTTCCCCACTTTGGCTGCGTCAATATTCATGCCTCCCTCCTTCCCAAATATCGGGGAGCCGCTCCGATTCAGTGGGCGGTAATTGACGGAGAAAAAGAAAGCGGCGTCACCACAATGATGATGGCCGAGGGACTGGACACAGGAGATATGCTGGAAAAAGCAGTTGTTCCCATAGATCCAGAAGAGACTGGGGGAAGCCTCCACGACAAGTTAAGCGTTCTGGGAGCCAATTTGATTTTATCCACCTTACAAAAGATGGAAGAGGGAACCATAACGCCGATTCCTCAGACAGAGGAAAACACCTGTTATGCCAAGATGCTGAAAAAATCCATGGGAGATATTGACTGGACGATGGATGCTTTTTCCATTGAACGTCTGATTCGCGGATTAAATCCCTGGCCCAGCGCTTACACCAGATGGAATGAGAAGACTTTAAAATTATGGAAGGCTCAGGTAATCGAAGAGGAGTACGAAGGGGTATGCGGAGAGGTTGTGTATACTGATAAACATACGATTCTCGTAAAGACCGGAAAAGGAACGCTTTCCTTAAAGGAACTTCAGCCTGAGGGAAAGAAACGGATGGAAATCGATGCATTTCTGCGGGGATATCCAGTAGAGGTGCACACCATATTTGAAAGGAGTTGTTAAGGATGTTTGGTGGTTATTATGGATATGGACTGTTTGATCCCACCATGATTCTGGTGTTGATTGGCGCTGTATTGTCCATGTGGGCATCCGCTAAAGTTCAGGGAACCTTTAATAAATATTCATCGGTTCGAAGCCGGACCGGAATGACAGGGGCGGATGCTGCCAGGAGACTGCTTAATTCTCAGGGAATTTATGACGTTTCCATTGAAGGAGTGGCAGGAAATCTGACGGATCACTATGACCCAAGGAGTAAAACGCTGCGTTTGTCAGAATCTGTCTATCAGTCTTCCTCCGTCTCTGCCATCGGCGTGGCCGCCCATGAATGCGGTCATGCGATTCAGGACCATGTGGGATATGTTCCTTTGCGGATGCGCGCCGCTTTTGTGCCAGTGGTAAACTTTGGCAGCCACTTGTCATGGCCTCTGATTTTAATCGGTGTTATCATTGGTGGAATCGGAAGTCCGATGGTAAATATCGGAATCTGGATGTTTGTGTTAGTGGTTTTGTTCCAGTTAATTACTCTTCCTGTGGAATTAAATGCATCCAGGCGTGCAGTGGTTTTATTGGACCAGAACGGAATCCTTCAGGGAGAAGAGGTAAGCCAGACTCGAAAGGTTTTGGGGGCTGCTGCTTTGACATATGTAGCCGCTGCCGCTTCCTCCATTTTACAGCTTTTGCGTCTGGTAATTCTGTTTGGAGGAAGAAGAGACCGTGACTAAAGAGAAATCAGGAAAGAACGTCAGGGAACTGACCCTGGATATTCTTTATGAGATTCTGGAAGAAGGAGCTTTTAGCCATGTGGTCCTTAGTCAGGCTTTAAGCAAGTATCAATATTTTGAAAAATCGGATCGGGCTTTTATCACCCGGGTGACAGTGGGAACTTTAGAGTATCTCATACAGATTGATTTTGTGTTGGATCAGTTTTCGAAAACAAAAACTGAAAAGATGAAGCCCCTCATACGCACCCTGCTTCGCATGTCTGTATATCAGATTTTATACATGGACCGTATTCCCGATTCTGCTGTGTGCAATGAGGCGGTAAAACTGGCAGAAAAACGCCGCTTTCAGGGACTGAAAGGCTTTGTAAACGGCGTTCTTCGCACGATCTCCAGAGAGAAAGAGAATCTGACCTTTTCAGACGACTCCATTGCTTTTAGTATGCCTTCGTGGATATTGTCTCTCTGGAAAGAGACGTATGACCAGTCTGTGATTAGAAAGATGTTAACCTGGTTTCTGTCCGAAAAACCAATGATGGTTCGCTTAAATACCAGCCTTGCCAAAAAAGAAGACATCATCAAAAGTTTAAAGGACCAGGAAGTTTTGGTTAAGGAGAGTCCTTTTTTGGATACGGTGCTTTGGCTGGAGGGATTTGATCACATAGAGTCTTTACTGGCTTTTCAAAAGGGATGGCTTCAGGTTCAGGACTTAAGTTCCTGTTTGGTGGGATTGGCGGCAAACCCGCAAGAAGGAGATGTAGTGCTGGACGTCTGTGGCGCTCCAGGGGGAAAGGCGCTTCACATAGCGGATTTACTAAAGGGAACTGGTCATGTCCAGGTGCGAGATGTCAGTGAACAAAAGGTGAATTTGATCAATGAAAATATTGACCGTTCTGGCTTTTCCAATCTCACAGCCCAGGTATGGGATGCCCTTGTCTTAGACGAAGCATTCCTGGAAAAGGCGGATATTGTTCTTGCAGATCTGCCCTGTTCTGGCTTGGGAATTTTAGGAAAAAAACCAGATATAAAGCAGAAGATGAAGCCAGAAGCTTTAGCTTCCCTTGCAAAACTGCAAAGGGAGATCCTGTCTGTGGTCTGGCAGTATGTAAAGCCTGGAGGGATTCTGATTTACAGTACCTGTACCATAGACAAACAGGAAAACGAGGAGAACATGACCTGGTTTCTGGAACAATTTCCGTTTCAGCCAGTTGACATACAAGGAAGATTGGGAGAAAAACTGAACTGTGAAACCATGAAAGAGGGGTATCTCCAACTATTGCCCGGACTCTACCCCTGCGACGGCTTTTTCCTTTCAGTAATGCAGAGAGTATCATGAAAAAAATTGACATAAAATCGTTTACTCTGGAAGAATTGACACATGAGTTAAAAGAACAAGGGCTTGCTGGATTTCGTGCCAGACAGATTTATCAGTGGATTCATGAGAAACTGGCAGACTCCTTTGACGACATGACCAATCTTTCCAAGGAATTAAGGAAAACTCTGTCAGAAACATATGAGCTGATAACTCTTCAGATCGTGGACGTCAGGATATCAGAAGTGGACCAGACAAGGAAGTATCTGTTTCAGCTTCCAGACGGTCATGTGATTGAAAGCGTACTGATGAAATATCAATATGGATATTCCGTCTGCATCTCTTCTCAGGTGGGATGCCGCATGGGATGTCGGTTTTGCGCCTCCACGCTTGAGGGACTGGAACGAAACTTACGCCCTTCGGAGATGCTGGACCAGATTTATCAGATTCAAAAAAGTTTAGGACAGCGGATTTCTCATGTGGTTGTTATGGGTTCTGGAGAGCCTCTTGACAATTATGAAAATCTTCTTCGCTTTCTTTTTCTATTAACTAACGAAAACGGATTAAACATCAGCCAGAGAAATATCACCGTGTCTACCTGCGGCATCGAGCCAAATATCAGAAAATTGGCGCAGGAACACTTGCAGATTACACTGGCTTTGTCTTTACATGCGCCCAACGACCAGGTGAGGAAAAAACTGATGCCCATTGCCAATCAGTATAAATTAGAAGACATTTTAGACGCCTGTCAGGAATATTTTAAAGAGACAGGGCGCCGCGTTACCTTTGAGTATAGTCTGGTTAGAGGCATCAATGACAATTTAGAAGAAGCCAAACAGTTGACGGCGCTTTTAAAACACAGTCATGGTCACGTAAATCTGATCCCTGTAAATCCTATCAGGGAGCGGGATTACGTTCAGTCTGGGCAAAAGGAGATTCAGGCATTTAAGTTATATCTTGAAAAAAATGGAATTCATGTTACTATAAGAAGAGAAATGGGCCGTGATATCGGCGGCGCCTGCGGCCAGCTTCGAAAAAGTTATCTTGAGCAGAAAAAGGAGGGGTGAGGAATGCAGGCTTATGGGCTTACTGATGTGGGAAGAGTCAGAACTCACAATCAGGACTATCTATACTCCTCATCAGAACCAGTGGGAAAGTTTCAAAATCTGTTCCTGGTTGCAGACGGTATGGGAGGACATCAGGCAGGCGATTTTGCTTCCCGTTTTGTGGTAGAAAGTCTGGTCTCATACTTAGAACACCATTGGGAGGGACAGATTATCGCAGAACTTCAAAATGGAATCCAGAAGGTAAACGAAGCATTATATGCCAAATCAATGGAAGAACCTTCTCTGCGAGGTATGGGTACGACTCTGGTGGCCGCAACCATCGAAGAAAATACATTGTATGTGGCGAACATAGGCGACAGCCGACTTTATTTGTATCGAAACGGCCAGTTGACTCAAATCACCAGGGACCACTCCTATGTGGAAGAGATGGTGGCCCTGGGACAGATCAGGAGAAATAGCCAGGATTATTTAAAACATAAAAATATTATTACCAGGGCGGTTGGAACAGAAAACAGGGTTCGAGCGGATTTTTTTGAAGAATCTCTTTTACCAGGAGATTTAATTCTTATGTGTTCTGACGGTCTGTCCAATATGACGTCGGCTCAGGAAATGATTCACTGTCTTGATCAGGAATGTCCTTTAAGTCAGAAGGCAAAATATCTGATTGATACAGCCAATCAAAATGGCGGCAGAGATAATATCGCAACAGTTTTGATCGAGCCGCAGATAAGTGAGGTGACGCTATGCTAAGACCTGGAACATATCTTCAGGACCGTTATGAAATATTGGAATTGATTGGCTCCGGCGGAATGTCAGACGTCTATAAGGCCAAATGCCAGAAGCTGAATCGTTTGGTAGCTGTGAAAGTGTTAAAAGAGGAATTCAGCAATGATTCCAGCTTTGTGGGAAGTTTTAAGATGGAAGCCCAGGCTGCTGCAAGGCTGTCCCACCCTAATATTGTGAACATATTCGACGTTGTGGACGAGGGCAGTCTCCATTATATTGTCATGGAGCTGATTGAAGGCATTACGTTGAAAAGCTACATTGCCAAGAAAGGCAGGCTGGATGTAAAAGAGGCTGTGGGAATCGCGATTCAGGTGGCTCAGGGAATCGCCGCCGCCCATGAACAGCAGATTGTTCATCGGGATATCAAACCTCAAAACATGATTATATCCAAGGATGGCAAGGTGAAGGTGGCTGATTTTGGAATTGCCAGGGCGGTTACAGGACAAACCACCACCGTTGCGGCCATGGGATCAGTTCACTATATTTCACCGGAACAGGCCAGAGGCGGTTACAGTGATTCCAGAAGTGATATTTACTCTTTAGGAATCACCATGTATGAGATGGTGACTGGGTATGTTCCTTTTCAGGGAGACAATGCCGTGGCAGTGGCCTTGGCTCATTTAGAAGATCCCATTACCCTTCCCAGCGTCTACAACCCGTCTATCCCTATCAGTCTGGAGCATATTATTCTTAAATGCACAGAAAAAAAGCCAGAGCGGAGATACGCCGCCGTGCCGGAGGTCATCACAGATTTACGGAGAGTTCTGATTCATCCCAACGAGGATTTTGTGACCATCGCCTCTGATCAGGATTTTGGCGGAGAGACGGTTACTATCAGTGACAGAGAATTGACGGCGATTAAAATGGGCCAGCAGAGACGACAGGATTTATCTTATGACCATATGCCAGAAGAATATGAGCAGCCAGAGAGAAGGTATGGCAGTCAAAACCAGAGACGGACAGGAAATGATGGAAGCCTGGGACTGGAGAGAATCATGTCCGGCATTGGAATTTTTGCGGCTATACTGATTGTGGCCTTATTGATCTTTGTGTTTGTCCGTTTGGGAGGTCTCTTCCGTAAGGGGAGTTCTGGCACGCCTACTACGATTCAGACAGAGGAAGTACCAAGTTCTTCTCAGGAGGAGACGTTAAATGACACCGAGATTGAGATGCCAGATGCAACAAATCTTCCGGTTGATATGGCTTCTGACATGTTAGAGGAACATACTCTGGTTATGAAGATAGCTGGATATGAGTATTCAGATACCGTAGAAGAAGGGTATGTAATGTCTCAGACGAAACCAGCAGGAAGCATTGTAAAAAAATACTCTTCTGTCTATGTATTTATCAGTAAGGGAAGCGAGTTTTTGGATTTGAGTCAATATAGTTTCACTAACATGAATACAACAGCGATTGAGGAGTTGTTGAGGCCAAAAGGAATTTTGACTAAATTTCAGACAGAATACAGCGATGCAGTAGCAGAGGGACAGGTGATTCGTTATGAACCCCAGAAACCCAAAATGGGAGACACGGTTACCTTTTATGTCAGTGCCGGTTCTGCTGAAGATATGCGTACGGTTCCGGATTTATACAATATTTCAGAGGAAGAGGCGATAAGACGTATCACAGATGCAGGGCTTTTGCAAGGACAGGTTACAAAGGTGCATGACGACACTATTCCAGAAGGTTATGTGATGAAACAGGATGTGGAAGCCAATACCATGGTAAAATCCCAAACTCAGATTCCCTATGTAGTAAGTTTAGGCCCTGAGTCAAAACGATATATCGGAGCTATCAGCACCACCTATCAAATGCGTACCAAAGTTGGGCCTGGGCTTGACATTATCACTATAGAGGTGGAAGTACGGTTAAAGCAGATGGTAAATGGCAGTCCAGTCTATCAAACCTTGATGGGACCCAAAGTTTTAACTGGAAATGAGCTGCTTCCCATTCATTTTCCAAGCATGGAAGGCGCTCCTGGCGTGGAACAGGGCGAAGTAGAAGTGGTAAATGTACAGACTGGAGCTGTAGTAGAAAGTTATCCGGTAAGATTCTTTGAGACGGAATAAGTGGGGAGAGGTCTGTGACAGGTAAAATCGTAAAAGGCATCGCCGGATTCTATTATGTTTATGGAGAAGATGGCATTTTGTATGAATGCAAAGCCAAGGGAATCTTTCGAAACAAGAAGATCAAGCCTTTGGTTGGAGACAATGTGGAAATCACGGTTTTGGGTAAGGATCCGTGGGAGGGAAACATTGAACAAATCAAGGAGCGAAATAATACGCTGATTCGTCCTGCCGTGGCCAATATTGATCAGGCATTGGTTCTGTTTGCCATGGCGGACCCAGAACCTAACTTAAATCTTTTGGATCGCTTTCTGGTTATGATGGAACGAGTCCATATTCCGGTTACCATCGGATTTAACAAGACGGATTTATGCGACGAAAAATCCCTTAAGCGCTACAGAGAAATTTATGAGCCTGCCGGATATTCGGTTATGTTTTTAAGCGCATATACCCAAAAAGGCATTGACCAGGTGAGAACATTTCTTCACGGAAAGACCACGGCTCTGGCAGGGCCTTCTGGAGTGGGGAAATCTTCTTTAATGAACCGGATTCTGCCAGAAGCTCAAATGGAAACAGGAAGTATCAGCGAAAAAATCAAACGGGGCAGACACACCACAAGACATTCGGAGTTATTTTGCACAGAACCAGGGACTTATTTGATGGACACGCCTGGATTCAGCTCTGTGTTTGTAGAAGAGATAGAACCAGAAGAGCTAAAAGAGTGCTTTAAAGAGTTTGGCCCTTTTGAGTCTCAATGCCGTTTTCTTGGGTGTGTTCATATAGGGGAAACCATCTGTGGGGTAAAAACAGCGGTAAGAGAGGGGAAAATACAGGACAGCCGTTATGAGAACTATCGGTTGTTTTATCAGGAACTAAAGAATAAAAGGAGATACTGATATGGTTATTTTGGCGCCCTCCGTTTTAGGAGCAGATTTTAAGCACTTGGAAAGAGAGATTCAGACCGTTTGCAATGCCGGAGCGGAGTATATTCACCTGGATGTGATGGACGGGACCTTTGTGCCCAGCATCTCCTTTGGGATGCCTTTGATTTCTTCCATCCGAAATTGCACGGACAAAGTATTTGACGTTCACATGATGGTAAAGGAGCCTTATCGGTATATCAAAGAGATCCGTCAGTGCGGTGCAGATTTGATTACCATTCACGCAGAAGCCTGCGGCCATTTGGACTCCACCATAAAAGTTATTCGCAAGAACGGGGCTAAAGTGGGAGTCGCTATTAATCCCAGCACTCCCATCAGCACGATCGACCTGATTCTTCCCCAGGTCGATATGGTCTTAATCATGACGGTAAATCCTGGTTTTGGCGGACAGGAGAGAATTTCCTATACCCTGGACAAGGTGAGACGGCTTCGCAGCCGCTGTGAGGAGAGAGGGCTTTCTATGGATATCCAGGTAGATGGAGGCGTGACTCTTGATAATGTAAGAGAGTTTCTGGAGGCAGGGGCCAATGTCATTGTCTCAGGCTCCGCAGTATTTCGTGGGGATGCAAAGCAAAACACAACAAAGTTTCTGGAAATTTTTAAGGAATATGAACGATGAAGACAGGACTGATTATTACCGGCGGAAAGCTTGATTTGGCTTTTGCCGGTTCCTTTTTAGAAAATGAATCCGTTGACTGTGTGATTTCTGTAGATGCCGGTCTGGAATATACCAAAAGCCTGGGGCTTGTTCCCCAGGCGGTAGTAGGGGATTTTGACACCATTAAGCCCGCGATCCTGGAAGAATATAAAGCGATTCCAGAAATATTATGGGATGTCCACAAGCCAGAAAAAGATGAAACAGACACAGAACTTGCCGTCAATACCGCATTAAAACTGGGCTGTAATCGCATTTTTATCCTGGGAGCCACCGGCGGAAGACTGGACCATGAGTGGTCGAATCTGCATCTGTTAAAACAATGTCTGGATTTGAAGGCAGAAGCCTGCCTTTTGGACACACAGAATAAGGTTTCTCTGCTTTCTAAGGGAAAAACTTTTTTTGGACCTCGCAAATTTGGCAAATATGTTTCCTTTCTTCCCTTAACAGAGAAGGTTTGCGGGATTACTCTGACAGGTTTTAAGTATCCTCTTTATGAAAAAAGTATTTCCATAGGTGCAGAAGCGGGACTATGTATCAGCAATGAGATCGTAGAAGAAAACGCCTCCATTGAGTTTCATGATGGAATTTTAATTTGCGTGGAATCCAAAGATTGAAACTGGACTGGTTTAAAAACTAAAAACTGGCTATTTTTATCACTCCACTTGTGTGTTATCATGAGTAACATAATAAACATGTGTTAAGGAGAGTGGTTGTGATGATGAAAAAAGAGAATGAAAAAGTATACAAAGTTGTAATCACCGGGTTAATGGCAGCGCTCTGCTATGTAGCTTTCACCTTTTTAAAAATCCCCATTCCCACCTTTGGCGGGGACATGGTGGCGCTTCATATCGGCAATGCCTTTTGTGTCCTGGCGGCTCTATTGTTAGGCGGCGGTTACGGCGGGTTGGCTGGTTCTTTAGGGATGACTATTGCTGATCTTCTGGATCCTGCTTATGTGACCAGCGCGCCTAAGACATTTTTTCTTAAATTATGTATTGGCCTGATCGCCGGTTTCATCGCTCATAAAATCGCCCATATTACAGAGAATCACAACAATCAATATGTGTTTAAATGGTCTTTAATTGCCTCCATTGCCGCTTTAGGCTTTAATGTGGTCATGGACCCGATTGTGGGATATTTCTATAAAAATTATGTCTTAGGCGTAGAGTCTTCTGCGGCAAAGATTATGTCCACCTGGGCTGCAGGAGTGACCTTTATTAATGCTGTGGCTGGAACTATCGTTGTTGTGGTGGTGTATATGGCAGTGAGGCCTGTGTTAAAAAAAGCCGGATTGTTTTTCCATATTTCTTAAAACCTATGTCATATCTGGGCTGAGATTCTCAGCCCTTTGCCTGTTTTAACGCCAGATTCCGAATTTCCTTCCAGCGCTTTGTAAGAAAATAAGTAAACATGGCGCACATTCCAAATACAAAGCTGATGGAAAAGCTGGCCATAATATAAGTACTGTCAATGTAGCGGGCAATCAGGTGGGCAGTTGGTATCCGCACGGCCCACAGCATTAAAATATTGATTACAGTAGGAAATCGGATCTCTCCAATTCCATTTACAAAGCAAATGATTCCATTAAACACAGCAAAGGTCCATAGGAATGGAAGCACAATCCAGATGTAGCGGACCGCCATTTCCAGCACCTCTGGGTCTCTCGTAAAAAGCCCCAGAATGGGCCTTGAGAAGATGGTGACCAAAATCCCTCCAATACCAGTAATGAGACCAGAGAACAAAGGGATTCGAATGGATCCTTGTTTTAAACGAACATAATTTTCAGCGCCCAGATTCTGGCCGGAAAATGTGGTGGCGGCAGAAGAGAAGGAGTTGATGGCAACATTGGCGATTCCAATGACCTTTGTCGCCACAGAGCATGCGGCCATGAACGCAGATCCCTGAGCGTTTATCAGAGACTGAAGTAAAATATGTCCCACAGAATAGATGGAGTTGTTTAGCCCCAGTGGAAGTCCAACCTGAACGATACTTTTCAATGTCTTTTTATCCATCCGCTTTGGAACTGGTGAGAATTTTAGTTCAGGATATTTTTTTCTGATATAACCGATACTGAAAATCCAGGAAATAAACATGGCAATTATGGTGGCCAGAGCAGCTCCTTGAACATCCATACCCAAAAGAGCCACAAAGACCAAATCCAGAATAATATTGACCACACAGGATATCATGAGAAATAACAGAGTGGAACGACTGTCTCCAAGTCCCCGCAGGATTCCGGCGTTCATATTATAGCCCATATTTCCAAGAGTGCCTAAAAAAATAATACGAATATAGGAAACCGCAAAATTCCAGGTATCATCAGGAACCTGCATTAGTTTCAGAATAAGAGGACCAAGAAATAATCCAAATACTGAAACAGGAATGGCACACAGATAGAGAAAAGAATTGGCTGTAGAAACCACAATCCGCGTACTTTCGATATCCCCTTTTCCTGTAAACTGGGATACTAAAATGGAAAGTCCTGTTCCAAAACCAAGAAAAATGCACAGTAGCATTTCCACAGGCTGGGAGCTGGTGCCTACGGCCGCCAAGGAGACTGAGCCACAGAAATTTCCGATTACAAGGGTATCTACCGTGCTGTATAGCTGCTGTAGCACATTTCCCACACAGATAGGGAGGGCAAACAGCACAATCAATTTCATGATAGGACCTTTTGTCATATCAATGGAGGAATTCATAGCTCTGACCAGCTTTCTTATGAAATGATAAATTTATAGTACCATGTTTGCAATAAAAAGCAACTGTTTTTTTAAGAACGTTGCAATCAGGGATAATCTGAGGTATAATCACACAATGAGCGATAATGAGATCAGGAGGGAAACCTATGTTAGATTTAAAGTTTGTGAGAGAGAATCCAGAGGCAGTGAAACAAAATATCCGAAACAAATTTCAGGATGCAAAACTTCCCCTGGTAGATGAAGTGATTGAACTGGATGCAAAGAATCGGGCCGCAAAATCTGAGGCGGACAACCTTCGCGCTTCCAGAAATAAACTGTCCAAGCAAATCGGGCAGCTGATGGGGCAGGGAAAGAAAGAAGAGGCGGAGGCTGTAAAAGCACAGGTGACCCAGAACGCCGCCCGACTTGCAGAGCTGGAGGAGCTGGAAGGGGAGCTGGAAGATAAGATTCTCAAGATTATGATGACGATTCCAAACATCATTGATCCCAGCGTGCCGATTGGAAAAGACGACAGTGAGAATGTGGAGCTTCAGCGTTTCGGAGAGCCACTTGTGCCAGAGTTTGAGATTCCCTATCACACAGATATCATGAAAAAATTTGACGGCATTGACCTTGATGCAGCCGGAAAAGTGGCTGGCAACGGCTTTTATTACCTTATGGGAGATATTGCCAGGCTTCATTCCGCTGTGATTTCCTATGCCAGAGATTTTATGATTAACAGAGGCTTTACTTACTGTGTACCCCCTTTTATGATTCGCAGCAATGTGGTGACTGGGGTTATGTCTTTTGCAGAGATGGATGCCATGATGTATAAGATTGAAGGTGAGGATTTATACCTGATCGGAACCAGCGAGCATTCCATGATTGGAAAGTTTATTGACACCATTACAAAGGAAGAGGAGCTTCCCAAAACCATGACCAGCTATTCTCCTTGTTTCCGCAAGGAAAAAGGGGCTCATGGAATTGAGGAGAGGGGAGTATACCGAATCCATCAGTTTGAAAAGCAGGAGATGATTGTGGTCTGTAAGCCAGAGGAATCTCCGATGTGGTATGAGAAGATGTGGCAGAACACTGTAGATCTGTTTCGCTCTCTGGATATTCCGGTACGCACACTGGAGTGCTGCTCTGGCGACTTGGCAGATTTGAAGGTGAAGTCTTGTGATGTGGAAGCCTGGTCTCCAAGACAGAAAAAATATTTTGAGGTGGGTTCCTGCTCTAATTTAGGCGATGCCCAGGCCAGACGTTTAAAGATTCGCGTAGACGGACCTGACGGAAAATATTTTGCTCATACTCTGAATAACACCGTAGTGGCTCCGCCTCGTATGCTCATCGCGTTTCTGGAGAACAATCTTATGGAGGATGGAAGCGTTCGGATTCCTGATGTTTTACGGCCTTATATGGGCGGCATGACAGAGCTGAGAGAGAAAAAATAGCGATATTAGGAGAGCGTATTATGATATGTTTTAACCATTTTAATTTCAATGTGCTGGATTTGGAAAAAAGTCTGGCTTTTTACAAAGAAGCTTTGAATCTGAAGATAGTCAGAGAGAAGGAAGCAAATGACCATTCCTTTAAACTCGTCTATTTAGGGGATGGACAGAGTGATTTTTCTCTGGAGCTGACCTGGTTAAAGGACCGAACAGAGCCTTATGATTTGGGAGAGGAAGAGTTCCATCTTGCCTTTGTGACAGATGAATATGAGACTCTTTATAAAAAGCATAAAGAAATGGGAGTAATCTGCTTTGAGAATCCGTCTATGGGAATCTATTTTATCAACGACCCAGACGGATATTGGATTGAGATTGTGCCTAAGAGAGCTTAATTAGGAACGTATTTTTGATTTCCCAGCCCTGAACCTGTCGATAAGGCAGCTTTAGGGCTGGGAATTTATAGGTTTATTGAATTGCTTAGTAGGAGATTTCTGAAAGTTCTAATTTAGGGGAAGCAATGAGAGAGTAATTGGTGTGATAAATCACAAACCCAGGAGCTCCTTTTGCAGTCTTTTTTACATGTTTTCTCTGAATATAATCAATTTCCACCTTATCGTTATTTTTCCCTTTTGAATAGTAGGCGGCCAAAGCTCCTGCCTCTTCAAAGACCCGATCGGGAAGTTCTTTCCCTTCAGACTTTACAATCACATGGGAACCTGGAATCCCCTTAGCATGGAACCACCAGTCGTTTCCTGTGGCAATCTTAAACGTAACTTCTTCGTTTTGATAATTATTTTTTCCAACATACATATGAAAACCATCTGAAGACAAGTAGTGAAAGGGGTGACTGGTAATCTTTGGCTTTTTCCCCCCTAAAGCACGTCGTTTGATATAACCATATTCCATCAATTCTTCTTTTATCTGAACTAAATCCTCTTCCTTTAATGCGATATCAAGAGCAGTACTGATAGATTCCAAGTGCTGAATCTCTCTATGAGTTTCCTGGGTCAATTCCGTCAGAGCCTCATAGGTTCTCTTTAATTTATTATATTTGTCAAAGAATTTCTGCGAATTTTCTCTGGCAGTCAGCTGAGGATTAAGAGGAATCCGGATCTCCTGATTCGTGTAGTAATTAAGACAGCAAAGCTCTTTTTCACCACCTGAAAGCTCATATCCATAGGTGTTTAAAAGTTCTCCATAAACCTTATATTGATCCCTTTTTTCCGTATCTTTTAACTGCTTCATCTGAAGGTCATATTTCTTATAATTCCGTTCTAAAGCTGTCTGAACAATTTTTCGCAGATCTACAGACTTCTGGCGGATACGTGTAATCGTATTTTTAGAAGCATAATATGTCTCCAAAAGCTGGCTGATATCAGAAAACTTTATAACCTCATACTCGTTGCCCTCCAAGCAGGTCAGTGGGAGAGAAGCAAATTCAACTGGCTCCTCCTGGCGGTACACAATATTCGGAGTAAAACGTCCTTCTGTTACTTCCTCCATCATAAGGCATAGAGTATGGTGAAGGTGCAATAATTCTGCCTCAGACAATTCATTTGCAGAATGATCCCCATCAATCGAAGCAAGATAGCAGAGCTCGGTTCCCATCATGGGGCTTACGCCAGTCAGTTTCTGATACAGCGCCTTTTGAATCGGAGTCGGGCTTTGGCCAATCAGTTTTTGAAATGTTTCTAAAGAGACTGTAAAAGGATCTGCCTTGTCTGTTGTATTAGGAATAAAGTAAGTTCTTCCTGGAAGCACCTCCCTGACAGAGCTTATCTGGGCAGATACATGCTTGATGCTGTCTATGATTGTACCGTCTTCTTTGCAGAAAATAATATTACTGTGTTTTCCCATGAGCTCCACAATCAAACGCTTGTGACACAGATCTCCCAGTTCATCTAAATGTTCGATTTCAAATTCTATGATACGTTCCAGTCCGGGCTGAGATACTTTTAAAATTCGCCCAGAACCGATATATTTTCGCAGCAGCATACAAAAATTAGGAGCAGTGAGCGGGCTGGTTTTATTGGTCTGTGTAAAATAAATAAGGGGAAGGCTGGCACTGGCAGAAATCAAAAGCCGTAAAGTTTCCCGATTATTTTTTATGGTAAATAAAAGCTCATCTTTTTCAGGCTGGGCAATCTTGTTAATTTTACCACCTTCCAGTTTTGACTTTAAGTCTCTGGTCAGATTCGCAATGACTATGCCGTCAAAAGCCATAATAGGAATTTCCTCCTTTGATGTTTCTAATGTATTTATTATAGCATGGCCATTTCGGAATGTCTACGAAAGAGTGGATTTGCTAATATTCTAACTATTCGCGAAAGCCTTCTTTAACGAATAGTTAATGGGTGATTTCTTTAAAAAGTAGTTAATAGAAATTATTGGGCTTTTGGAAGAATTTCTTTTAATTCCAAGACTTTTACTAATGTTTCAATATCTTGGTCGTTTTTCCGGAATCCCTTTTTCATCTGGTGTTCTAAATTAGACAATCTAAGGTCTAGTGTTGATATTCTGGAATCCATGGTTGAAATTTTAGCGTCCATAGCTGCAATTTTAGCGTCCATAGCTGCGATTTTAGCATCTATAGACTTAAATTGTAGGTCTATATTGTCTAGTTTATTGTTAATGGGGTATAATAATGCTTTTATAGCTTCTAACATTTCTTGATCTGTCATATTAGTCTCCTTGTATAATGTATTTAGGTTGTTCAAGGGATACCTATAAACCCTCAGACCTGCTTCTTTACTTCTCCTGTCTGAT
>CAJTUV010000005.1 GCA_910579515.1 uncultured Hungatella sp.
ACAGGACATGCAGTTCAGGAGATATTTAAGCAAAGGGGCATCAAATGTGCTTACGGAAAGCACACTGCTTGCCATGGCACGGAATATAAACAAGCTTCATCATAAGATTCAAAAAGGCAGAACAGGAACACATTTATTTCCTCTGAAAAGTGCCTGAATTTTAAAATTTCAAAATGTATTTTTAGCCCATCAAAAATGGCTTATTAAAGTATGCCCTTTTTATAGAATAACAGAGTGATCTGGGGCTTTTTCTTAAAATCACATGTAAAAACAGATAAAATGAAGCTGCCGCTTCACGAATTTTCATTCGTTAAAGCGACAGCCCCTTGTCATAATCGGAGAGCCTGATGGTTTTTTCGTAGGTAAATTATTTGATGGTAATTCTGCCCTGGCCATAAGGATTGGAGTATTCTTCTCCGACCACGCCGCCAAGGTAATCTTTTATATAGGTAGTAATGGAATCCACATCTACCATAACCTCGTCCCTTAAAACAGGACAGTCAAGGAACATGCTCATTCCGTCGCCACCGGATTTTAACCAATAATTATGAGAAGCCAGAGTATACGTTTTGTTTAAATCAAGAGGCTCTTCCCCTACAAAAATATCTTTCACTCTGTATTCTCCTGTCACACCTGCGAAGTTTCCTTTGCTGTCTTTTTGAACTGTGGAACGAACGGAGGAGTCAATGGTATAAGTCAAACCGGAAACCTGAATAAAGCCGCCGCTTTCTTCTGGGAATAAACTTGCACCCATTTCCAAAGCATCTTTGATCTGCTGTCCTGTGATTTCCACCATGCAGAGCATGTTGCCAAATGGATAAACTTCTAAGGCGTCCTGGAACGTAATGGTTCCGGCATCAATACTGCTGCGGATTCCGCCGCCGTTGACAAATCCAATGTCGGCATTTAACAGATTTTTATACGCATCTGCCAAAAAGTCTCCCAGATTTGTCTCTGCCTTTCTGACTGCACGAAGATTCGTCTCTGGATTCTGAGAGGTCAGCGCCACATCGGTGTGTCCCAAAACCGTCTTAAGAGATTCCTCATAATGAGACTTTACATCTGCGATCACATCTGCCATCTCTGGATCTTTGGCAGGATTTCCTTCTGCATCGGTTACAGCATCAACCAACTCTACAGTGATCTCGCCAGCAGGGGTGATTGTTATTTTACCAATATTGGCAAACTTGGTTCCTGTCTGGGTCAAAGGAACCATAACGCCGTCTTTGTTTGGAACTTTAAGCGTAAAGGTTTCATGGGAATGGCCGTCAATGGCAATATCAATACCATTTGTATTGGCAATGACCTTTTTGGACGTCCAATAATCTGTGGTTCCCTCATCTCCCAGATGCCCTACAAGAACAACATAATCTGCGCCTTCTCCTCTGGCAGAATCTACAGCCTTCTGAACCTGCTTGTACAAGGTGTCTCCTGTGGTATCATCACAAAAACCGTAGATGTATCTTCCTGATTTATCCTGGAAATATGTAGGCGTGGATTTGGTGATGCTCTCTGGTGTGGTAACCCCTACATAAGCAACGGTTACATCATCATAATCCACCAGCTTATATGGCCGCAGGATACTCCCGTTGCCAGGTCCTTTTGTTAGGTTACAGGAATAGTAACCGCAGTTTAACCTATTGGAAAGAGACAAAAACCGCTCCATTCCATAATCAAATTCATGGTTTCCTGGAATTGCAAAATCGTAACCTGCCTGATTCATAAGCTGGATAATAGCTCCGCCTTCTGTCAAGGTGCCTACGGGAGCGCCCTGAATAGCGTCTCCTGCATCTACCAAGGTTACATAGGGCGTCAATGCCAGCATCTGCTTTTTGTATGCAGCCAGTCCCTCAAATCCCAGATTATCCTCAATCCCGCAATGAGTATCATTGGTGTGAATAATCACAATATCTTTGTCAATGGCAAATGCAGAGATTGCCATCATGCTGGCAGCTGCGATTCCTAAAAACGCAGACATGACAAAATTTTTGAATCTTCTCATGTTCCTCATTCCCCTTTCGTATTAATAACCAACAGACCTCCTTTTCTTACCTCTCTATTGTACTTCATAGCCAGCGATCTGTCTAATGGTTTTACTCATTATGATGCATTTTTTGGAATAAAACCCCAAGCGGAATCTCAATTTTCTGCTTCGGATAAATCAAATCAGGATCAGAGATATGATTGGATGGATAATTGTCAATCTCATAGGCCAAGTCAGGGTCTTCTCCATAATATTGGGCAATCACAGATAAGTTTTCTCCTTTTTTTACTTCATGGTAAAAGGGAAGGACCACAAAGGTGCTCATCACCCGTTTTTGAACCTGACGGTTAAATATCCCCTTTTTTTGACGTGATTCTGGAAACGACTCAAATAATATTACCCAATTAGAATGAGACTTGTCAGTCACTGGGATATACGCTGCAGCCTGACGAAGAAGGCACGTGGGATCGTCTTGATCATAAAGTCCTATATCCACACAGACAAATTCATGATAATCGGATGTAAAAGAGCCGATATCAAGACTGGTAATCTCCTTTTTTACGTCCATTTCTAGTGCGGTCCCTAAAAGGCGATAAAGAAAAACTCCAGATTCCACATAGTCCGTTATAGCCTTCTTTGTAGAGAAATCACAGTTGTCCCATTCCTGAAATACCAGAATCCGGCCATAATCATTCTCAGGTGCAAAGGTTAAATTCACATCCCAGTTTCTCATGCTCATCTTCCCAAGGTTACACCATATAACCATCTCTGCCGCTTCCTTCTCCCCCTTTTTCAGATCATAGATCAGAAGCCATCCCGCTTCCTCTTCCCTTAAGATAAACTCATATTCCTCGGTGATTGGTTTTCCTATCATTTCTTCTAAATACTCATTCAGCCCGCCGCCTTCTATGTAAGCTTTCACCTCTGTTGTGTCTCCCTGAAGCTTCTCGTCAAAATACTCCTTCCAGTCCTGAATCACTTGGCTGGAAGCTCTGTACTCCTGTTCCGATACAAAGGTCAAAGGACTGGCAGAGGTAGAGCCAACATACCAGTCATAAGGATATTCCATATAAAACTTGTCACTGCAAAAGGCTTTATGGACAATAGGTTGGGATTGTGTCTCACTGCCGCTCCAGTAATCGGTCATGTCAAGACCCATGAAACGTAACGAAACCTTGGGAAATCCCGTAAAACGCAAGGAGACGTTGTTGGGAAGTTCTTCCTCATTCCCATCCACTTTTTCCTGGAGTTTTGCTTCCTTGGCGTCTGGCAGGGACTCCACATATTCTTCATAACTTCCATCCTCCATACAGTCCACTCCTGCCACAACATAAGCAGAAAATACGCTTCGTGACACAGGGTCTGATAAGGATTCTGGTTCTGTTTCTACAGATGGAGCTTCCCATGTCATGCTCAAATAGGCGGCCAAAATGATTTGCAGCAATAATCTCCCCATATCCCTCTCCTTTCATTAAATAAAGGCTCCTGAGGATATCCCCAGAAGCCTTTTGGCTACAACTGCTATTAATCTTCTACGCTAACAATCTCTCTCTTGTTGTAAGAGCCACAAGCCTTGCATACTCTGTGGGGCATCATCAAAGCGCCGCACTTGCTGCACTTTACCAAATTCATAGCACCCATCTTCCAGTTGGCTCTGCGTTTATCTCTTCTTGATTTTGAAGATTTATTCTTTGGACAAATAGACATGGTCACACCTCCTTAAACTGATTAAAAATATCCTGGATAACAGACATTCTTGGGTCCGGCGAACTTCTGTCGCAGCCGCACGTCTCATAATTGAGATTCGCCCCACATCTATTACAGATCCCTTTGCAATCTTCAGCACACAGGACTTTCATAGGTAAGTTCAGCAACAATTCGTCACGAACTAACTGGTCAACATCCAGATTATAGCCTTGCAGATAGGGCTGTTCCTCCAAAGCCGCAATTCTCTCTTCCGCAGTCAGATTCAAATCCAGTTCCCTTTCAAAAACAAGATGAAACGGATACTTTACTGATTTTAGACAACGGTCGCAAGGAATAAGCAATGAAAACTTTGCCTCTCCTTTTAACTCAAGCTTTCTGTCTCCCATATTTTGAATATAAAGAGTCACCGGCTTTTGATCCTCTACCTGACAAAGACTGCCCGGAATCTGAAACTGCCTGCACTCAAGCTCTGGAGTATATTCCTTTCTCTTGCCTTCTCTGGCAAACAACTCTGTTAAATTAATAAGCATATTATCTCCTAATACGCACCTATAACATTATACATAGGCCCGTACCGTTTGTCAACCAAATTTTTCTATTTTCCTTCAGATTTCTACTGAACCAGGGCTAACGTCTCTCTTGCAATCGCCAGCTCTTCGTTGGTAGGAATCAGCATTACTTTTACTTTAGAATCAGCAGCAGAAATCACAGCGTTCTCGCCTCTTACGTCATTGGCTTCATCGTCAATCTTTACGCCAAGATATCCTAAGTAAGAGCAAATCTCTTTTCTGGCCACTTTATCATTCTCGCCTACGCCTGCTGTAAATGCAATGGCGTCCACGCCGTTCATAGCCGCTGTGTAAGCGCCGATATATTTAGCCACACGATAGCGGAAGGCATCCAAAGCCACTTCTGCCAGATGGTTTCCTTCCTTCTTAGCAGCCTCGATGTCGCGGAAATCGCTGGATACTCCGCCGCTCATGCCCAGAATACCGGATTTTTTGTTCAGGATATTTAATACCTCATTGGCATCTTTTCCTTCTTTATTGCAAATGAACTGAACTACAGCTGGATCAATATCACCGCTTCTGGTTCCCATAATCAGACCCTCTAACGGAGTCAAACCCATACTGGTGTCTACACACTTGCCGCCGATGGAAGCAGATACGCTGGCTCCGTTGCCGAGATGACATACAATCACCTTTGCATTCTCTGGGTCTAAGCCGCCAAATTTGATGGCCTCACCAGATACAAACATGTGGCTGGTTCCATGGAAGCCGTATCTGCGGATGCTGTATTTCTCAAAATACTCATGAGGAATAGCATACAGATATGCCTTCTCTGGCATCTTCATGCCAAAGGCAGTATCCCATACCGCCACATTGGGTTTTCCCGGCATAGCGGCCTCACAAGCCTCAATTCCCATTAAATTAGCCGGATTGTGGAGCGGTCCTAAGTCGAAGCATTCCCGAATGACTCTCTTGACGTCCGCATTGACAATAATGGAATCACTGTATACCGTACCGCCGTGGAGAACCCGATGTCCGATAGCGGCGATTTCCTCTGTATTCTGAATCACGCCATGGGTAGCATCCATCAGGGCATCCAAAACCATCTGAATAGCCACTGTATGATCCGGCATAGGATTTTCTACAACGAACTTGTCCTTTCCGGCAGGCTGATGGGTCAGCTTAGAGCCTTCAATTCCGATTCTCTCGCACAATCCCTTGGCAATCACGCTCTCATTGTCCATATCAATAAGCTGATACTTTAAGGAAGAGCTTCCACAGTTTACAACTAAAATTTTCATGGTAACGATTTCTCCTTTTATTATTTCACGATTTCGCCGTATACTTCTCTTCCGCATCCAGCTGCGTTAGACTCGTCTGTGTCAATGTGCATAGCCAGTGCGTAGGAATCGCTGACACGTACCACAACGTCGCCGAATACCAGACTTCTTCCGTCTGTGTCAAGTTTCACGCATACAATCTGTCCGTTGCTCACGCCAAGATCTTGAGCATCCTTTGTAGTAGCATGGATATGGCGCTTTGCAGCGATAACGCCCTCTGTCAGCTCTACTTCGCCGCATGGACCTACAAGCTTGCATGGACCGCTTCCTGCAATGTCGCCAGACTCTCTGACTGGAGCTGCAACGCCGATAGAGCGTGCATCAGTCAGGGAAAGCTCAACCTGGGTGTCTTTTCTGCATGGTCCTAAAATAGAAACGCCTTTTAATTCCTTTTTGGGCCCTACCACAGTCACTCTCTCTTCACATGCATACTGTCCAGGCTGAGATAAATCTTTCTTCTTTGTCAGCACATAATCTTTACCAAATAAAATCTCCAGATGTTCCTGGGTAACATGTACATGACGAGCGCTGGTTTCTACAAGAAATTTCATATCGCTATTCTCTCCTCTTTCACGAATTTTAAATCAACAAAAATGTTGTGATTCTCCCCTTTATTTTAGGCGGTTTGCCAGATTTTTTCAAGTACTTCTGGAAATTTAGTTGCACTTTTTATAAAACAATGTTACAGTTGACTGGACAGTTAACTCACAAGGAAAGGCAGTTAAACTTTATGGAACATTCTTTGAACCCCCATTTTCCATCCACAGTCGGAATTATCGCCGAGTACAATCCATTTCACAATGGTCACGCTTATCAAATAAAAAGGGCCAGAGAACTGACTGGAGCTAAATTCTGCGTGGTGGTCATGAGCGGAGATTTTGTCCAGCGGGGCTGCCCTGCCATTTTTGATAAATATGCCAGAACGAAAATGGCCCTGGCGTCTGGGGCAGATTTGGTTCTGGAACTTCCTCCTGCTTTTGCCGTCAGCAGCGCAGAAGATTTTGCCGCATGTGGCGCGGCCATCTTAGACAGGCTTCAGGTAGTCTCCCATTTGTGCTTTGGAAGTGAATGCGGGGACATTGAACCTTTGAAAAAAATAGCTGACATCTTGTGGAATGAAACCGAAGAATTTCAAAATGCTTTAAAAGAATCTCTGAAATTGGGGCTCACTTTTCCAGAGGCCCGAACAAGAGCTTTAGAAAAACTGTCAGATTCTGAGCTTTCCTCTCTTCTCTCTTCTCCCAACAACATTTTAGGCGTGGAATATTTAAAAGCTCTCTTAAGACGAAATTCTGCTCTTCTTCCTGTTACTTTGAAACGTTTGGGGAGCGATTATCATGATACCGCTTTGTCTTCTTCAGAGAACGCTTCTTGCTTTTCTTCTGCTCAGGCCATCAGAAACGCGCTGAAAGAGTCAAAAGACCCTGTATATCATTCCTTAAAGAGCCAGGTTCCCGACCCTGTGTGGGAAATGATCAGTTCCACAACTCCTCTCTTTTTAGATGATTTTTCCGCGTTGCTGTCCTATCGGATTTTAGAATTGGAACATCAAAATACAAACTTCCAGATATTTTGCGGCTTTTCCGAAGAATTGGCCCGCCGCCTCAAACGGCAGAACCTCCGTTTTTCTTCCTTTGAAGAGCGAATACAAGATTTAAAAACCAGGCAGTACACCTACACCCGCGTAAGCAGAAGCCTGATCCATCTTCTCCTTCATATTACAAAAGAGGATATTCTTTTTAGAAAAAAACATGACTATATTTCCTATTTCAGGATTTTAGGATTCCGAAAAGAAGCGACGCCGCTATTAACTCAAATTAAAAAAGCGGCCGATTTACCGCTGATTACCAAGACCGCCGATGCCGCTGATATTTTAAGTCCCAAAGCCTTAAAAGAGTTTGAGCAGGATTTGTTCTGTTCCCATGTGTATCAATCTGTACTGGCACAAAAATACGGGGCCTGCGAAAAAAATGAATATACCCGTTCCCTTGTCATTTTATAGCTGTGATTCCTGCTCCAGTAAGTCGCAAGAACAACAAAGCATTTTTGCGCTCCCCCATACATGGCGCGAAAAAAGGTTGACTTTCTGCATAGTTTTTGCTACACTTTCTACATTACCGCCGGGTAAACGCTTATAACCATTCCAGTAGGCCATTGAAGGGATGGGATATAGGCGTTTTATTTTTTGAGTGAGGTGCTGATATGTTTCGAGAAATGCGAAGAAAACGGCAGGCATTGTCCAGAGAAGAAATATCCTTGATCCTTTATAGAGGAACATCCGGGGTTCTGGCGTTGTCGGGCGATGACAATTATCCTTATGCCGTTCCTATCAGTTATGTATATGATGGGGAAAAAATCTATTTTCACTGTGCCAAAAGCGGCCACAAACTGGATGCGATACAACAAAACGAAAAAGTTTCTTTCTGTGTTATCGACCAGGATAAAATTGTTCCTGATGAATACACCAGCTATTTCAGAAGTATAATTGCCTTTGGACGCATAGAGGTAATAAAGGACGAAAAGGAAAAGCGTACAGCGATTGAAAAACTGGCAAGCAAGTATGCTCCAGAAGATACAGCCATCGGACGTAAAAATGCGATTGACCGAGAATGGACGCCGCTTTGTATGCTGAAAATGCATATTGACCATATTACGGGAAAAGAAGCGATTGAACTAATCAAAAAGAAAAATAAAACCAGCAACTGAATACATATTAGATAAAATCAACCCGCCGGGGTTTCATTTTATTGTGTAGTAGGCCTGTGTTACACAACGCAGGCCTGCTTTTATTTAAGGAGGCTTATTACTATGTATGATGGGAAAACCCGCGCACTATTTGTAAAGTACGCTATACCGCAGATGATTGGTCTGCTGTTCAATTCTATCTATTTAATTGTAGATGGGATTTTTATCGGCAATCGTTTGGGTCGGGATGCAATGGCTGCCGCCGCTGTCTCAGTACCCTTTATAGAAATATTGATTGCACTGTCAATGGCAGTTGCATCTGGTGCAGGAATTATGATTTCCAGCCAGCTTGGGCGAAAAGAAAATGAAGAAGCGGTACAGACTTTCAATACGGCCATCTTGTGTTTTGCAGTCATCGGAATATCTATTATTGTCATGGGCAATACTTTTCTTCATTCTTTGGCAGAAGTATTAGGTTCTACGCCGCAGATTCATGATAAAGCAATCTGTTATCTTCAGTATATTGTCACCTTTTCGCCATTCCTCTTGTTTAGTTTTCTGCTTGGCGGTCTTGTAAGAAACGATGGATGTCCAGAGCTGGCAATGTTCGCCTTGGCCTTTGGTTCTATCTCTAACATGGCGTTGGATTATGTGTTTATGTACCCGCTAAATATGGGGATTTCAGGGGCGGCTCTGGCAACAGCAATCGGGCCGGTTTTCAGTGTAGCAATTCTGCTCCCACACTTCTTGATGAAAAAAGGAAATCTTTATTTTACAAAGTTAAAAATACAGCCGCACAATATCCGACGCATTTTCATGCTGGGTTTTCCTTCGTTTATCATGGAGTTCACGATTGGCATTATCACATTTGTTTATAACTTTGCCATTGTGAAATATGGCTATGGTGAGATTGGCCTTGCGGCATATCTGGTTATCGGATACTTGATGCTGATTATTCTTACTATCTTTTTGGGAATGGCTGAGGGCCTACAGCCTGTTTTCAGCTACTTTGCAGGAATAAGTGAAGATGGTAGAAACCAGGATATGCGCCGTTTCGCAACAAAAATCTTTTTAAGCATTGGCCTCCTGTGCTATCTGTTCATTTTGTTTTTCTCCTCTTATTTTTTCTCCATTTTCAATCCGGAGGATACAGAGCTTATTGCTTTTATGACCAGCAAGAGCATCGCTTATTTCTGCGGATTTTTCCTGGCTGGATATAATATTTTGATGATTTCCTACTGGCAATCGACTCAAAGCACAAAAAAGGCTCTTTTGATTTCTTTATCCCGCAGCTTTATATTTCCACCAATACTAATTTTAGTACTACCAGTTTTTTTGGGTGGCGAGGTGATTTGGATCTGTCACTCGATGGGAGAAGGACTGACTACCTGCGTCGGACTCATCCTGCTCTTCGGAAACAAAAAAGGCAGAAAAATACAGGGAAGGTTAGGACAAAGTGTATGCTCTAATCGCAACCGAAACTAATATTACTGTTTTCTTTTCATACCCAACGGCATGATATATCAGACCTCAAAGAAAATCCGGCAGGTTTTTGATTACAAGCGGCGCAACGGCCAGTACATCAGCTCTCATTTCATTTTCGCCCACATGCTCTCACAGTGGGCGCTGTCATGGCATCTCTCGCCTGCGCTGTTCATACTTTAATATATTTTATACAAACATCTGCTGTAATAATCCCTTTTTAATCTCTTTCCAAACCTCCAGCTTATCTTTCTTTATCTGGATAGCTTCATCATATGCCGATAAGCAATCAGCTATTTTTGCTGTTCCTCAATACAAGGAAATCTATATGTCAATCTTTTGATAATCTCAGCAGACAGGTTTCCTTGCCCACCTTGCAAATAAGTTTTCAAAATATTTACTTTATCATATTTTAACCTTTGCAAATTGTCCTACCTGTAATAAAAGCGATCCAGAGCCGCAGGCACAGTCAAAAGCTGATAAAACGTCTGTAAGTCCTACTGTTGCAAGTCTGGCAACGAGTTTACTCATATTCATAGGAGTATAGAACTCCCCACCTTTTTTACCTGCTGTTGAAGCAAAGTTACCGATAAGCGTAATATAGGCAGTTCCCAAAATATCAATATCAGTGCCACCCATTTCAAAGCTGATGCTGTCAATTTGCTTTAAAATTTTTCCGATTAGCTTTCCTCGCTGTTTCAGTTCTCTGCCAAGCTTAGAAGATTTCAAGTCCATATCCTCAAATAACCCTTTAAAAATAAGTGCTTATAGAAGATAAGTCCAAGTATATAGTTCTTGAACTCATACGCTTCCATAGTTCCCCTTAAATCATTTGCCATTGCCCATAATTTCCCAGCCAGTTCACTGGCTAATTTCTTCTGTTCATTAATATCTGACATTTATTTTCTCCTATTTTGTTTTTTATATATTATCCTTTTTGAAAATCCTTTCTCTCTCTCAAGACCATTTTTACTATACGTGATCTGTTATATCTTTGCATAATAACAAACATCAAATCAAATATGGCACTACATATAGATGTTATAAGAAACACACTAAATGCACCAAAGCGCACTGAAGCTACAAGCGGGAGAAAGCTAAATACAATGTTCGTTTCATGTACTAATTCTGATTGGCACATAGCCTGCGCTATTTCATCCCATGTATGTTTTTTATTTGAAAAAGTATCTGGTTTGTAAGTAGGCATCTTAGCTTTCCACTTTTTCACTTTTAAAAATTGATACAGCCTGCTTTCCCATGAATGGATCTGATACCATTTCTTTGTATAATTTGCTCTGTTCTTCATTCCAATATTGTAAAGCAATCCGACAAGTAATCTCATTCCTAAATGATAAGTAATTGTGCCAAAAGTAATAGCCAGTGTTATATATATTTCACTATTAGAAAAATGATATAATATAGTTGTAAAAATCGCTATTTTAAAGCAAAAAGCTGTAGTCAAATTCATTACTTTAGGCATTTCCTATATCCTCCTAAAATCCTACTTATGGCTCTTTATTGGTACTTATCACAGTTCTGCGTAATAAAGTCTACAAGGAAGAATATCTTTTTTATTCTATCTTCCTGTGATAACAACTGGGTGCACTTCCATGAAGTCAAGGTCTTTCCTGAGCCTGTTGTATGGAAGATAAAGCCACCTGCGTTAGTATCAAGTGCTTTTCTTACCAGTGCTTCTGTTGTATAATCTGATATGGGCGCATAACCATCAAAATCTGCTCTGTGTCACTTATGACCATGTATTTATTAAGCATCTTTGATAGTCTGGACTGGTTGAAAAATACCGCTGAAAAATCATTTAAATTGTTTATCCTCTCATTGATTTCATTTGTCCAGTAAAACGTGAGTGACTTCAAGATCTTTAATGAATCTGTATTTGCAAAGTATCTTGTTTCCACCGCATTAGATACAACAAATATCTGTACGAAATGAAATAACCCTTTATAACTGTGAATCTTGTATCTATCGATCTGATTGATTGCTTCTTTTATGTCAATTCCTGCTCTTTTAAGCTCTATTTGTACAATCGGCAGTCCATTACAAAGAATGGTTACATCATATCTATTTTTATATTTACCAACAACAGTTACTTGGTTCGTAACCTGATAACGATTATTCTCTGGATATTTGCTCATAAATTCCAGATAGATTCTACTCCCGTCATCCCTGTCCAAAACAATCTTATCCCTAAGAATTTTGGCGCACTGGTAGACTGTCTTTCCTGTAAGCTCTACCTTTTATTTTTACAAACTCATAGCCCAAAGGCCGAGTTTCTTAATAAGCTGTTCCTCAAGCTGTGCTTCTGTGCTTCTGATTGATAACCCATTTATTCTATCTCTCCTATCTTATCCTCAAGTTTTTCCATGTCTTTTATAATGATAATTGCCTTTTCCGTAAGCTCATACTTTCCTCTTTTCCCCTCAATCGGAAGCAACAAATTATCATCTCTTAGCTGTTTAAATATCTTATTCATGGTTATAGTGCTTACGCCGATCAAGGGAGCCATCTCCGCTTGGGAGAGTGGATGCTTACTCTTTCATAATATTTCATACTTGTTTTTTAGACAACCTCTTTTTATTAAAAAAAATTATAAAAATAAATATAATTTATAACGACAGCTACAAAAAAAGCACCAAATGAAAGAAGTAACATTTTTTGTTCTAAAACATCTTGACGGAAATCAATATGTCCGATATTATAATGTCCTATATTAGACCATCTAAAATTATAATAAGGTGGAAAACAGTATGGACAGAGAAAAAGTAACAGCCTAGATGACCCATGGATATGCTAAAATAATACAAAAATACGTCCCAACCAATGGTTGAATCTCCCCAACTCAACCATAAGTTTGTATAAAAAACATAGCATCAGGTGTATCATTCAAAGCGAAAGGAGAAACATGATGAATCAGAAAGAGATCGGAAAATTTATTGCCAAATCTCGCAAAGAGAAAAAACTAACGCAAATGCAGTTAGCAGAAAAACTGAACATTACAGATAGAGCTGTATCCAAATGGGAAACAGGGAAAAGTATGCCCGATTCATCTATCATGTTAGAACTTTGTAACATACTGGGAATCACAGTAAATGAGTTGTTGAGCGGGGAGGAAATCGACACAGAAAACATGGAAAGCTACCAAAAAAGATTAGATGAAAATTTGATTACTTTAAAAAGGAAAGATGAAAATAACATGAAAAAGAATGTTATGATTTCGATTTTATATTCAGGAACTTTTTTGACAGGAATTATGGTATGTCTTATTTGCAATCTTGCAATATCTGGAAATTTAACATGGTCCCTGATTCCGATCAGTTCCATTGTTTTTGCATGGGTCATATCTTTTCCAAGCATTATACTGGGAAAAAGGGGAATCATTGTAAGTTTAATATCCTTAAGTGTTTTTATTATTCCCTATTTGTTTTTGTTGAGCAGCTTGATAAAAGTAAAAGAAGTATTTTCTATTGGTGCAGGCATGGCGGTAGTTTCCATCGTATTCTTGTGGATCATCGCCGCAGTGTTTAATCGTATTGGAAAAACAAGAAAATTGATTGCTTTAGGAATTACTTTTTTATTAGCCATTCCATTTTTATTTACTATCAATGGAATCTTATCAAACATGATAGCAGAGCCTATTCTTGATATCTGGGATATGCTGTCTATCTTTCTCTTGTTAATCTCAGCGTTTATTTCCTTCCTTTACGATTATGCGAAGAAAAAGGGATGGATACTACCATAAACCATGCTGCCAATTAAGGATGAGATTCAATCCCCACCAGCTCCACCAAAGTGCTCTTTACATGAAGAAACTCCATCATATCTCGAAGTTTCTCTCCATTTGAGGCCGGCTTTCCATCCTTTACAGCCCGAATCAAAATATTTTTTGGCGTATGCTCCATGTCGATAAACTCCAGAATCTGGGTTCTATATCCATGATTTTCCAGCACCTGGGCCCTGATAGCGTCTGTATAAAGAGCCGCCATCCTCTCTTTTATCAGCCCATATTGAAAGGCTGGTTCCAGCAGGGCGCAGTCTATCTGCCGGTTAAGCTCATGCTGGCAGCAGGGCACAGAAAGAATCACAGCGGCGCCCCACTCTATCGCCTTTGCCAGGGCATAATCGGTAGCAGTATCGCAGGCATGAAGAGTTACCACCATGTCTGCCTGTTTCGCTCCCTCATAGGAAGCGATATCCCCATGATAAAACCTTAGATGCTCAAATCCATATTTACAAGCCAGATGATTGCAGTGTTCTATTACTTCCTTTTTTAAATCTAACCCTGCAATCTGAATCGAATACCCCATTAGTTCCTTTAAATAATAATATAAGGCAAAGGTTAAATACGACTTTCCACACCCAAAATCAAGAATCCGAATCTCTTTCTTCTTTGGCAGTCTGGGCAGAATATCCTCCACAAACTCCAGAAAACGGTTAATCTGCCGAAACTTATCATACCTTGAGCGGACAATCTTCCCCTCTGCCGTCATAACTCCCAAATCACACAAAAAAGGAATGGGGCTGCCCTCCTCTAAAATATAACGCTTTTTCTGATTATGAGCCAGTAAAGAGGCTTTGACAATCTTTGGAGTATTGGAGTTCTGTGAGGCTTTTTTGACCTTTACCGTCTTATTTCCTGACTTGCTCACCAAAACCTGCATAGTTCCAAGGTCAGACCACACCTCCATCTGCCTGAAATCCTGGTCTATGGCGTTTTTAAGATAATCTTTTGCCTCCGAAAGGTCCATATTCCTGTGAAACGCCTGGTTCCCCTTCAATTCCTCGGCCTGAAATACTAATTTCCCACGGAGAAGAAGAGGTCTCACTTTCACCTTTAAGACCTCTTCCTTTCTTCTGGGATTGCTCAATACAATTCGGTGTAACTGTTCATTTAAAAAATCTGCAAGTCGTTCCATCTTTAAATTATTTCCTTGAAGTCTGAAATCGGCCGTAAATCAGCCCATGATCTGCAGGCCCCAATTAAGGCCTGCAGCTCTTGAGATTCCATAACATCTGCGCTGCCTCCGCCCGTGTTAAGGTCGCTGGCAGTTCGTCATCAATCGTCATATTAAAATACTTCTCAAAAATCTTAATCAGATCTTTAGTCGCTGTACTCTCTGGATTCACCCCTGCATCCATCACTCCACTTGTTACTGCCCAGCTCATCCCTCTCTTATACCAGGGCGTTTCGCCTTCTGTATCCAAGCCTTCCAACTCTGCCAATGCAGTCACCAATGTCGCACACGTCATACGGGCAGCCGGATTGAAAGTCGTCTCCGCCACACCGTGGAATAAATTCCTCGCAGTCACATAATTGACCACTTCCTTATACCAAACGTCTGCCGGCACATCGGCAAACTCTCTGCTTAAATCTACAATTTTCACAGTATCGCCGTCCGACATCGGCACCACCATTTTGCCTTCAATCAAAATGGAATCTTCTATTATCTGAGTAGAACCATCCTGATTTACCAGAACCGCTACTGTGCCTGCGCCCGAAGTCGTCACTGGAACCAACAGTTTCATGGGCTCTGCCGCTACAGTCGGGTCTGTGATGTCCTGCTGCTTCTCCCTATTCCAATTCACAGTTACAGGTATCGCTTTTGTGATATCGTTCGTTACCTGTATAGGATCTATCGGCAAAGCCGTCGCCTTATCTTCACGCTGCGCTGCCTCCACTGTCTGGTTTGGCAATTCAACTTCCAGTCTCATTGCCCCAGTCGCCGCAGTCGTCATCACAACGATCGTTCCATCCGACCATTTGGCAGTCTCAACCTTCTCCCCCGCCCCATTCGTTGTCGTGTTCTTTGAAACTAGTTTGTTAACGCTTCCATCTGCGCCGCTTGCAGACTTTTTTGAACTGCTTTCGAAAGAACTGTCTTCTGAAGAACTATCGTCCGAAGAACTGCCTCCAGAACCACTTCCCGAAGAACCGCTGGAGTCGCCCGGCTTTACCGGATCTTTATCGCCGTCCTCAGTATCACCCGGATTAACCGGCTCCTCTTTGTCATCTCCAGGTTCATCGGGATCAACTGGATCAACTGGATCACTTGGATCAGTCGAATCATTTGACAA
This sequence comes from uncultured Hungatella sp., assembly GCA_910579515.1. Taxonomy (GTDB): domain Bacteria; phylum Bacillota; class Clostridia; order Lachnospirales; family Lachnospiraceae; genus UBA3402. Next base: position 15,798 of record CAJTUV010000005.1, read on the forward strand.
CACTGTGTCACATAGATCACAGCGTCCATCACCGTTCTCATCCACATGTTCACAGGTCACAAACTCTCCCGGATCGTTTGGAATATCTGCAAACGGATCATCAAAGGCTACGTTGAAATTCACCGTCACCTGGTTTGGCGGAACAGCATTCAACGCCGCCTTGCCGCCGTTCGTCTGCCATTCGCTCTCAGTTCCGCCAAAGTCTATCGTCTTCAACGTCTTACATCCCATAAACGGCGAACCATTAAGTCCCGTTCCATCAACTTCTACTCCTGTAGGAATATACAGATAAGTTATCGCAAAACAATTTGTAAACATACCTGAGCTTATCTTATCCGCATTCACCGGCAGCGTTACATTTGACAAATACCAACACTTAGAAAATAAATCATTTCCCAACGATACGTTCTGCTCGCCCTTCGCAAACCGCACTTGTACTAAACTATCACACTCCATGAACGCACCCGCTCCCACAGAAATGATACTAGACGGAAAATCCAGATAAGCAATTCCGCATTTATGGAACGCATTAACGCCAATACTCTGCACACCCTCATGGAACGTTGCCGACTTCAAACCTTGGCAATTATAAAACGCTTCATCCCCAACTGCCTTTACACTTCCAGGCACCGTTATTTCCATCAAATTCGATTCTCCAAACGCCGCCCTTCCGATGCTTTTAACGGTCTCTGGAATCTGCACGCTCATTACCGGACTTTTATAAAATGCATAGTTGCCGATACTTTCCACGCCATCCTTAATGATTACCTGGTTGATATTATCGCCATAATTCTCCCAATCTGGACGACCACTTTCGGAAAAATCTGGCATCGAACCTTTCCCGGAGATCGTCAGTGTTCCTCCTTTTGTCAGAGTCCAGCTTAAACTGCCTTCCGTTCCGCTCTGGTCAATCTCTTCTGCATCCTGCTCTTCCGAGTACCCTACAGGGTAGCGTGTCACAATAAAATTCGCATTCAAAACTTCTGACTTACTCATCACCCGTCCCCAATGCACGCTTTTATTGTAATTGCCCTCAGCAACCGTCACTCCGCTGGAATTTACTCTAAGAACGATCACAAAGTGGCTGTTATTAACCCTCAGAATATCTCCCACCTTCACGTCTTCATACTTGAATCCGCCTTTATCAATCGTCCTTGCCGGAAGATCGCCAAAAGCCTCGTCGCTTAGTAGAAAGACAAATGCCGCACAGCCGACTCCAAGACTTGCTCCTTTTACCTGCCCTCCCTGGAAACGATAATATTTTCCCCATTCTCCCTCGTTCCCATAAGGCTGAAAATTCGTCCAGGGCATTCCCTCATAAAGCTCTCCTTTCATAGCGGTCATCGCGTTATAAGCCTCTTCATACGTTGGACAAACAGACGCCCTGGTCATCTCAAAAAACTGGCTTGATAAATCATCTCCTTCTTCGGCTTCCATCAAAGCAGGCGCCTTATCAGACCAAACCCAGACTAAATTCTCCGGCTTTTCATCCTCCAAAGTTTTATCTTTGAGAACGTCGTCAAGATCATCTTCAAGGTTTTTATGGTTCTTCTCATCCTCAACAAGCTCATCCTCAGCCAGGTCTTCCTCTAACTCATCATCCTCCTCAAAGCCGTCGCTGCTCTCCTCGTCATCTTCAGCTTCTGGCTTCTGAGCATTGGAAGGCGTAGAAATTTTCGTTCCCTTCTCAGCTCTGTCCTCATCTGTGTAACCTTCATTAGCAAGTGACTTTTCGGCCTTTGTCAAAGCCGTTTGATTAAACAATTCAGCAGCAGTAACCGGATACACGTTCGAAAGCGTCACCACAATCGCTAATATTATCGCCAACGTCCAGTTTCTTTGTTTCTTACGTTCCATCTCTTACAGCCTCCTGTTAATGTGATCAGCCTAATTTTTAAAACTATGAATCGGAGCTGGGATTCTTCCCCCTCGGGTTACGAACTTCTCACAGGAATATTGATTCACAGGCATCACAGGCGCATAACCCAAAAGCCCTCCAAACTCCACAGTATCCCCAACCGTCTTTCCGATCACAGGAATTATCCTGACGGCCGTAGTCTTCTGATTGATCATGCCGATGGCCGCCTCGTCTGCAATAATTCCTGCAATGGTGCTGGGCGTTGTGTCTCCCGGAATGGCAATCATGTCCAGGCCCACAGAGCAGACGCAGGTCATGGCTTCCAGCTTTTCTAAGGTCAGAGCCTCCCTAGAAACTGCCACAATCATTCCCTGGTCCTCGCTGACGGGGATAAATGCGCCGCTTAAGCCCCCTACATAGGAAGAAGCCATGACTCCTCCCTTTTTTACCTGGTCGTTTAACATGGCAAGAGCCGCCGTCGTTCCGGGAGCTCCTACAGACTCCAGGCCGATTTCCTCCAAAATCTCCGCCACACTGTCCCCGACCGCAGGCGTGGGAGCCAGAGACAAATCAATAATCCCAAAGGGAACTCCAAGGCGCTTCGACGCTTCCTGAGCCACCAGCTGACCTACCCTGGTGATTTTGAAGGCAGTCTTTTTAATGGTCTCACACAATACCTCAAAGTTTTCTCCTCTGGCCTGTTTTAAGGCTTCCTTCACCACCCCCGGACCGCTGACCCCTACATTGATAATCGCATCCGCTTCCGTCACCCCATGAAAGGCTCCTGCCATAAACGGATTATCATCCGGCGCATTGCAGAATACCACCAGCTTGGCGCAGCCCAAAGAATCCTCGTCTTTCGTAGCCTTGGCAGTCTCTTTTACAATCTCTCCCATCAATCTTACTGCATCCATATTGAGCCCTGTTTTCGTAGAGCCTACGTTGACAGAACTGCAGACCCTTTCTGTAATAGCCAGCGCCTGAGGAATCGAGCGAATTAGGTTCTCCTCTGCCTGGGTCATCCCCTTGCCAACTAAAGCCGAATACCCGCCAATAAAATTTACTCCCACCTCCTTTGCCGCCTGATCAAGAGTCTGGGCGATGGTCACAAAATCGGAAGACGACTTACAGGCGCACCCTCCGATTAAGGCGACGGGCGTCACAGAAATCCGTTTATTGACAATAGGAATCCCAAAATCTTTGGAAATGGCCTCTCCTGTAGATACCAAGTCCTTTGCCTTTGATACAATCTTATCGTAAATCTTTTGATTCAGGGTCTTTAAATCTGAATCACAGCAATCCAGCAGACTAATCCCCATGGTAATGGTGCGGACGTCCAGCTTTTCATGCTCAATCATATTATTCGTCTCAATGACCTCGAACATATTCAGCATAGGTCTTCCCCCCTAAATCCTGTGCATTTTCGTAAAAATTTCTTCCCTCTGGCATTTGATCCTGACCCCGATTTCCTGCCCCAGAGTCTCCAATTCCTGGCTGAAGGTTTCAAAGGGCTTAGTGGCCTCTTCCATATCCACAATCATCATCATGTTAAAAAATCCCTGAACAATGGTTTGAGAAATATCCAGTATATTAATGTGTGTATCTGCCAGATATGTGCAGACTTTTGCAATGATTCCAACCGTATCTTTTCCGACCACAGTGATAATAATTTTATTCATTTCGTCTCTTCTCCTTTATAAAGTAATAATCTCTGACATCTTATCCCGCTTTGCCACTGCAATCGAGAAATCCGCCGCATGGAACCCATGGTCTCCCTGGTCAATTTCCAAACGCACTGTCTCATAGGCCAGTTCCTCATAATTATTTTCCTTGCTCAAATGCCCAAGAAGAATCTTCTCCAGCTTATCATGAAGAATGCAGTTTAACAGTCTTCCCGCATTTTCATTTGATAAATGGCCGTAATCTCCTAAAATTCTGCGCTTCAGATAATAGGGGTACTTTCCTGTTTCCAGCATCCGCACGTCATGGTTAGATTCCAGCAAAATGGCGTTAAGCCCCTGAAGATGGTCAATAATATACTGGTCGTAATGACCCAAATCCGTGGCGATAGCTATGGATTTTCGTCCATTCTGAATCCGGTACCCCACAGGATTGGCGGCATCATGATCAATCCGAAAAGGCTTAATCAGCAAATCTCCCACAGTTACATCCACATCCGGTTTCAGAGCCTTAAATAGCTCTTTTGGATATTCTCCCAGATATGCCATGCCGGAGATTTCCTCCAGTGTTTCCTTTGTTCCCCAAATAGGAATCCCATATTTCCTTGCCAGAATCCCCAGCCCCTTAATATGGTCAGAATGCTCATGGGTGATGAAGATCGCGGAAAGTTCCTGGCCCTTAATTCCAATCTCCTTTAGCCCTTCTTCAATCCGCTTATTGCTGATTCCTGCATCCACAAGGATATGCGTGTCTTCTGTTCCTACATAAATACAGTTTCCGCTGCTTCCGCTGGCAATGCTTACTAATCTCATAGGTCAAAATCCTTATCTGTGTTTTCTAAAAAATACAACAATTTTTTTATCTGGTTCTCCAGTTCCGAAAGAGAACCCTGATTGTCTATCACATGGTCTGCCAGAGACTGATACTGCTCCTTTGTATACTGGCTTTCCATAATCTGAAGAGCTTTTTTTTCGCTGTATCCCCGGCTTTCCATAAGACGTCTAATCCGAATATCGTCTAGGGTATAAACATACCACACTTCATCGTAAATGTCATCTGGATTTTGGTCTGGAATGGCAGTTTCCACCACAAAAAGTGCTCCCCCCTCCTCTCTGGCTGTCCGAACAGACTCATGAATCTGTTTCCAGACCAAAGGATGGATGATTTCATTGATTTTTTCTCTGGCCGCCTCGTCTGTAAAAATCAGAGAGGCCAGTTTTTCTCTGTCAAGCTCCCCGTCAGGACCTAAAATTCCAGTTCCGAAGGTATTTACAATTTTCTCATACCCAGGCTGGCCTTTTTTCTGAAGTCCTCTGGCCGTCTCGTCCGCCTTTAGAATCTTTGCCCCATAGCGATCCCTTAAAAGTTCTAAAATCCGGCTCTTCCCCGCGCCCACGCCGCCTGTCAGTTCTATTACCTTCATCTTGTCTCCTACTTTGCATCAAACCAGGTGTTTCCACAATGAGCCTCTACTTCCAGGGAAACACTTAGTTGTGCGGCATGTTTCATCTTATCCTCCAAAATCTCCATCACCTGTTTTGTCTCTTCCTTCCAGGTTTCCACCAGAAGTTCATCATGAACCTGCAAAACGATTCTGGATTTCAATTTTCGTTTCCGAAGCTCCCTGTCCACACCAATCATGGCTAATTTCATAATATCTGCCGCTGTTCCCTGAATCGGCGAGTTCATAGCCACCCGCTCGCCAAAAGAGCGCTGCATGAAATTGGCGGACTTTAACTCTGGAATGGGCCTTCTTCGTCCAAACATGGTAAACACGTACCCCTTCTCTTTTCCCTCCTCTACCTGTCTGTCCAGAAACGACTTCACGCCCGGATACGTCTCAAAATAGTTATGAATGTAGTCCAGAGCCTCTTGCCTTGTGATGCTCAAATCCTCGCTGAGGCCAAAGGCGCTGATTCCGTACACAATTCCAAAATTCACTGCCTTGGCATTCCGTCTCTGAAGAGGCGTCACTTCGGAAAGAGGAATATGAAAGACCTCTGAGGCTGTGATAGCATGAATGTCCTGAGCCTCTTTGTAAGCTCCAATCAGCCTCTGGTCCCCAGACATATGAGCCAGAATCCTTAATTCAATCTGAGAATAGTCTGCATCCACAAAAGTATACCCTTCTTCTGGCACAAAGACCTTGCGAATCTCTCTTCCCAGCTCCATCCGCACAGGAATATTTTGAAGGTTTGGTTCTGTACTGCTGATACGGCCTGTGGCCGTGATGGTCTGATTAAAGCTTCCGTGAATCCTTCCGTCTTCTCTGATAAAATTGTACAAGCCCTCCGCATACGTAGAATTTAATTTGGCATACTGCCGGTAATCTAAAATTTTTTGGACGACAGGATACTCTGGAGCCAGTTTTTCCAATACCTCTGCAGCCGTAGAGTAACCGGTCTTCGTCTTTTTCCCATGGGGAAGTTTCATATGATCAAACAAAATCTCCCCCAGTTGTTTCGGAGAATTAATGTTAAAGGTTTCTCCAGCTAACTGATAAATCTCCTCTTCCATTCTGGCAATCTCCACCTTTAAATGATCGCCATAAGATTTTAAAGTGTCTTTCTCCACCCGTATCCCCGCCTGCTCCATGTGATAGAGCGCATAAATCAGCGGCATTTCCATTTCCACAAACAAGGTCCACATTCCCGCATCTTTTAACTTTTCTTCCAGCACAGCAGCAGACTTCCAGGCAATATAGCCCATATAGCAAAGACAATCGAAAGCCTTTTTCTCACCTGCTTCCAGAGCTTTTCCAAGGGGCTCTTTTCCCAGAAGATCGGTTTTTGAAGGGACTGTCATCGCCAGATAATCCCTGGCCAAATCGTCATAGTCATACGTGTCCTTTAGAGGATTCAAAAGATACCCTGCCACTTGGGCGTCCATCACCGTGCCGTCTTCCTCCACCTGAAGAAAAGGAAGCTGACTTTTCAGGTTTAAAGTAGCGGATTTCTCTGCTTTAAGGATCAAATGAGACGCTTTATCTGCCAGATACCTTCCTGTCAAAAATCCTTCTGCCAAAATTGCATAGACGTCCTCTTCACCAAAACACAAGGCCATTCCCTTTACATCCTCATCAATGATCAGTTGGATTCCCAGACATTTCTCAGACTCTGCCCTTTTTAAAACCTCCTCTGCCCTGGCCAGGTCCTGTATCACCACAAACTTCTTTTCTACCTTGGGGCCCTCCATTTCCCCTGCCTGAAATCGGGCCAAAATCGACTTAAATTCCAGACGTTTCATATATTCATATGCTTCCTTGGTATACAAATTTCCTATTTCCATCTCTTCATAGGAAAATTCTAATGGACAGTCCAGACAGATCGTCGCCAAAGTTTTGCTCATCTGAGCCATATCGTAATGCTCTTCCATCGCTTTTTTCGCCCTGGGCGGTTTAATCTCCTCCAAATGGGCATAAACCTCTTCAATACTTCCATAAGCCGCAATGAGGTTGGTAGCCGTCTTCTCTCCAATGGACGGCACCCCTGGTATATTGTCAGAAGAATCCCCCATCAAAGCCTTCACATCAATAAATTCCTGAGGCGTCACCTGATACTCCCGTTTAACATCCTCTGGGTAATAATCCTTTATCTCTGTGCCTGCTCTGGTCGTCTTGGGTATCCGAATCTTAATATGAGTCTCTGCAAGCTGAAGCAAATCCCTGTCGCCAGAGACAACAGAGACCTCCACCCCATTCGCCGCGTTCTTTTTTGCCAGTGTGCCCAAAATATCGTCCGCCTCATATCCCTCCAAAGTCATAATCGGGATTCCCATAGCCTTTAAAACTTCTTTCATCAAGGGAACCTGCTCCCGTAATTCCTCTGGCATAGGTTTTCGGGTTCCCTTATATTGATCATACATCTTATGACGGAATGTTGGGCAGTTCAAATCAAAAGCCACAGCCAGATGGTCTGCCTGCTCCTCTTCCAAAATTTTAAACATAATATTGAGGAACCCATATACCGCGTTGGTATGGAGTCCCTCTGCATTTGTCAAATCCGGAATCCCGTAAAAGGCCCGATTTAAAATACTGTGTCCGTCAATCAAAACCAGTTTATCCATCTTTTAACAGTTCCTCTCTAAAAAATTCCATACTGCCACCAAAGTCTGGCCTGCAGCACTACCATGACCACCAGACTGATGGTAATCAACGTATCCACAGAGTAACGGGCTACATCTAGCAGATGTATGCCATAAAGTTTCTGTCTGGAAGCCAGCAAATCCTCCTCCATGTCTCCCTTAATATTATAACTGCCTGTATCATTATCCAACTGACGGATCCCTACTTCTACTGTATAATAAATCTCAAGTTCTTCCCTGCAATTCTCACAGGAATCAATATGGTCTAAAAATTCCTCCATCACCTGATCATCCCGATCCAGTTCATGCCGGATATAAGGAATCACCAGGCTCTCCGCTTCCTTACAAGTCATCTGCCTCACACTCCTCTCATAACGGAAACTGTTACTATCATACAATAGAAATCAAATTTTTTCAACGAAAACACTTGCCAAACTGAAAAACATATGCTAAAATAATGAACGTTGTAAGACATACGCCGGCCTGTCGGAATGGCAGACGAGGTGGACTCAAAATCCATTGGTAGCAATACCGTGCGGGTTCAAGTCCCGCGGCCGGCACTCCTTGGCAGGGGCAAGATACCGAATTTGTGATACTTTCATGAATTTCGGTATTTTTTCTTTTCTCTTTTTTATGTACAACAAGAGAGTGTCAAAATTTTCGACACTCTCAGGGCAGTTCTTAAACTCACATTCTATTGAAATTTTTTCAAATACTCTCCCACAGAACGGCTCATCTCTCTGGAGAAATCGCTGTTGTATTTCCGATTGCAAAAAGCCTGTATCCAGCTCTCAAAATCCCGATCCTTATAATTTTTCTGGAACATCTCCTTTAAACCGTCTTCTGTCTTTTTCTCATACCTGTTTTCATGGACAATGTCCTTTAACTGGCAGCGTTCTGGCTTCTTTCTCTCCTTTTGCTGCTGGGTAGGATAACCAAATACCAGCATGGCAGCAGGAAACACATATTCAGGTAAATTTAAAAGTTCTCTGTGGACCTCGCATTGTTCCATCACATCTCCAATGTAGCAGGAACCGATTCCTAAGCTTTCCGCAGCCGTCACCGCATTCTGAGCAGCAATTACAGTATCAGTTACAGCCAGCATTAAATCCCCTACTCCGGGCTTTCTGGGCTCACACTTTCCGGCCAGATAAGCATCATACCATTTCTGGCAGTCTGCACAGAAAATCAAAACCATTTTCCCCTTAGCAATAAAGGGCTGATGATCACAAGTCTCAGAAAGCTTTTCCTTCAACTCCTGATCTGTAATATCCAAAATGGTGTAAAGCTGCTGGTTTCCCGCTGTAGGAGCCTCCATAGCAGCCTGCAAAATCACCTTCTTATCCTCCTCGGAAATAGGCTGATCTGTATACACGCGGACCGACTTGCGCTCCAAAAGCTCTTTTATGACTTCATTTCCCATGTGATACCCTCCTTTTATCCCACAATTCCCCTATATGGCAGGGCAAACAAAAAATATTCCATTCCCATCTCGACCTTTTCTTCATCCATAAACAATTTCAGAATCTCTCCTGCAATCATTACGCAGGTTCTGTGAAAATAGATGATAAGAAAGTCAAAGGCAATCCCAAACAAAAAGCCTGTGGCAAGTCTCCGGTAATTGGTACTCTCATAATGGGTCAGCAGTTGAAGAAAACCGTCCGCTACCATAGGCAGAGTCATAAGAATCGTCACCGGAACACTGGCGTATCCTATAAAAACAGCAATAGGAATCCCAAATAGGATTCCTATTAATTCTCCTGTACATCTGGCACATATAGGAAATTGTCTGCCATGAAAGAAAAAGGAACGATCCGGCCTTGCATGACAGCCAAAAAAAATTCGTAAAAATTTTCCCATTTTATACCCCTGATGCGGCTAAACCAACTCCCAGGACCATCATTAATACGTAGAATACAACATACACTACTACGCAAACCAAAGCGCCGATTCCAGCGGCCTTTGCTGTCTTAGGTTTGGTATCTTTCCATACCAGGAAAAGAATCAAACCAACGATAGGAATACAGCAACCTAACAGGCCCCATAAAAACCCACCTTTATCAACCACTTCGTTTTGTCCGTTCTCACTCATTGTGATACCTCCCTTATGTATTAGGTTTATAATGAAATCCAAGATATAGTATACGACTTTTTAGCGGTATTGTCCAGTAGTTTAGTGAAAATTTTTAGAAACTGAAACAAAATTTCCGCATCTCCATTTTCTTATATTCAGAGAAAGACTATGTTATAAATTAGCATGATGAAATCAGCATATATATTGTGCCATCTTCCGATATCCATGAATCATCTTCTTTGGCCGGAAGTCCTGTTGTGGGATTGATCGGAATTTCTTCTTTTATATTTTCATTAAAGAGTTCTTCCGGTGTTTTCCAGTAATCAATGTTGCATAGAAATAGTTCTTCATATCCAAACGATTTTGTAATGTACCATCTGCCATCCGCCGCTGCTGTTGCCATAGACAAAGTTTTATTTTTACATAGATCAGACTTGTTTAAATCGATTGACAAATTATTTGCCAGATTAGCAAAATAGAGAGAATCTTCCGTGCTGCGACATACAAATCTTATAGGAATATTGATACTTCTGTTGCTTTCGTCATCTCCGTTATTTATTAGCCACTCCACGATATAGTCACGCAGTGCCAAATAGATAGGGTCATTTGAATAATCTTTTCTTCTGCCGTCTTTTGTATATTCAGTTCTGGTGACAACGTTCGCACCACATAGATATTGGCCGTCTGTCGGCTCTAAAACAACGGGAACAAGAATGCTGTTTTGGGCTGTCACTTCTGGTGAAAACACAGGTAGATCAACTGTCAGGCATTCAATACGCACTTCTGTCTTTGGTGCGGCATTTTCCGCATTATTCAGAGATGCTTTCCGTCCTTCCGCTTTCCCCAAATTCATAAAGTGCTGATACAGAGTGTTTTCATCTGTTCCGTATATCGCAGCCACATCAGGATTTGTCTGTGCATAATACTCTGCGTCAAACACTGTTCCGTCGGGCATTGTCCGAGGGGCTGCAAATGCCGTAAGGCTGGAAGACAACCCTAAAATTCCTGATAACAATACCAATACCATCTTCTTTCTCATTTTTTATGTCTCCGTTTCATTTTTAGTAAGAGTATCATGAATTTACAGCTTCTTGTGGTGCTACTCCATTTCGTTCTTGAATTCTCATTTTATTCTAGCATAACCGCTATATTTATACAAGCGAAATATAACACAAACAAAAAAGGATATTTCTGAGCATATACAGAAATATCCTTTTTTCATTTTTTTAGAATATTGCACAATTATATGTAAATAAAATCTGCTTATCCCTGAATGGTGCTTCTCAAACTATTATGTTTGCAATATTTTCTTTTCCAAAAAACATACCTTATATTCTCGGGATTTTTGAAGATGTCTTCGATTATTTTAACAGGTTCCATAATGATGATGAAACATACTGCGGCTTTAAGATCTATGCGATTGACGAAACAGAATTATAATCAGTTTCTGGTGTACATTGACAGTCTCCAACTTCTATAACTTAACGGTAATTTTCAAAAGAAAATTAAGTTAAACGTCTTATATAATTAACTTTATGACATTGCTGTAAAAAGGCTTCTCGTTCACATTCGCCTGCAGAAGATGGGAGTCGAACCCACAAGGTATTACTACCACACGGACCTGAACCGTGCGCGTCTGCCAATTCCGCCACTTCTGCAAAACTCACGTGTTTTATTATACCATAATTTTTTTCATTGTCAATCAGATTTTTTAGCCCAAAAGTTCACACACAATCATGGAAAACGTCGCAATCCCATCTACCAGAACTTTCTCATCGAAATCAAAGGTAGCCGTATGCTGTGCAGAGGCCATATCTGTCATAGATCGCATATACGTAGCCTTCCCCCCATGCTCCTGGACCCGATTCATCATAAGGGAAATATCTTCGCTCCCCCAGTTCTGTGCATTTTTGCAGGAGCTGACCCGCAAATGAGGCAGCGTCCGCTCTACAATCTGAGCAATCTCTTCCAAAAAGTCCTCGTCACTGTGCTGAGATTCTGCTGATCCCTGAAGTACCATTTCGCATCTGCAGCCAGCCATTTTTGCGGCTCCCTCACAGATCTGTCTGGCCTGCTCGTCCATGTATCGGTTAATCTTCGTCGTATGACCGCGGACCTCAAATTGAATCATGGCATAGTCAGGCACCACATTTCTCCCTGTTCCGCCCTGAATCTTTCCCACATTTACACGAGTAATTCCTTCGCTGTGTCTGGGAATCGCCGTCAAATTCAAAACTGCATTGGCTGCAGCCACAATCGCGCTGGCGCCCTTTTCTGGAAATCCGCCTGCATGAGCCGCCTGTCCATAAAAGAAAGCGTCATATTTGCTGGTAGCTAAAGAGCCCCAGGTGCCAGGCGTCACATCACCGTCATCCGGCCCCTTTGTAGGCGCGACATGAGTTCCCACGAAATAATCCACGTCGTCTAAATGGCCATGCTCCACAATGGCTCTGGCTCCCTTTACCCCTTCTTCTCCAGGTTGGAAAATCAGCTTTATCGTGCCATGGAGCTGTTTGCGCATCTGCCACAAAACCTCAGCAGTTCCCAGTCCGATAGCCGCATGAGCATCATGGCCGCAGGCATGCATCACCCCAGGATTCTGGGAAGAAAATCCCTCCCTGAAAGGCCGATGAGCTTCTGATGCCTCCTCAATAAGTCCCAGTGCGTCGATATCAAACCGCAGGCCCACTACAGGCCCCTCTCCACACCGAAGGATTCCGATTACCCCTGTAAATCCCTGTTTCATCTCTTCGGTCAAATACTCTGTTGGAACGTTCTGATTCAGCACTTCCTCTGCATGTTTTTGTAATTCTTCTTTAGAAGGAAGACCAATTCTGGCTGTATCAAGACAGACCTGCCGTCCTGTCAGCACTTCATATCCTAATTCTGTCAACGTTTTTGCTATCACCGCAGAAGTGCGCATCTCATACCAGGCCGTCTCAGGAAAACGATGGAAGTCTCTTCTCCTCTCCCTGCTCTTCTCTCCCAGCGCCTCTGCAAGGTTTAAAACCTCTTTGGCAATTTCCTTTTCTTTCTGTCCCTGAATCATTTTTTCCTCCTGTTCTTCTCTATGGACTTTTTATCTATCAGTTTATAAGATTTCTCCTGTAATTGCAATACGCTTCAAATCAAGTAGAAAAATTCCGGTTCTTATAGTAAAATAAATAGGAATAAACCTTAAGATAAGGAGAGATTCTTTATGAAACCGGCTCTTATTATTGGCTCCACTTGTGTGGATGTGATTATCAGTCTTGACCATCTTCCCAAAACAGAGGAAAATCTTCACCCACACTCTCAAACTATGGCCCTGGGCGGCTGTGCCTACAATGTAGCTGCTGTCATGAGGCTGCTTCATGCTCCTCATACCTTCATAAGTCCTGTCGGCACAGGCGCCTATGGAGATTTTGTAGAAAATCAGATGGCGAAACAACATATTCCTGTAACTGTCCGCGTCCCTGACCAGGAAAACGGCTGCTGTTACTGTCTGGTAGAGTCCACAGGAGAACGAACCTTCCTCTCTCTCCACGGCGCAGAATATACCTTCCAAAAATCCTGGATGGAACCGTATCCGGCGCAAAACTATGATCTTACCTATATCTGCGGCCTGGAAATCGAAGAGCCCACTGGCCTTTCTCTTATTGAATATTTAGAAGAGCACAGGGAACTTACCGTCTGCTATGCTCCGGGTCCGAGAGGCGTAAACATCCCTCAGGAAAAAAACAGCCGTATCATGGATCTTCATCCGATTCTACATATCAATGAGCAGGAAGCTCTGGCTTTAAGCAACCAAGAGGATCATGAAACAGCCGCCTTCTATCTTCAGAAGAGGACCAAAAACACGGTTATTATCACATTGGGAGCCAAAGGAGCTTACTGCTTGGAAAAGAACGGGCAGAATTATCTGATTCCCTCTGTTCCCGTAAAAAAAATTGGAGACACCATAGGCGCTGGAGACGCCCATATTGGAGCAATTCTGGCCTGTTTAACCATGGATATACCCCTTTATGAGGCAATCGCCTATGCAAATCAAATCTCTGCAGCCGTGGTAGGTGTTCATGGAGCCACTCTGCCCCCAGAAGCTTTGCCGCCTCTTCCACAGTTGTCATAAACCATTTGAAACAATAAGGACGAAAATAGGGCCGCTCCCTGTTTTCGTCCTTACACATATCAAAACACACTAGACCACGCTCTTTAATCCCAAAGTCTTTTCAATCACCAGCATGACTCCCAGAGTAATAACCATCAAAAGAGTCGCCAAGGCTGCGATAGTCGGATCAAAATGATACTCCACATACGCCATCATCTCAATAGGCAGAACCGATACTCCTGCACTGGTAAGAAACGCAGACAGAGACACATTGTTAAACGAATTGATCACCGCCATAATACAGGCAGACACAATTCCAGACTTAATGTTTGGCAATAAAATGTGAACAAAGGTATAAAGATTTCCTGCTCCTAAAATTTTGGCTGCCTCCTCCATAGAAAAATCAAAATTAGCCAAGCTGGAGGTGACTACCCGCATCACATAGGGAATAGACAATATGGTATGGCCGATCAAAAGACTTGGCATAGCCGGAAGCTTAAAGCGGTTCACCACATAACGAAGCATCACAAAGCCCAGCACAATGACCGGAATCAATACAGGAGAAAGAAACAATCCCTTGATCAATTCTTTTCCCTTAAAGCGATACCGGTTCAGGGCGTAAGCCGCTGGAAGTCCCAGAATGAGAGCAATAAACGTACCGCCGAACGCAATGATAACACTGTTTTTCGCCGCGCTTATAAAAGACTTCACCTTTATAATCTGCTCATACCACTGTAAGGTGAATCCCTCTCCCGGAAACTTCAGATAGGTAGTATTGCTAAATGATGCCGCCATTATAACCAAAAGCGGACCAATCAGAAAGATATACACCAGAATGGTGATAAAAAGCAAAGCCTTACTCTTTTTCATGGGACACTCCTTTTATCTGCCTCTAATCAGTTACTGTACAGAAAACAGCTCATTCCACTTCTCTGTCCATCCTGCTTTGTTTGTATTAATTACAGACCAATCAGGAATCTGCAGATTATCAATCATTTCCTTACCATAGGTAAAGTTAGCCGACTGCTCTGGAGTCAGTTCCACATCAGTGCGGACTGGAGAATCTACACCGTCCAAAGCCTCTGCAAGCTGAACTTCCTTAGAAATATAGAAATCAATAAACGCCTCTGCCAATTCCTTGTTCTCACAGCCTTTTAAAATATTCAGAGTATTAAAGCCGCTGTAAGAAGCCTCTGTCGGATCTACCCAGATATAATCTTCAGAAGCGGACTTTGCAGTTGTGTAGGAAAAGTCAAGAAGAACGCCTACAGAAATTTCCCCCTGATTTAACATGGTAATGGTATCATTGGCACTTGTATAAGTTTTCTTTACATTTGGTTTTAATTCCGCCAGTTTTTCAAAAATGGCGTCATCGTCTTTTCCAGGAGTCAGATTTGACATGGCTGCGACGGAGTAATAGAATAATGGGCCTGATGTCGTGGTAATGTCAGGAATTGCAATCTGGCCCTTTAGCTCTGGACTCCACAAATCCGCCCAGGAAGTAATTTCAATAGGGCAGGTAGCGCTGTCATACACAATACCAAGACGGTTAAAAGTATACGCTGGGCCGTACTCGGAACCAAAAGGAGCTTTTGCATTCTCATATAATGCATCCAGATTAGTCAAATGGCTGGAATCGAGCGGTTCAACCAGACCTTCGTCAATCAAGTCCACGACAAAAGCATCGCCGATAATCACCACGTCGTAGCTGCCTGGAGCCTCTTTAATCTTCGTGACACGCTCTGCGTTCTTACCGCCTTCCACGATTAATTCACAGCCGGTTGCTTCCATAAAGGGATCATATACATTCTTTTGAAGCAGCTCTGCATTAAACGAGAAGGTAGACACCGTCAGTTTCTGACCTTCAAAATTGGGGAGCTCATTACCTGCCTGAGCCTCTGTCTCACCTTCAGCTTCTGCCTTTGTGGTCTCTGCAGCCTTTGTTTCTGTGGATGCAGTAGTAGCCGCCGTGGTCTCATTAGCGGAAGAACCTCCGCAGCCTGCCAGGGAAACAGCCATTGCCATTGCCAGCAATACACTTAGGGTTTTCTTTTTCATAATCGTTTCTCCTTTTCCTTAAAGCAAAATAATTTTATTGGGAGTCAGGGATAAGGTCACCTGTTCTCCGCTTTTGTAAACACTTTCCTGGTCTGTGCTTACCTCAAACTCTCCAATTTCTGTACGGATGTTGTATTGATTACGCTTTCCAAGAAAGGTACTTACCATAATTTCGCCCCGCAAAGGGTTGACTACCTCAAAATTGTCTGGAACAATCTGAATATCCTCTGGTCGGATACAAGCCTTAAAAGAATCTTTGTCGCCTGTCTCCTCCACCTGGAACCGACTGCCGTTCGACGCCAAAAAGACGCCCTTCTTTTCTGTTTTCTTTAAATCCAAAAAGTTTTCAAATCCTACAAATCGTGCGATAAACTCTGTCTTGGGGTGATTGTAGATAACGGAAGGCGCATCCATCTGTTCAATAACGCCATGGTTCATAATTGCAACCTTGTCCGAAATCGCAAAACACTCCTCCTGGTCATGGGTTACATAAATTGCTGTAAACCCAAATTTCTGCTGAAGGCGGCGGATCTCCACTCTCATCTTCACCCGCAGTTTTGCATCCAGATTACTTAAAGGCTCGTCTAACAAAAGCAAATCCGGCTTAATCACCAGCGCTCTTGCCAAAGCCACTCTCTGTCTCTGACCGCCCGACATTTCTCTTGGGAAACGATTTTCAAATCCCTGCAAATCAACAGTAGCCAGCATCTCCATCACTTCTTTTTTTATCTCTTCTTTTGGCATTTTCCGCATCTTTAAACCAAAAGCCACATTGTCAAAAACCGTCATATGGGGAAACAGGGCATAACTTTGAAACACAAAACCAAAGTTCCTCTTATTCAGAGGCACCTGTGTATAGTCCTTTCCATCAAAGACAAATTTTCCGTTCATAGGGCTGGAAAAACCGGCGATCAGACGCAGGGTTGTAGTCTTTCCACATCCGCTGGAGCCTAACAAAGATACCAGCTCTCCCTTTTCCACCTGGAAATCCAAATCTTTTAAGATCACATTTTTATCATATCCCGCAGTAATATTCTGCAGCTCCAAAAGTGCCATAATATTCTCCTTTATTCTTATGAAGGCAGTTTTCTAAATGGTTGGGTTTAGCTTTCGACTCACCGCATTGATTCCATTGGATACCAAAATTGTAACAACAATCATCACGACTGCTACCACAGAAGCCTGCGTCCAGTCCCCTAAAGACATTGCCTGTTGATAAATCATGGTGGCCAGCACCCTGGTATCTGTACCTCCTAATAACTGAGGCGTCGTGTAGGCAGTCAGACAGCCTGTAAAGACCAGCACACTGCCGGTCACAAGGCCGGGAATGCTTAAAGGCAGTACTACATAGCGAAAAGAAGCCGCCTTTGAAGCTCCCAGGCTTCCCGCCGCCAGATTCAGATCCTCCTGAATATTATCCATCACACCGATAAGGGAAAGAATCATCAAAGGCAGGAAAAGCTGGATAAAACCTACTACCATAGAAAATTCATTGTATAAAAGGCTTATGGGCTTTTCTATCAGACCAGAACGCACCAGCAGATTGTTGACAAATCCCTTTTTTCCTAAAATTACCATCCAGCTGAAAGAACGAATCACCGGACTGGTAAACATAGGAAATACAGCCAGCGCCATAAGGATTCCTTTATTTTTCGAATATTTGGAAATATAGTAAGCAGTGGGAAACCCCAGAACCGCACATACACAGGTACTGATAAGACTTAAGCGGATACTGCGCCAAAATACCTGTTTAAAATACGTGCTCTTTAACAAAGAAGTATAGTTTGCCAGGGAAAAACCTTCTCCTTCTGGAAAAAATGTTTTGAGTATTAAAGAAAACAAGGGAATTAACATAAAAAAAGCCAAAAATAAACAACCCGGCAATATAAAAAGCCAGTAAATCTTTGTCTTCTTTTCAAGCATGGGCTTTACCCACCTTTCTCTTGGAATATAGGATAACCATATCATTCTTGTCAAAAAATGTCAACGGATATCTGCGTATTTTTCCGCCATGCGCCGGAATGCCCCCATCTCCCGTTCCAAATCCTGACGCAGATGATAAAGGCTGTGTTTTGTCAGTTTGTGATCCTCTACCAGCTTCTTTCCATCTACCCAAACACTATGTACGTTAGAGGCATTGGCGGAATAGCAAATAGCGGAATACGGATCATAGACAGGAAACATATTGACAGACCCAGTCTCTAAAAGAACAAGATCCGCTTTCTTGCCCGCTTCAATGGAACCGATTTCGTTTTCTGCGCCCAAAACTGCACAACCGCCTCTGGTAGCCATTTCCACCAGCTGCCTTGCAGGAAACAGGCTTCTGTCATGATATTTCGTCTTCTGAAAACAGGCTGCTGCACGAAGCTGCGTAAATAAATCCAGGGTATTTCCAGAAGATGGTCCATCGGAACCGATTCCAACTGTAACCCCTTGTTCCACCATCTCTTTTACAGGACAGATTCCTTTTCCTGCCTTTGTATTAGCAACAACACAGTGAGCCACCTTCGCATTCTTTTTTGCCAGCAAAGAAATATCTCTTTCATTGGCATGAATGCAGTGGGCAGCAATGGTCTTTGGTCCTAAAACTCCCAGATCATTTAAAAATTCAATAGGCGTCTTCCCATATTTTTCCTGGAAAAAATCCATTTCATAGTCCATCTCGCTTACATGGAGGGAATAAAGGGAATCAAATTCCAAAGCTAAATCATAGGAAGCTTTCAGCATTTCTGCTGAATTGGTATTTGTCGCGTGAGGCGCCACAAAAGGATAAATCCGGCTATGGCCGCTCCAGTCCTTTAAAAATTTTCGGCACAGCTCTAACCCGCCGTAAGGCTTTGGGCTGTCACAAGTTGCCTGACCAATGACGGTTTCTCCCACCCAAGCCCGAATCCCCATATTCTCACATGCTCTGGCTGCCTGGTCTTCAAAATAGTACATGTCAAGTACCGATGTAACGCCTGACAAAAGCAGTTCTGCAGCTCCATATTGGGTTGCCGTGTAAACCAGTTGTGGCGTCATGGCCTCCAGTTCCAGTGGAAACAGAAAACGCCTGAGACGATCTGGACAATCATCTCCGAGAGAACGGAAGGGAATCATGGCAATATGACTGTGAACATTCACCATTCCTGGCAGAACAATTCCTTGTTCTCCGTCCACACACATATCTGCTGATTCTATCTGCCTCTGTTCCAAGTCCTGACAGGAGCCTACGGAATCTATCTTTCCCTCATCCAATATAACATAACCGTCTGGATATTCTGTTTTTTCTTTGTCCATAGTTAAAACTGTCACATTTTTAATCAGTGTTTTCATATTTTACCTCTACTACGAATGGTGTGGAAGTGTCTTCAAGGTCTCCTCTGTATAGATCATCAAAACACTCTTATATTGGTGGCTGTATTTGGGCAGATTTGTAACCGTGTCCGCCAGCTTGCTGCAAAACAATGGGTCCCGCTCTCGGTGATCTCTGATATCATAAATGCAGCCAATCAATTCATCTAATATCGAAACTGCAATCGGATTTTTCCCATGAGCCGAGTAAATTTCATCATAAAATCCGCTTAACTTTTTAGCCTTCTCATAACTGTACAACATTTTTTCAAACGAGTTTTCTTTTGGATCTGTAAAACACCAGATATTGTTGCAGGTGATGATATCTCCTGAAAAAAATCTGCGGTTTTTCCTGTCCAATACACACACTGAGCCGTCAGAATGCCCCGGCATAGAATAAATTTCCATCAACTGTCCGCCGCCTAAATCAAAAATCTCGCCTTCTTGAATAAAGTGGAATCTGGTATCGGAAAAATCTGTCTGACAATACGCCTCTTCCTCAATTAAACCTCTGCACTCTGGAAATATCTGGTAACGAAACTCTAATGAAGCCTTTTTTAAAACCGGATTGCAGTGGCAGCATAAATTTTCATAATCTTCTTCAGCCATGTAAACATCTTTGAACAAATAGCTGCCCAAAGCATGGTCTGGATGTCCGTGGGTATTGACTACTACCAACGGCAAATCTGTAATCGCCCTGATAAGCGGACGGTAATCTGTATAACCATAGCCTGTGTCAAGAAGCATGGCTTTTTCGCTTCCCAATATCAAATACATGCAGACTAAATTTACTTCTAAAAGACAGTACAGATGATCATCAATTTTTTGTACCCGACAAGCAGGTGAATCTGAAAACATTGCGCTCATAAGAATCCAACCTCCTTCTATTCTTCTGTCTTTCTGCTGTTTCCCTTTACTGCATCTTTATTATACGTCTCCCAATCCTAAAATGCAATGGCTCTTTGTCTTGTCCCTGATCGTTTCCTTAGCGCACAAAAAAACTCAAACCCTTGATTATCAAAGATTTGAGCTTTTCATGCAGAAGATGGGAGTCGAACCCACAAGGTATTGCTACCACACGGACCTGAACCGTGCGCGTCTGCCAATTCCGCCACTTCTGCCTCTGCGGGAGATGGGACTTGAACCCACACGAGCATACACCCACAAGATCCTTAGTCTTGCCTGTCTGCCAATTCCAGCACTCCCGCTTATGGTTTATTTCTATGCTTTTTAGCAACAGACATAGTATATCTAAAATCTTCCAAAATGTAAAGTGTTTTTTTGAAATTTTTTAATTTTTTTCTTCACTTTGTAAGTTATAGATGGATTTGCAGCAACGTTAAAAAAATTTCAAATTTCCTCTTGACAATTAAAAAAACATTAGTATAATAGATAAGTAGTTACCACTATTCCTCGATAGCTCAGTCGGTAGAGCACGCGGCTGTTAACCGCGCTGTCGTAGGTTCAAGTCCTACTCGGGGAGCTAAAACTGTAGATACAATATCTACAGTTTTTTGCATCTATCAAGCTTTCTTTATATTCTGTCTATTCAGGCATGTTTCCAGATAAAAAGACGCGCCGCCACAACCAGAAATAGATTCTCTCTTCCCAGTCATGACGGCAATGTTTACACTGCTTTATCAAATTAAGCCAACTTTGCCTTAGCTAATTCAGCCAGCTTTGCGAATCCTTCCGCATCATTGATTGCCATATCGGACAATACCTTCCGGTTCATCTCTACGCCGGCCAGCTTTAAGCCATACATAAATCTGCTGTAGGACAATCCGTTAATTCTTGCAGCCGCATTGATACGGGCAATCCATAATTGTCTGAACTGTCTCTTTCTCTGCTTTCTTCCTGCGTAAGCGCTGGCCAGTGCTCTCATAACAGACTGCTTTGCAATTCTGTACTGTTTGGAACGAGCGCCTCTGTAGCCCTTCGCCATCTTTAATACTCTATTATGCCTTCTTCTGGCATTCATACCGCCTTTGATTCTTGCCATCGGTTTTTCCTCCTTCTAAACTGTCGAAATCTTAGATATATGGTAAAATTTTCTTCATTACTTTCTCGTTTGTTGCATCCATAACCACATCTTTTCTTAAGTTTCTTTTTCTCTTTGTAGATTTCTTGGTTAAGATATGAGATTTATAGGCCTTACTTCTTACTAATTTTCCTGTTCCGGTCTTTTTAAAACGCTTTGCAGCAGCTCTGCTAGTCTTCATTTTAGGCATTGCTATTTCCTCCTTGATAATTAGTCTCTCTAACGTTTTGCTGATAAAAACATTACCATGCTTCTTCCTTCCACCTTGGACGGCTTGTCAACAACAGCGATGTCAGACAGCGCCTGGGCAAAATCGTCCAAAATATACTTGGACTTTGACATATGAGCCATCTCTCTGCCTCTGAAACGCAGCGTTACCTTCACCTTATCGCCCTTTTCCAAAAATTTACGAGCGGCGTTCGTCTTGGTATTCAAGTCGTTGGTATCAATATTCGGGGATAACCGTACTTCTTTTACCTCGATAATTTTCTGCTTCTTTTTCGCTTCTTTTTCTTTTCTCGCCAGTTCATAACGATACTTGCCATAATCAATAATCTTGCAAACCGGCGGTTTCGCTGTAGGCGCAATCTTCACCAAATCCAGCTCTGCTTCCTTTGCACGCTGCATCGCATCTCTGGCAGACATAATGCCTAATTGCTCTCCGTTTTCGCCAATCAGTCGAACCTCCCTGTCTCTGATCTGTTCGTTAATCATTAACTCGCTAATTGTCTTGCACCTCCATATGTGTTGTTGTTGGAATCGTATACCGCCAGGCTCTACTGCTGAACATATCCCACCGATATACCTGCATGGAATGAAACTGCATATCGCCGACCACCATGGTCCAATATGCTCATAAAAAAAGTAGATAGAAATCTTCTATCCACCATGCTAAGAACATAACAACGACTGCTATGCAACTCAAACTATGAACCCAGGTCGCTCGCTCGCGCCAAGGTGAGGTGGATACCTACTTTCCTGTCAGCTATTTTCAAAACCTTTATTACTATACTACACGTAAGAATATTTGTCAAACACTTTTTAATAACAATACCGCAGCCGATACTTCTCCAAATACTTAAGTACCCAATATGGATTCACACTCAGCTCTTCATAATGGTCAGTCCGAAGATACATGCCCACGTGAAGATGCACGTCAAAATTTCCCACGGTTCCCTCTATGGCAGAATATCCGCTGTCTCCCATAAACCCCAAAAGCTCTCCGGCCGTCACCTCATCGCCTTCCTTCCAGTCCTTGCTGTAATCATACAGATGGGCATAATACAAATACAGACCAGAGGCGGTCCTGATTCCGATTCGCCAGCCGCCCTTTTCCAGCCATCCCACCTTCTCTACCACTCCGTCGCTCATGCTCACCACCGGATACGTTCCCCTGGGACGCTGGTTTCCCATAATATCGCAGCCCTCGTGTCCTCTCTGTCCTCCATAGGTACGATTATCCATCCACCCATTTTCATAAGTTACGTTTGGCATGTCTTTGTCTGTGCTGGAAGGGATCGGAAAATACTTCAAGTCCCGGAAAATGATGTTGTAGGCATTCTGAAGCTTTCGATACTCAGAAGGCCGCCTCTTCTCAATGCGCTCTGATATGTGATCCTGTCCCTCAAACCCAGTCAGGTCATATTCCTGTTCAATCATCCAGGTAGTAACTGCCTCAACATCCACAGGCTCCATCTCAGCCACACACTCTCCCAGTTTCAAAGCCCGAAATTCATCGCTCTCCCATGTATAAGGGCTCAACTGATAAAAATCAGGATTTGTCATGAGATAATCCGTCATAACAACGTGAAAAACTGCCAGAATCAGAAGAAGAATGATTTGCATAACCAAAGTTCCTTTCCTCATATAGTGTTCTAAAACATCTTATTCGGTTGGTTATGAAAAAATCCATCTCTGCCTTGACAGCCATTTTTGTATTACTCCTTCTTTTAACCCACCCTGCCCTCTCCTATGAAGGTGCATGTCAGGGTCTTTTGTTGTGGTTTCATACGGTGCTTCCTACTCTGCTCCCCTTTATGATCTGTTCTAACGTCATCGTTATGCTGGGAGGCGTCTCTTTGCTGACCGCTCCTTTTCGCCCTTTACTGAAACCTGTCTTCAAACTGTCCGGTGAGGGATCTTATGTTCTCATCTCAGGATTGCTGTGCGGTTATCCCATGGGGGCGAAAACCTGCAGCGAGTTCTTAGATCATGGGCGCATCTCCTTAAAAGAAGCCCGTTATCTTTTGGCTATCAGCAATCACCCAAGCCCTATGTTCCTCCTCGGATATGTGGCAACAAACCTCTCTCCCGCCCTGTCCATGACCACAGTTCTTCTTTCCCTCTACCTTCCCATTCTCCCAGTGGCATGGGCAGCCAGAGGTCTTTATGGCGTCCAGGAAGCAAAAGACAAAACTCCCTTTCCAAAATCTACAAAAAGCTCCTTTGACACAGTAATGATGAGTTCCTTTGAGGTAATGGTGCGCATTGGCGGGTATATTATGCTGTTTTCCATTCTGGCGGCCTTTATCCAGAAAATGCCCTGGTTCTCCCCTTTCTGGAAAGCCCTTCTTTTAGGAATCGTGGAAATCACCACTGGAATACAGGCAGTCTCAAAAGCCGTCTCTGGCCCTCTCCAAGGGCTGTGCCTTACCATGATCACCGCCTTTGGCGGACTTTCTGGAATCTCCCAGACAAAAAGCGTACTAAAAAATGCCGGACTCTCCGTCCGACATTATCTGTTATGGAAACTGTTCCACGCCATTTTATCCGTTGGCTGCTTCCTGGCCCTGTCCGCCGCTTAATTCATTACGGTTAGTGGCCACAATGTCGTAGCTGGACCTTAAGGAAGAAAGAAACGACTCGAATCTGCTCTGGGATTCGTCCATCGTATGCGTGATGATGGTCTGCAGGCTTCTCAGGATATCGTCTGTATATTGAATTGCTCCCTGGCGGATATTGTTGGCATCATTGACCGCGGCGTCCACGATAGCCTGGGCCTGGGCATTGGCGTCCTCTACGATTTGGTTGGCCGCGCTGTAAGCCCGCTGCATGATCTCATGCTCATTCACCAGCTCATTGGTCTGAACCGTGGCCTCCTGAATCAGGGCGTCGGCCTGGGTCTTGGCTTCGCTGATAATCGCCTCCTGGTTGCTGATGATCTTTTGGTACTGTTTAATCTCATCAGGAACCCGAAGGCGCAGCTCCACCAAAAGCTCCTCCAGCTCCTCTTTATTCACTAAAATCTTTGTATTCGATAAAGGCTGGAATTTGCAGCCGTCAATATACTCTTCAATTTCAACGATTAACTGTTCAATTCTGCTCATGACGAATCCTCTCCTTTACATAGTCATTGTTCTTCCTTACCCTTCAGCTTCTCTATCATCCTGGCGGCAATTTCCGGTTCCAGAAATGCGCTGATATCCCCATGATATTCTGCAATTTCTTTTACAATACTGGAGCTTAAGTAGGAATACTTTAAATTCGTAGTCAAAAAAATGGTATCAATTTCAGGTGCAATCACATGGTTTGTCTGAGATAACTGTAATTCATATTCAAAGTCTGTTATGGCACGGAGCCCTCTGATAATCACTTTGGCATGGTTGGCCCTGACAAACTCCACCAGAAGGCCGTCAAAAGACTGGACCTCCACATTGGGAATCTGTCTGGTAACATATTTTAGCATGTCCACCCGTTCCTCAACAGAAAATAAGGGAGTTTTCGCTCTGTTGTTCAGTACTCCTACTATCACTTTATCCATAATGTTGGCGCTGCGCTCAATAATGTCAAAATGACCTAATGTCACTGGATCAAAACTTCCCGGATATACTGCAACAGACATATGTGCTCCTATTCTGTGATTTTTTTCAAAAACACATGTTGATTGGTCTTATATTCTTTGCTTTTTTCTATACAGAATCCCAGAGACTCCACATAAGAAAAATCAGTCTCAAGGGACGCCTCAACCACGATCAGCGTCTCGTTATGTAAAAGAGAAGAGGTCCCTAAGTACCTCAGAACCTGCTCTTCATATCCATTATTATAGGGAGGGTCCATAAAAATCGTATCGAAACAATACTCTTTTCCCTCCAGCTTCTTAAGGGCCACCACCACATCGCTCGTTATCACCAAAGCCTTCTGCTCAAGATGGGTGGTCTTTAAGTTCTGACGGATATATTCCGCCGCCTTTGGATTTTTTTCGATAAACACCGCCCTGTCCGCCCCACGGCTTAACGCCTCGATTCCGATGCCGCCGCTTCCGCTATAACAGTCCAAAAACTGGCTCTGGACCAGTCTTTGGTTAATCATATTAAATAATGTCTCTTTAATCCTGTCTGTAGTGGGCCTGGTCTCCATCCCCTCTAAAGTCTTAAGCTGAAGACGTCTGGCACTGCCTGCAATCACGCGCATACTGATTTCTCCTTACCGATACAAGTATAATATGAAACCAAGCCGGATACAAGCGGTTTTTCTTACATTTTTTTTAATACTTTCAGGTGATTATGAAAGCCCCATGATAACTGCCAAAATTACTGTCGCAGATGCGCAGGCAAATAAAACGCCCTGGAACTTAATCTGGAATCTGGCCCATTTCCCCCAATCAAGCTTGGCAGCAGCCAAAACACCTAACAGACAGCCAGAAGTAGGCACGATCATATTGGTGAAGGCGTCTCCAAGCTGGAAAGCCACCACCGCAGTCTGACGCTCTACCCCTACCAAATCTGCGAGGGGCGCCATAATCGGCATGGTCAGGGCAGCCTGTCCAGAGCCAGACACCACAAAGAAATTGAAAACAGACTGGAAAATGTACATCAGCCAGGCCGAAATCACAGGCGGAAAGCCCTTCATTCCCTCGCTGAGGCTGTGAAGGATGGTGTTCAACACGGTGCCGTCTGTAGCGCTGGTGCCGCCTAAGATAATGATAATACCCTGGGCCATTCCCACGCACATAGCCGCGCCTAAAAGATCTGCAGCCCCTCTCTCAAAAGATTTGGCAATATCATTTAACTTCATGTCATTGAGATGGAAAACCAGACCGATAATTCCAGACAAAAGGCCCATGACAAAAAACTGAGAGGCAATCTCAGGAATATAGTATCCTTTTGACACCACACCCCACACAGTCCAGCACATGCAGGCGGCTATAGTCAAAAGGACCAGCTTATGTCCCAAAGTAAAGGGCGGCATAACATTTCCGTTTTGGGAAAATTCCTTCCGGTACGTTTCATCCGATTCATAGGCAACAGAAAGCTTGGGATTCTTTTTTACCTTTACTGCATAGCGCATGGTAAAGAAAATTGTAATCCCAGTAAAGAAAATCCACATCGGAATCCGAAACCAGGCTCCTGACATGACTGGAAGTCCAGACACTCCCTGAGCAATCGCCAGGCCAAAAGGATTCTGCCAGGAAGCCCCAAATCCGATCTGGGTAGCCACATAAGAACACATAATCCCCACAACTGCATCATAGCCCATGGCGATAAACATGGGGACCAGAATCATGACAAAAGGAATTGCCTCCTCGCCCATACCGAATATCGCGCCTCCAAGAGAAAACAGAACAATCAAAATGGGGATCAAAATAATCTCTCTTCCCTTTGTCATGGTAATGACACGCATGATGCCGCTTTCCACAGCGCCAGTCTGAAGCACAATACCAAAGGCTCCGCCTACTACCAGGATAAAGGCGATAATCCCCACAGCCGTGCCGTTTTTGTCCCCTACGGTCATTCCTTCGAACACATAGTTTAAAATTCCCTGTCCGCCAAAATCCTCAGTTCCGAACAGCGGGGCAATCTTTGTCACTTTATTGCCGTTTTCATCCAATACGTAGCGGAAGCTGTCTGCATCCAAAACCGTCCTGGTTTTTTCTGCACCGTTTATGGTGTAGGTAACCTCCTTTGTGTCGTACTGTCCCAGTGGAATAAACATGGTAAGTACAGCGGCAAATAAAATAACTCCGAAAATGACGATAAACGTGTGGGGCATTGAAACCCCTTTTTTCTTGTTTTCCATTCTCTTCCCCTTATCTGTTATGGTTTTTTTGTGCTTCAAAGGTTCCCTTTATCAAAACCTGTCCATTGCAAACCATGATCTTTCCCATGGCAATCACTGTGTCAATCTCAAGCGAGTTCTCATCCGCTAATACCAAATCAGCGTCTTTTCCTTCTTCTATGCGCCCTTTTTGCGATAGTTTTAAAAGCTTTGCCGGATTGATGGTCACAGGCTTTAAAGCTACAGAAAGAGGAAGCTTTTCCGTCAACACCCCGTCTCTCATTTCCCGATAGAGAGAAGTAACCTTCCCCACTCCCAGACCGCAAAACGTTCCGTCTGGAGAGAAAATAGGAAGACTGCCCTGTCCGTCAGAGGAAAACGTAATCTGGTCGCTGGAAACTCCTGCTTTTAAAGCCATCCCAAACCCTGTGCTGGCCTTCACCTCCTCCGGCTCCAGAAAATCTGGATCTGACGAAGTCGTTAAGTCAATGTATCCCCCAAAATCCTTTGCATACTCAATGCCTTCCTGCATAAGCGTCCTGCTTCGGTTTATATGGGTGGGCAGCATATTGGCAGCACTAATCTGGGTTTCTTCTAAAATATATTTCAGAAAGTCCAGCTTCCCCTTCCCGTCTCCCATGTGAATATTCACCAGACCAGCTTTGCCAGACAAGATTCCTCCTACCCTGGTATCTGCCACAATCTTAGCAAACTCCTCTTTCGTGGGCTGAGAGGAACGGTGGTCCGACAGAGCAATCTCCCCGGTTCCAACCACCTTATCCAACAATATAATATCGTCCATAACAAATCCCGTTAACGTCTTCACTGGAACCTGATAGGAGCCTGTATACACATAGGTTGTGATTCCCTCTTCCTCCAGGCCTCTGGCCTTTGCCAGAAGGTTTGCCATGGTTCTGGTACAGCCGTCCGTTCCCAAACATCCTACTACCGTGGTCACCCCGCCTAAGGTGATGTCAGACAGGACGATCTCTGGTGTTCTGGTTTTCGGCCCGCCTTCTCCGCCGCCGCCTAAAATGTGAACGTGTCCGTCAATAAGTCCCGGAAACAACGCTTTTCCTTTGCCTTCAATCACTTCGACCCCATAAGCCTCCTCAACCGGAAGTTCTGGAGCTATTTTCAGAATCCTGTTTCCGCCAAGAAGCACATCCATAATCCCTAAATCCTCAGGAGCAAATACATGCGCATGTTTAATCAGGTACATCTTCCCCTCCTTTATCCTACGTAGCGCAGAAATTCAAAGCAGTCCGCTTCGTCCATGCCGTTTATTTTTGAGAAAAAGTCCTCCTTTTCCAGAAGAATATCGCACCGTCTTCCATCCTCCAGCTCCATTTCCACAAAGGTTTTCCCGTCAGTTTTTCGCAGATAATACTTTGTTCCAGAAGGAAGGATTTCCTGCTCTCTTAAAACACTTTCCCCGTCTCCCTTGTGCATCTGAACCGGAAGCTCCACGGTAGAAGTAATGGAGTAATCGTTTTCCACAATGGAGTAAATATCTTCTAACGCTTTAGGGAGCCCGTCTGGTCCTACTTGGTAATGACGGAAAGCAATGTAGGTTCCAAGTAAATCAATGCGTTCATACAGAGCAAAATTCTCTCCGTTTGAAAACACATGCTCTCCAATATATCCCTCTCCGATTCCCACATAGGAAGGCTGTTTCTGATTCAAGTCAAACACATGGAGCGTGCGCCAGTCATTGTCTTCCATGCACTCCACATAAAGCCAGTTTCCTTCCTCTGACATTTGTACCAAATAGGCCTGCACAAAAAATCCATACAACTCCTTGTCCATACTTTCCTGCCCCAGCTGAAGGGTAATGGTATTCGTAAAGGCGTCTTCATTTCTCTGTATACTATACGAGAACGTTTGTCCGTTTCCCTCTTCAGAAAGAACAGTTTCTACACCTTCCCAAATCTTTCTCACCTTTCCGTTGCCTTTAGGGACATAGTCCTCTTTTACCAGTTTTTTGTCTCCGTCAAAGGGAATCTCTACCACGAACATGCCAGAAGAATAAGGCCCTAAGACGTATTGGTTAAAATACAGCGTAAGTTCCTGACTGTCTAAAGACCAGGAAAGCTGATCGGACTGCCACTCCTCCCCATAAAACATCTGCTCTAAAGAATCCAGATAGTCAGGGAAGAATGCTTCCTCGTCAACTTCCCTCTGGAGATACTCCTTTGTATACTCATAAGTCTGGTCATAGTCTGTCACTACTTCCTTTAGAGACAGCAAATCACCCGTGACTGGATTAAAGTTCATCCCTTTTACAAAGTAACTCCCATGGGCGCCGCCTAAGTAACTCTCCTCATTGCTGGTGAAACTCACAATCTTATTGTCCGCCCGAAGCAGATTTATTTTACGGCTGATGTCATATTCAGAAAATCCCTGAGAATTATACTGGTCCATAGCCTGCTGGTAGTACTCCTGGTAAATCTCCTGAACCTCCTGCCAGTTGGTCTCATTAAATTCCTGAAATGTGTTCTCAAGCTTGTCGTACCCTTCACTCAATATGCGAAGAGTTGCTGAGTGTCCCTGGATAATCGTATTTCCATCCAGCCATTCGCCTATGTATTCTCCACTTACATCTATATCAATGGGAATCAGCTCCTGGCCCTCGTTCTGATTGTCCGCAGTTTCTGAAAAGTCCGAATCTTTTTGACTCTCTTTTGCCTCAGAGAGCTCTTGGTCTGTTTTTGTCTCTTCTTCCTCTACACTCTCCACATGTTCTGTCTGGTCCTGGAGCTTTTCGGTAATCTGGGTATGTTTCTTTCCACAGGCAGTCATCAAAAGAGCTGATACAAGGACTACCAAAACGATCTTTTTCATATTGTCATTCCTTCCAAATGCGTTTTGAGGGGCCCTGCGAGCAACAATGTCAAGGCCACTTATTCCTATCATTATACCGCAGGCGCAAGGGGATGGCAAGTATAGCGATCAAGCTTTTTTGTAACTTTTTGTAGGTTTACTAAATGGAAAACAATTAACCATAGATTCCTATCAGATAACGTTTTCGATACTTCAGCTCCACATATTTCATCACCTTATTATAGTACACTGGATTTCCGGCTCCTCCGATTATACCCACCACAGCCAGTCCCTGAATAAACTTCAAAAACAACATATCCATCGCAAATGCCTCTGCTGTGCGAGCAATCTGCTCTTTTCCCGCCTCAGCCCAGTTCTTTTCTTCCATCCTTCCAGAAAGAAACTCCTCAATCTCTCTGTTCCCCTCTTCCCAGTCCTCGCCCTTTTTAACGGAAACCTCCATAAGCTTTAATATAAAATACCGTTCCTTTTCGGAATTATAGTCAAATCCATAGCGAAGGGCCGTCTCATAAATCCCCTTTAAAAGAAGCCCTGTGAAAATGACAATGTCTGGCAATCCGATCCCCAGCAGCCCCAGGCCAATCCCCTCTCCTCCTGAAACAGCCATATTTTTTAGATTCTCCATCTTCACCGTTTTTCGAAGCTTTTTCAGCGAAGCTCTGTCTGCTTTCAGCTGAAAGGCAAACTCATGGATCAAATACTCTTGACCAATGGATTCCTGATCGTACATTTTTTCAATAATTCCAGTTCCCTTTTCAAAAATCAGAAAAAAGGCTTTGGAGAACGCTTTTTGAAGATTGACGTAAACCTTTTCTGGGACTTTCTTTGAAAGAGCCTCTTTCCATTTAGACGTACCTGATTTTTGGGTGGCTCTCTGCAGGGCGCTTTCCTGTTTTCTCACAAGCTTCAGCTCTTTTTCTATTGCGGTTTTATATTGTTCTCTCCCATTTTTCATTTCATTCAATCTCCCCCTGTATGAAAAAAGGCTGCATATACACGCAGCCTTAATCCAATATCTTACCTATGGTCAGTCAACCAGTAAATACTCATACTCATCCAACAACTCGTATGCTCTGAGTTTGGTAGACTCTGCCTGAGAAGCGATATATTCCACACTTTCTAAGGAAGCGCCTGCCACTGCTTTGGAAGCCTCTTGTGCAATCCGATCCCGCTCTTTCATCCACTCCCGCTCCTCGGCCACCAGATTCCTGGTCTGTTTTTCATCCAGATGTTCCAAAATCTCATCATAAATCGCATTCAGTTCACTGTCCCATAATTTTAATTCATTAGAAGCCATATTTTTTGCAGAAGAGTTGTTGCTCATACTGCTTTGGTTTTCTCTGTTCTTTTGAATCTGCGCCTCTAAATCTGACAAACGATTGCGGTAGTAGGAGGCCTTGGCCGCCTCCTCTGCCAAAACGTTCCCTTGTGCGTCCGTAGGACTGTCTGCATTCATCGGCGCAGTCTCCAGAGGGGAAATAAGAACGGCTTCTGCCTTCGCCGCATCTAACCGATCATCCTGCCAAGCTTCTCCTGCATTGGCGTCATTCAGTTCAGAACCAATTTCCTTTGACGCCCTGCCTGATTTCTCAGAATCCATACTTCGCCTCTTTTGTTCGGATTCTTCAAGCTGTCCTTCTTCTGACACTCCTAAAGTCCTTGCATCCTGATTTTCCTGAGCTATGACTTCTTCTAACATCGTGTCGTCCTCTGCCATTTTATGCATGGCCGGTTCCCCGCCGTTATCCGAAAAAGCCATGATCTCTTCTTCCATCTCCTGTTCATATGTCAATTCCCTTGCTGCTTTTGTTTTTGAAGAATTTCCCAGGAAGTAATTCGTGCAGGTTGTTATGGTAATCCCCACTGCCACAATCAGCAACAGAGTGTAATAAATCCCTTTATCCTTCATACGCTGCTTCCTTCACTTTTTGATAAGATTACCATAACACAATCAATTCAAAAATGGAATAGCCATGCAGAATTAGTAATATATTGTAAGATTTAATTAAAAATTCTATCAATCACTCCCCAGTCCCTCATCTACCAAAAGGCTGTCTCCGTCTGCAGCCGAGGTTGCCAAATGGTCGCAGCGCTCATTCTCGGGATGACCTGCATGTCCCTTTACCCAGATAAAGGTGATTCGGTGCTTTTCTACGGCCCTCAACAGGCGTTTCCACAAATCAATATTCTTAACCGGTCCGCTTTTTCCCCGCTTCCAGTCCTGTTTCACCCAGTTCTCAATCCATTTCTTGTTAAACGCATCCG
Organism: uncultured Hungatella sp.; assembly: GCA_910579515.1. Lineage (GTDB taxonomy): Bacteria > Bacillota > Clostridia > Lachnospirales > Lachnospiraceae > UBA3402. The sequence goes on from CAJTUV010000005.1 coordinate 48,115, forward strand.
TCAAATACTTGGAATCAGAGTACAGTTCCACCTCACAGGGACGGTTTAAGGCCTCCAGACCTGCAATAGCAGCCATCAGCTCCATCCGGTTATTGGTCGTTTTTTGATATCCGGCCGAAAGCTCTTTTTCATGGAGAACCCCTTCTTTATCCACAAACTGAAGCACAACTCCATAACCTCCCGGGCCGTCAGGATTGCCTCTGGCCGCTCCGTCTGTGAAAATCTGAACCTTTCCCATAAGTTGTCTCTCCTATCTGTCCCATTTATCACACAGGGCATGAATCTGCTCTGCAAACTTGGTTAAATCCTTGTTTGCAACGCCCTCGTTTTTGAAAATAACCCGGCGCAGACGATCGCCAGCGGCGACCAGAAGCGCAAAGACGCCCTCTGCTCTTCTGTGGCCTTCTTTCTCCTTCTCAACCGGAATACCTTCCGTTACGGTAATCCACTGTCCGGCTGCCAAATCAAAGACAGAGCCGCTGAACGGAGCCACAGCCGGAATCTTTTCTTCCTTTGTGAGACGCTCTGCAAATTCTGTGGTAACCGTGTCTTCTCCGTGAACCACAAAGGTAAGATTAGGCCGCTTTTCAAAAGCCCGAATCCACTCCAAAAGCCCGTCCACATCCGCGTGGCCGCTGATGCCCTGTAGGGTCGCAATCCTGGCTACTACGTCAATGGACTCGCCAAACAGCTTTACAGAGGATGCCCCGTCTATCAAACTTCGTCCCAAAGTGGCAATAGCCTGGAAACCTGCAAAAATTATGGTACACTCCGGCCGCCACAAATTATGCTTTAAATGATGGCGGATACGTCCGGCATCACACATGCCAGATGCAGAGATGATAACCTTTGGCTTTGGATCAAAGTTGATGGCTATGGACTCCTCACTGGTTACAGAGAGCTTAAGGCCCGGAAATTCAATGGGATTGATACCACAGGCCACTAATTGCCTGGTCTCCTCTGCATAACAGCGAATAAGATTTTGTTTGAACACATGGGTAGCTTCCACGGCCAGAGGGCTGTCCACATAGACCTCATAGCCGTCGTGTCCCTGAACCATGTGGTCCAGTTTTATTTTTCTTAAAAAATACAACAGTTCCTGAGTTCTGCCGACAGCGAAAGCAGGAATCACCACATTGCCGCCTCGGTCAAAGGTTTCCTGCATAATCTTACTCAGCTCCCCGGTGTAATCCTTTCTTCTCTCATGTTTCCGGTTTCCGTAGGTACTCTCCATCACCACATAATCTGCTTCCTTGATATACTCAGGATCACGGATCAACGGCTTGTTCTTACTGCCAATATCGCCGGAGAATACGATTTTTTTGGTAACATCCCCTTCTGTACACCACACTTCAATAGAAGCAGAACCTAAAAGATGTCCGGCGTTTACAAATCGAATCGTAATATCGCTGTTTAACTCTGTCTTCTCATCATACTCATAGACCTCCAAATGCTCCAGAACACTGGCCGCATCGTTCACTGTGTAGAGCGGCGGGACCTCTGGCAGACCGGCTCTTCTGGCCTTCCGGTTTTTCCACTCTGCTTCCATCTCCTGAATATGGGCGCTGTCCTTTAACATAATCTTGCACAGATCGCCTGTGGCCACTGTGGTGACGATTCTTCCTCTAAAGCCTTTGGCATAAATCAGAGGGAGAAGCCCTGCGTGATCAATATGGGCATGAGTCAAAAGCACATATTCAATCTCAGAACAGTTGACCGGCAGTTCTGCATTCTCATAAATATTTACCCCCTGCTCCATGCCACAGTCAACCAAAAGCTTTGTGTTTCCGCATTCCAGATAATGACAACTTCCAGTTACTTCATGATCCGCCCCAATGAACATTAACTTCATGCTTGTACCTCCTCCTTGTGGTGTGTTGGATTGCTGGTTCCTAAATTCCTGCAAAACTTCTTCAGACGCACGCACGCTTAGTTTTCCACACAACCTATGTGATGACGCAGGCAACGGTCCTCAGAATTTTTGCAGAGATTAGGAAACTTATGCTAATAGTATACCATAAATTAAATAATAATACAAATCATACCACCATTACTATCATTAATTATTTTTTGTAATGTGTCCTGAAGTTTCATCTGACAGTCCTCTGTGACCTGGGAAACCTTGGCCTGGATGCCGTCTTCTACAATCTGCTGGATGGACTTGCCGAAAATGTTGGTGTTCCAGATGCCGTCCTCGCTTTCTCTGGCGTTTTGTTTTATGTATGTAATCAAATCCTCTGCCTGTTGCTGACTTCCTACAATCGGGGCGATCTCTGTCTCAATGTGGGCCTTGATCATATTGATGGAGGGGGCTTCTGCCTTCATTTTTACCCCGTATTTGTTGCCATGTTTAATCACTTGCGGTTCATCCAGCATGATTTCCGACCGTTCCGGCGTCACCACCCCGTAGCCCCGCAGCCGCACCTGGCTGATGGCGTTCTGAACTTTTTCATATTCCTGTTTCATTTTGGCCAGACTGCTTAGAGTCTGCATAAGCTGATATTCCCCTTCAATGGGCAGTCCCACATAGTCGCTTAATATCTGATAATAGTAGTTGTCATTTACATCCACATCTACTGATACGGTGCCGTCTGACAGATCCATACGGTTCACCTTCATGCCTCTGATGGTGTCTGTCACCACATTTAAAAGAGAGTCTGTAATATCCTTCATATGGGTGACTTTTCCTAAAAGATCGCTGGCAGCCTGAATCACCCCAGCCTTCAGCCAGTGGTCCGGAGACAGAATTTCCAGCCATTTAGGGATAAAGAAATTCATCTGTGTCACCGGAAATTCCTTCAGCACCCGCTCTAAAATGCGGAAAATATCCTCTTTCTTTAGCTGTTCACAATTCACTGGAAGGACAGTCACATCATATTTTTTACTCATCTCCTCTGCCATTCTCTCCGTGTCTTCCGAATAAGGCCTGGTGGAATTTAGCAGGACAATAAACGGCTTTCCGATTTCTTTCAGTTCCTGAACCGTCTTTTCCTCTGCAGGCATATAGGTCTCTCGTTTTAAGTCCCCAATGGTGCCGTCAGTGGTCACCACAAGCCCGATGGTAGAATGATCTGTGATTACCTTTCTGGTTCCAATCTCTGCAGCCTTGGTAAAGGGAATCTGATACTCATACCAAGGCGTTTTCACCAAACGCTCCTGCTGATTCTCAATATGGCCTGCGGCTCCGTCTACCATAAAGCCTACGCAGTCAATGAGCCGGACTTTTGCCTCAATTCCGTCCTCCAGGCGAAGTTTAGCCGCCTCTTTAGGAATAAATTTGGGCTCTGTGGTCATGATCGTCTTTCCGCCGGAACTTTGAGGCAGTTCATCTCTGGTCTGATTTTTCAAGTGCTCGTCTTCTATGGCCGGAAGGACTAACAGTTCCATAAAGCGTTTGATAAAGGTGGATTTTCCTGTCCGAACCGGCCCTACCACTCCCAGATAGATTTCTCCACCGGTTCTGGCCTTTATGTCCTTGTATACTGAAAATTGCTCCATAAAAATACCCCCTTGCTGTGCTGATAAAGTATATGCAGGAAGAGGTTTTTGATATGCACAGTTTTTTGAATCTCAATGGACTTTGGGAAACGGCTATGGTATACTTAATCTGACACAACCACAGGATTTATGAATATGGAGGTGACAGAATGCCCAGTAATGCAGAAATTGCAAAAGATACCATTGAACAGTTTAAAAAAATCCAGCGTTATATGGCCGTTGCCAAAAAAGAAGAGGCGAAAGAAACGTATGCCGTTTTAAAAGAAGAATATCTTGCTTTAAAAGCTCTCCTTAATGTCATCGGCGTAAACCTCATTGACATTGATACAATCAAAGAATAGCAAAAACAGAAAGCAGGTGACCGTATGCCCAGTAATGCAGAAATTGCAAAAGATACTATTGAACAGTTTAAAAAAATCCAGGACTATATGATATTAGCCAAAGAAGAGAACGCCGTAAAAACATATGACCGTTTGAAAAGAGAATACCTTTCTTTAAAAGCTCTCCTTAATGTCATCGGCGTAAACCTCATCGACATTGATACAGTAAAAGAATAACAAAATCAACAGGGCCGGAAGTGCGTCATTTTCACAACACTGCCGGCCCTGACGTTTTTTATTTCTGCATCAATCCGAAATGGATAGTAATACAAGCTGCGATAATTAAAAAGAACATATAGTAAGAATAACCCAAGATGCTGACAGGAGATACTCCAGCCATCTCCGCTACGATCATCATACCACCGTCATGAGGCATCATTGCAAGAAATGCACAGGCAAAAATATCTACCAGACTGGCCAGACACTTAGGCGCAATTTTATATTTCTCGCCAATCTCCTTCGCCATAGGACAGGTCACAATAATACCGATGGTATTATTCACCAATGCCGCTGACAGAATCCCGCTTAAAAAACTGATTCCATATTCCGCGCCTCGTCTTGATTTGATTCGGGATGAAATCCCGTTAACCAACCATTCCACACCGCTAAGATAACGTACAATTCCAATAATTCCAGAAATCAAAATCGCCACAATGCTGATGCTGAACATGTCTGCCATGCCGTTTCCTATAGACTGTACCCATTCAAACAGACTGACCGTTCCCTGTAAAATGCCGATCACTCCAGTCAGACCTATCCCAATGAAAAGAACAAGAAACACCTGTACACCTGATATTGCCGCTACCAAAACTGTAATGTAGGGAACCACCTTCAAAAGGTCGTAAGAGCCTGCCTCAATCATTCCGCTGCCCTTTCCGCCTAAAACAGCATAAATCAGGATTGCCATCATAGCTGCTGGAAATGCGATTCGGAAATTCATCTGAAATTTATCCCTCATCTCAGAACCACACCTCTTTGCCGCAGAGATGGTAGTATCCGAAATCATAGACAAATTATCTCCGAAATAAGAACCGCCGATTACTGCTGCTCCCTGAAATCCTCCTGACAACAGATAAATCATAAAAATCTGCATGACGCCAGAATTTCCCATGCTCTCACAAAAAATATCCAGTTTATGAGAAAACGTTACATCTGGAGCTAAAAATAAGACGGATACAATGCCAAACAGAAGCGCTACATGGCGCGGAAACTGGCTGAAAAGATTCTCTGCTCCTGCAAGAAAACAAAATCCCCAAACGTCAGGGAAAACGCAGACAGTAATTTCAGTTTCTCAAAAATAAAAGAGCGGACAATCTTGCAAACCATCGCAAGCTGTCCGCCCCTCTCTTCTTTCAATTTCATCACTCACTCAAATAAGCCTTCTTCACGGAATCATCGTCCATCAATTCCTTGGCGTCTCCGCTGAGAACAATCTTTCCGGTCTCCAGCACATAAGCTTTATGGGCAATGGAAAGAGCCTTTTTGGCATTCTGCTCCACCAAAAGAACCGTGGTTCCCGATTTATTGATCTCCTGAATAATATCGAAAATCTCATTCACATAGATAGGAGAAAGTCCCATGGAAGGCTCGTCCATAACAATCAGCTTCGGATGGGACATAAGAGCCCGTCCCATGGCAAGCATCTGTTGTTCTCCGCCGCTCAAGGTTCCGGCAAGCTGATGTTTTCTCTCCTCCAGTCTGGGGAAACGCTTGTAGATCGTCTTTAACGTCTCCTCTATCTCTCCCTTATCCTTCCTGGTGTACGCCCCCAGCTTTAGATTTTCCAAAACTGTCCGCTCTGCAAACACCCTCCGTCCCTCTGGCACGTGGGCAATTCCCATGGATACAAGCTTGTAGCCTGGAATTTTGGTAATCTCCTGGCCCTCATAGAGAATTTTTCCTGCTTTAGGAGGAATCAGTCCGGTAATCGTCTGAAGCGTAGTGGTCTTTCCCGCTCCGTTGGCCCCAATGAGGGCAATGATCTCACCTTCATTTACTTCAAAGGAGATTCCCTTTATGGCCTGGATAACGCCATAATACACTTCCAAATCCTTTACTTCCAGAATCGCCATAATCTCCTCCTACTCTCCCAGGTACGCGGTGATCACCCGCTTATCATTTAACACTTTTGTGGTCTCTCCCTGAGTCAGCACCTGACCAAAATTTAATACGGTCAGCCTCTCGCAGATACCAGAAACCAGCTTCATGTCATGCTCAATCAAAAGAATGGTCATATCAAAATTATCCCGCACAAACCGGATCGTCTCCATCAGCTCTGCAGTCTCATTGGGATTCATACCTGCAGCCGGTTCGTCCAAAAGCAATAATTTGGGTTCTGTTGCCAGGGCCCTGGCAATCTCTAACTTTCTCTGCTTTCCATACGGAAGATTTGACGCCTTGTAATCAAACTCCTGATCCAGGTCAAACACTTTCAAAAGCTCCATGGCTTTCTCATTCATCTCCTTCTCCACCTTGAAATACCGAGGCAGACGCAAAATCCCCTCTATGGTAGAATAGGAATGATGATTGTGAAGCCCCACCTTTACATTGTCCAGCACACTCAGCTCTTTAAACAGCCGGATATTCTGAAATGTTCTGGCGATTCCGTCCTGATTGATCTCAATGGTCTTCTTTCCTGTAATATTAAGTCCATCCAGAACAATGGACCCACTATCCGGCTTATACACGCCGGTCAGCAAGTTAAATACTGTGGTCTTGCCTGCTCCGTTAGGCCCAATCAGCCCATACAGCTGGCCCTTGTCAATGGTTACGCTGAAATTATCCACTGCTTTCAAACCACCAAAAGAAATGCTAAGATTTTTCACTTCCAACATTGCCATTTAAGCGGCCTCCTTTGCAGCAGATTTTTTTCCTTTGATTTTCTCCATTACCACACTGCGAAGCTCAATCGCTTTGGGGCTGGAGTTAAACAACATCATTGCAATGAGGACAATCGCATAAATCAGCATACGGTAATCGTTAAGTCCTCTCAAAAGCTCTGGAAGAGCTGTCAGAATCACCGCAGCAATCATAGAACCGCGAATATTTCCCAGACCACCCAGAACCACAAACACCAGAATCGTAATAGACTTGTTATATCCAAAATTATTCGAGGTGGCGGCCAATGTAGAAAGGCTGTGGGCATACATGACGCCTGCCACGCCTGCCAAAGCCGCAGAGATAGAAAATGCCATCAATTTATATTTTGTCACATGAATGCCAATAGACTCCGCCGCAATCCGGTTGTCACGGATCGCCATAATCGCCCGTCCAGTTCTGGAATGCATCAGATTCAAGACGATGAACAAGGTTAAAAGCAGCAAAAGCATTCCTATGGTAAACGTAGCCGCCCTGGGCGTTCCTGTGATTCCCTGTGCTCCTTTAATGAGCACCACTCCTGTTTCATCCATCCCCAAAGAGGTGGTGTCCTTGATAGAGAAATGAAAACCAGAACTGTCTCTACCCACATACATCACATTAATCAAATTCTTGATAATCTCGCCAAAGGCCAGAGTCACAATCGCCAGATAGTCTCCCTTCAGCCGAAGAACCGGAATACCGATCAAAATTCCAAAGATTCCCGCCACCAACGCTCCCAAAAGGAGAGCCAGGAAAAACCGGACTCCCACGCTGGGAATGGTATTTTCCATACACTTAGTAAAGAAAGCTCCTACAAAAGCTCCCACACACATAAAACCGGCATGTCCCAAACTTAACTCTCCCAAGATTCCCACCGTAAGATTTAAGGAAACTGCTAAAATCGCATAGATGCAAAGAGGAACCAGAAGTCCCCTTAAAAGGCTGGTCATCTGGCCGGTTGCCTCCAGAATCCCAACCAATCCCCACAAGAGAAACACCACTGCATAGGTGATCAAATCCTGAACCAGAACCTTATTCTTTTTCATAAATTCACCTACACTTTCTCATTAATTTTCTTGCCCAAGATACCGGTAGGCCGCACAAGCAGCACCACAATGAGCACCGCGAACACAATCGCATCTGAGAGCTGAGAAGAAATATATGCTTTGGAAAGATTTTCAATAATTCCCAGAATAATTCCGCCAATCAAAGCTCCGGGAATTGATCCGATTCCGCCAAACACTGCAGCCACAAACGCCTTGATTCCAGGCATAGAACCTGTATATGGGGTCAGAGACGGATAGGTGGAACACAATAAAGCCCCTGCCACTGCGGCCAAAGCTGATCCAATGGCAAACGTAATGGCAATAGTCCGGTTTACATTGATTCCCATAAGAGTCGCTGCTCCCCTGTCCTCAGAAACCGCCAGCATAGCCTGGCCGATTTTCGTCTTTTTAATAAATGTGGTCAGTGCAGCCATAATCACAACGCAGGTAATAATCGTCACCATAGTCACCCCAGAGATGGACAACTGTCCTCCTGCCAGCTTTAAGCTGGGAACATTAACAACAGAAGTAAACTGGCGGGCATTGGATCCAAATACCAGAAGCGCCACATTCTGTAACAGATAGCTGACGCCGATAGCCGTTATCAAAACAGCCAGAGAAGAAGCGCCGCGAAGAGGACGGTAGGCAATGGTTTCAATGACTACGCCCAGAATCGTACAGACTACCACTCCGACTAAAATTCCGACTCCCGCAGGAAGTCCCAAGGTACTGACAGCAGTGAAAATCGCGAAACCGCCCACCATGATAATGTCTCCATGGGCAAAGTTCAGCATTCTGGCGATCCCATATACCATGGTGTACCCAAGAGCAATAATCGCATAAATGCTGCCCAGGCTGATGCCATTAATTAAATAAGACAGAAAACTCATGATTCCTACACCTCTTTTTCTTTTCTGGAAAAATCCTATGTAACTTGTGTGCCGACATATTTCTATAGCAGAATAGACTGATACCATTGTCGAATTATATCATAGGTGAGAAAGATGCGCAAGCACAAAGACGGGGGTAATTCCACTCAATGATGAAAAGAGGGGCCGCCCCTCGCCAGGCAACCCCTCTCTGGATTCACATCTTTACTGCATCTCGTATGCGCCGTTTACAATCTTTGCTGCCTTTGGCTCCTTGTCAGGCTCTCCGGCTGCGTTCCAGGTCATGCCTGCGCCGGTCAGACCGTCAATACTAATCTCTGTCATAGCCGTTTTCATGGCGTCACAGATATCAGAAGCGCTCATGTCTGGAGTTACGCCAGATTTCTCAATAGCAGCCTTTAATGCGTAAACCGCATCATAGGAATCTGCTGCAAACTGGTTTGGATCCTCGCCGTAAGCCGCCACATAGTCAGAAGTAAACTTCTTGCTGGATTCCTCTGTAGTGGAGAAAGGAGTTAAAAGCATAACGCCCTCTGCCAGAGAAGTGTCAAAGTTCTCTACGCTTAAGATACCGTCCATACCGTCTACGCCAAAGAAAATCGGAGCAAATTCCTTGTCGCTGGCCTGCTTTAAAATAATGGAAGCCTCCTGATAGTAAATCGGAAGGAATACCAGTTCTGCATTAGCCTCTTTTGCCTTGTCAAGCTGTACGGAAAAATCGGTTGCATTGTCAGCAGTGAAAGCCTCGTCTGCAACAATCTCAATGCCCTGGTTTCCGGCTTCTTTCATAAATGCCTCGCGAATACCAGAAGAATACTCGGTGGAGCTGTCATAAATAATCGCTACGGTGGTAGCCAGCTTATTCTCGCCAATATACTTAGCGGCCGCCATACCCTGATCTGGGTCGGAGAAGCATACGCGGAACACATTGTCTGGAGATACGCACTCTACGGCTGAACCAGAAGGGGTAATCTGGAACATATTGTCATTGGCTGTCTCTGCCGCCACCGCGATACAGGGACCGGAAGTGGTAGAACCTACGATCATCTGTGCGCCCCAGTCTTTTAGTGTGTTGTACGCATTGACTGACTTCTGAGCGTCATGCTCATCATCCTGGGCATTCAGCTCCAGCATAACGCCGTTTACGCCGCCTGCCGCGTTAATTTCTTTTACTGCCAGATCTGCGCCGTTCTTTACTGCGTTGCCATAAGCCGCAGCACCCCCGGTTAAGGGGCCGATTACACCAACCTTAAAGCCTTCGCCGCTGGCTGGAGCTTCGCTGTCATTTCCAGCCGCTGCCGTCGTTGACTCTGCTGCGCCTGCCGCTGTGGTGGTGGTTCCGGAATTTGAATTTGAACCACATGCGGTTAAAGAGGCAACCATAGCTGCCGCCAAACCTAAACTGATAAGTTTTCTCATAATGTTTTCCTCCTCTAACAAATACAAAATATGAAAAACTTGTTACATTATATATGGATTGATTCCAAATGTCAACACTTTCCTTCTATAACACTACATAATTTTACCACTTAAAAGCATGCCAGTGAAAAACAAACCAAGAATTTGCTGTTAAATTCCCGGCCTGTTGTTTTTGCTTATTTCTTCTTCAATCCAATCTTATTTTCATTCCCATGGACTAGCCGCACGATATTGGTCCGGTGTCTCCAGAATGCCATTCCTGTCACAACGGCGGAAACAGCATAAAACTCAGGCAGATAAGAAGCGGCCAGGCCATAGTCTCCTCTCTGTCCAAAGAAGATCATAAGAGCCAAAAAAATGCTGACCACAACCAAAGACCCAAGAGAGACAAACCTGGTCGTCGCCACAATCGCCGCAAATACAATCAGGCACACCAATGTCACCCGAAGGTCCATAGCCACCAAAAGTCCAGCTGTAGCCGCAATTCCCTTTCCGCCCTTAAACCCCATATAGAACGGATAATTGTGGCCCAGAATCACGCCCAGTGCTGTGTAAATTACCAAAAGGTTCACCATCTCTGGTTTATCCACGAACACAAGCCGGACGATGATACACGGAATCAGGGTCTTAAAAAAGTCCCCGAAAAACACGATCGCTCCAGCCTTCACTCCCATAACCCGAAGGACATTGGTGCTTCCAGAATTGCCGCTGCCTTCCCTGCGGATGTCTACATGGTGCATTTTGCTGTACAGATACCCAGTCTGAAACAAGCCAAAAACGTATCCGCCTAACAGGCAAAGAATTCTCTCCATCTTTACTTCTCCTCCTTTCCACCCCGTTCCCGCGTAATAAACTTTAAGGCCGTTCCCCGAAAACCAAAGGTCTCCCGAATCCGATTTTCCAAATATCTGGAATAGGAAAAATGCATCAGCTCCTTGTCATTAACAAACAACACAAAGGTAGGCGGTTTAACTGCCACCTGAGTAGTATAGTAGATTTTCAGCCTCTTGCCTTTGTCGGCAGGCGGCTGCTGCATAGCCGCGGCCTCTGTGATAATCTCATTGAGCACGCCAGTCTGAACTCGCATATTCTGATTTTGCCGCACCATATCAATGGTGTCAAACAGCTTGTTCAGCCTCTGCCCTGTCATGGCAGAGATAAAAATAATCTCCGCATAGGCCATAAAAGAAAGAGTCTCCTTCACCTTTCTTGTAAACTCATAAATGGTCTTGTCATTCTTCTCAATGGCATCCCACTTGTTCACAGCCACTATGATTCCTTTTCCCCGCTCGTGGGCAATGCCCGCAATCTTGGCGTCCTGCTCCGTGACGCCTTCCGTAGCATCGATAACCACAATCACCACGTCCGCCCGCTCTACAGCCGTCACGGCCCGGATAATGCTATACCGCTCCAGTTCCAGTTTAATCTTGCTCTTACGGCGCAAACCTGCTGTGTCAATAAACACATACTGTGTGCCCTGATATGTCACATTGGTGTCCACTGCATCTCTGGTAGTTCCGGCAATATCCGACACGATTACTCTGCTCTCACCGGTTAATTTGTTGATAATGGAAGATTTCCCCACATTGGGTTTCCCCACAATGGCAATTCTGGGACGGTCATCTTCTTCCTCCTCGGCTAACTGCTCCGTACCAAAATGCTTCGCCACCTCGTCCAGCAAATCTCCCAGCCCAAGCCTGGAAGCCGCAGACACAGGGACAGGGTCTCCGATGCCCAGATTATAAAACTCATATACGTCATTGCCATATTTCTTAAAACTATCTACTTTATTTACTGCCAGAACAATGGGCTTCTTTGATTTTCTCAACATGTCTGCTACCCGAAAATCAGAGTCCACTAATCCCTGATGAACATCCACAATAAAAATAATGACCGTAGCCGTTGCTATGGCGATCTCTGCCTGCTCTCTCATCTGACTTAAAATCACGTCGCTGGTATCCGGCTCAATACCGCCTGTGTCAATCAGGGTAAAATTCATATCCAGCCACGAACAGTCTGCGTAAATCCTGTCCCTGGTCACTCCCGGCGTGTCTTTCACGATGGAAATCGTTTCCCCGGCAATCGCGTTAAACAAGGTGGATTTCCCCACATTAGGCCGCCCCACAATGGCAACGATTGGTTTACTCATATTAAATCTCCTTTAATTCGTACCCCTCATAAAAAGTTTCCAGCTCCTCAGACGGATACAGCACTGCGTTCACAAAGTCTTGTCCGCTTGATTTTACAATATTCACTGGGACTTGTAAAGCAATTTTTACCTCTTCCCTGGTCACGTCGTCTAAAAACACCTCCTCGCCGCTGCGAAACATGCAGGCTGGAAGAAGGAGACGGCTGCCCAAGGACTTTCCCTTAAGCTGTCTAATTAAATCCTGTCCGGTAATCAATCCGGCCACCGTAATCTGTTCTCCAAAAAACTCATTGGCAATGGCATAGAGATGAACCTTCCGGTTGGGAAACTTTTCCTTAATCTGCTCCAAAAATCCTTTCAGATACCCGTAAGCCAGCTTTCCGGTAGCGATAGAAAGTTCGTCTTCTTCCCCGTCTCCGTCTAACTTGGAAAGCGCCTCCTCCACCTGGGAAGTCATAAGCCGGAGCATCCCTACCCCGTTTTCCAGCTGAAGAAATCCGTCATACCGCTCCTCCTCTGGCAAAGGCAGATTTGCTAAAATATAAAACTCATCGCTGGCATGAATAAAATGGGTTCCATATTCTAAAAATAATCTCTTCTGCCACCGCTCCACAATCTCGATGGTTTCCAGGGCCTTCTCCTTTGTAACAGGCTCCAGGGGATACAGCCCGTTTCGAAATTTCGACAATCCGACCGGCACCACAGAAACGCTTTCCATATAAGGAAGATACCGGCTCAAATCTCCAATCGTCCGGTCAAGCTCCGCCCCGTCGTTGATATCCTTGCACATGACAATCTGCCCGTTCATAGGCACCTGGGCCTCATAAAGCCTGTCTATCTTCCTTAACGCTTCCCCTGCAAACCGGTTATTGAGCATTTTGCACCGCAGCTTGGGATTGGTAGTGTGAACCGAAATATTGATCGGCGACAACTTAAACCGAATAATCCGCTCAATATCCTTATCCTTCATGTTGGTCAAAGTAATATAATTTCCCTGTAAAAAAGACAATCTGGAGTCGTCATCTTTAAAATAAAGCGTATCTCTCATCCCTTTTGGCATCTGGTCAATGAAACAGAAAATACACTTGTTTCTACAGGAACGATATTCGCTCATCAACCCGTTCTCAAACGTCAGTCCTAAATCCTCAAAATCATTCTCAATATCCAGCTCCCACTCCTCGCCATCTGCTTTTCTTATCAACACCACAATCTCTTCATTCTGGATAAAATACTCATAATCAAAGATATCCTCTGGCCGCTGCCCGTCAATACTTAAAAGCTCATCCCCAGGTTCCACCCCCATCTCCTCAGCAATCGACCCAGGCTCCACAGCTTTAATCACATGTCCCTTTCTCATTCAACGTCAAGTCCTTTCTCTCCTCTCAGCGCCAAAGGGCAGCCATCCCCTTCTTTCCTGACAGTTCTCTCTTCTTAATGATAACAAGATTCTCCCCTTTTGTAAAGAACTCAAAGAGCGTGTACAAAGAAGGGGCGCAGTCCTTTCCAGCCATCCCCTGCTTTTTTAACCCTATAACACTCTCTTGTACTTTTCCAGATAATTGCACAAAAATATTGACGTAATTTGTCAAAAAATGCTATAAATATAGAGAGCGTATTCCTGTCTTCAGCAACTATACTCATATGGAGGACTCCCATCATGGCAAACAACTATGTATTTGAAGATTCCCTTCCCATAGCCCCCTTAAAACTGGCGGCGTTGGAAAGCTCCACAGAATTGGCAACCCAAGTAAACAATCACATTGTTTCCTTCCGAAGAAACGATATCCAGGAACTTCTTCGCAGAAAAGAAGACTTAAACTATCGCGGTTACAATGTTGATTCCTACCTTCTGGATCTGACTTGCTCCCGTTTCGGCACCGGCGAGGCCAAGGCTGTCATCAATGAATCCGTTCGGGGCACAGACATCTTTATTATGGTTGACGTCACCAACCACAGCTTATCTTATACCATCAACGGCTGCCTCAATCACATGTCCCCTGATGACCATTTTCAGGATTTAAGCAGAGTCATCGGAGCCACGGTCTCCACCGCCCACCGGGTCAACGTGATTATGCCCTACCTATATGAAGGCAGACAGCACAGACGGACCCATCGGGAATCCTTAGACTGCGCCATTGCTTTACAGGAGCTGGTGCAGATGGGCGTTTCCAACATCATCACCTTTGACGCCCATGACCCAAGAGTACAAAACGCCATCCCGCTGAATGGGTTCGACAACTTTATGCCTACTTATCAATTTGTAAAAACTTTGTTCACCCACGACCAAACGTTAAAGATTGACAAAGAGCACTTAATGATCATCAGCCCTGACGAAGGCGCTATGCCCAGAGCTGTCTATCTGGCAAACAACTTAAGTGTAGATGTGGGAATGTTCTATAAAAGGCGGGATTACTCCCGAGTGGAAAACGGCCGGAATCCTATTGTGGCCCATGAATTTTTAGGCTCCTCTGTGGAAGGCAAAACCTTGTTGTTAATTGACGACATGATTGCCTCAGGGGAAAGTATGCTGGACACTGCCAGAGAATTAAAAGAGCGAAAGGCTGACAAGGTCATTGTCTGCTGCACCTTCGGCCTGTTTACCAACGGCCTGGAAAAATTTGATGATTACTACCAAAAAGGCTATATTGACTATGTGATCACCACCAATCTAAACTATCGTCCCCAGGCCCTCCTGGAGCGTGAGTGGTATCTTGAGGCGGATATGAGCAAATATTTGGCCGCAATTATCAATAATTTGAACCACGATGTGTCCCTGGACCGGACCCTGTCGCCTACGCGCAAGATTCAGAAGCTGGTCAGAAATTACACTTCTGATGGGTATGAGTATTTTCAAATGTTGCGGTAACTATAGACTGGTTGGCAGAACCAATTATGGTAAGGGCTTTTGCCAGGATATCGCCAAGCGATTACATATGCTTGGCGGTATCCCATTTCCCTATTCCCCATTCTGTTTCATCCCCGCAAATATTACGAATTTTTATTCTATATGGTTTTTTTTCACTGCATATTCTGGCGTCCCAAAACTCTTTTGTTTTCACTCCATTTTTTATCACAAATCCATTCTTATCAATCTTAATTTCACTGTCAGAATGCCATTCACCTTCTGAGGCAGTGCAATCAAGGCTCAAATATTCGATAAGCTCCAAGCCTTCCTCACTAATTTCGATTGGCTTAAATGGCTTTTTGCTGGAAGAACTAAGAGACGCCTTCTGATTAAATTCCAAAATTTTTTGTAACACACGATCGCTGACAAATCTATCTAGTATAACAACATAGCCTCCAAACAAGTCCTGCTGCATTTGCTCACAGTGAAACGCTGCATAATCTTCGATTACAACTTCATCCAAAATACATTTTAAATCACGCAGTTCTATTTCCAAAACAGTACTGTCATCTTCTGCTATAAATCTTTCGATTTTTGTTCTGTCATCAATATCAATGTAATAAACAATAACCTTTTTTATCTTACTTTCTAATTCTGGTATTGCCTGATGAATCAGACGGTTTATCAGAACCATATCCAGTAATTTCGAGGAGCTGTCCTCTAAATTGGGAATATAAACCGGGATCGTTCCAAGCTTACTGTCAGTGATTGCACCTGCCCAAAAGGAGTCCAGGGTGCTGTCGTGTTTTAATCCCTGAATCAACGATTTTATCTTATCCATTGTCTGTACAGGATTCCGGTAAAGCTGTACTCCATCCTTGATCTCAAGCACATCAAATTGTGCTTTGCTGGTTACAAGACGATCTCGAGTGGTTTGAATCGAATTGATGCCTATATCACAATGGATGAATCTTCTTCCCAATTTATGGGCAACTACAGAAGTCACACCACTACCGCCGAAAAAGTCGGCAACAATCATATCTTGATTGGAAGATGCATGGATAATTCGCTCCAATAATGCTTCTGGTTTTTGGGTGGCATAATCAATCCGTTCCTCCGCCTGAGAATTAACTGGATGTATATCATCCCATAAGCCACTGATAATTCTTCCTTGTAATGTGTCTAAATATCGTTTATAACGAGGTCTGTTATTATTAGTCATAACAATCAATCCCTCACTACATAATTTATCTATATTCTCTTGTGAATATCTCCAATGTGTTCCTGTTGGCGGTTCAATCAAAACACCAAAAAAGTTTCTTGCCTCTCCAGAACCAGGTGCAGTTAAATTATCAAGGGTAAATTTTCGTCCATCTTCATCTATATTAGAATAATACTTATTAATATGCTTTTCAGAGTGTGATGCATATTGTGGATTCCAAATATAATCATTATTACTTTTGTGATAAAAAAAGATGCTATCATGAATTTGTGCAAACCCCTCTTTTTGAGCGTGTGATGTCGTCCGTTTCCAAATAATTTCACTGGAAAAATTATCCTCTCCAAAAATTTCATCTAACAAGATCTTCACATAATGCCCAATATGATAATCCAAATGCACATAAATCGATGCTGTTTCACTCATAACACTCTTAATCGCCATAAGATTTTCGTACATCCAATTAAGATATTTCTCCTTATCCCAAATATCCCCGTACATTTTTTCCTCAAATGCTTTCAACTCATCAAAATCAAGTTCTTCCTCAGCCTGGTACATCGCTTCTGCAATTTTCGGATTGCGGCGTATAGAAACCTTTTTCGCATAATCAGCTCCACTAGCAAAAGGAGGATCAATATACACAAGGTCTACCTGTATTCCCTGCTCTTTCAGATAAGCACATGCAGACACACATTCCCCGCGAATCACCATGTTGCCGCTACCGCTTTTGCCAACTGTCTCTTTCTTTTCCATCTCATAAAGAGGCATTCCTCGTTGTAATATCATAGAGATATCGTCTGCGCCGCGATATTTTAAAATTCGGTTGAAATTACCAAGAACTGCCTGTCCTTCAATAGGCTCTGGTATAAAAGGGACATACTTTATTGGCATTTTCCTATTCCTCCTCAAAAAAGCTCACTATTTTTTTATGTGTAATCAAGATCCTTTCATTCTCTGGAAGGGTGTCTTCAAGATACAGATAGTCAAACCGCTCATAACCGAATGCCTTATTATTTTGTTTGGCAAACTCCGTTTCCATAAAAATACGTTTATCCTTAAATTGGGGCTCATTTTTATAAATTTCACCTTTCGTTTCAACTATAACGGCCTTGTAAATCTGTCCATTTTTACGCTGTATAATCAGAAAGTCCGGCGTATAAATTCCGATATATATCCATTTGTTACTTACTTTTTTGTAACACTTAATCTTGAACTCTGTCATAGCCCGATCTCCGTTATAATAAACTTCAAGATCAAGATTCTCGATTTCAGGCAAAGTAAGCACCTCTTTTAAAAATGTCTGCTCAAATTCACTGTCTGTGTGATAGGGCAGGTAATGAAACGAACGATCCTTTTGGGGATGAGAGCTTATCTGTTTGCGCAGCAAAGCTGCCGCCATCTTATTTGCCGGATTTTGGGTACCCTCCAAGGCTTCAATCGCATCGACAATCTTCGGATCAATTTTTCTCTTTCCCTTATCTTCCAGAATGATATTTTCAACCATTTCCTGCTCTGGATAAAAATCCTTTTTGTTATTCGTAATGATTGTATTCTTAAAATTTTTAATATTTAATAAACAAGATTTTTCTGGTATTACTTCTTCATAAGAAGAAAAATCCTGCTTTGGGATAAAAGCTTTGCGAATGTTGGCGTTTATAAGGGGGATATCATATTTAGAACTATAATATCTAACCTCTTCCTTTTGAAACGTTATCATCAAATAGATTTCCTGAAGTTGTTCTTCATATTTCAGCAGTTCCTCGATTGATAATGTGTGAAAGCTTTCTTTTACGATCCCATAAATCCATGAAAAAAATGTTGCCTGCCTCTCCTCTCGTTCCACATCATCAAATTCTCTGCTTGAAATCTTCATAGAAAAGTCTGTAACTTTTGTTACATTTAACTCTTTTTCAGCCGCTTGGGCTGATAAAGGAATCCGTATTTTCGGTTCTGCCTCTTCAGTAATAATCGTATCATATTTGATAGAGAGCTGATAAAAATCAATTTTAGGAAGTTTCAAATACTTTGTACGATCGTATCTTTGCAATACGATTCCAGGGAGATCCCCTTTAACAAATTCTTGCAAAGAAATATGATGCTGTTGTTGTAACTGGATCTCCAATTTGTCTGCATTATCTTGATTTAAATAAATCAATGCCGTTTCCACTTTGCCTTTTGCAACCTGACGAAGACATCTGCAGGAGGTTTGTAAAACCATATTTTGGGGACAATCTCCTTCTTGAGAAAGGATCAGGCCTGTTAAACTTCGGCAATCCCACCCCTCTTTGCCAATCTGAACCAAAAGAACAATTCGAATTTTGGACAACGGAGTATCAAGGGTTTCAAACTGCATCTGGCTGTCTAAGGGTTGAGGATACTGCTTATTTCCTCTGTGAAATTTTAAAATTGCATCTTTTGGAATTTCATATTCTGCCGCAATGTGGGATACAAGGGGATATACCATCTGTTCCAGTTTTTCAATACTTCCACAATAAATACCAAGCTTTGCTGTAAGATTTCCCTCATACACCATTTCTTTGTAATGATCCAAAAAGTCCCGTACCCCCTTTTCAATAATTCTGCCGCTATCAGCAATATTTGAAATCTTGACGGTAGGATATTTCAAAAAATTACCAATCCCTTTTATCAGAGGATAATAATGTACAATATTGGTAATCTCAGTAGTAGCAACGGATAGCTTTTCCGAAACAGATATTTTTTCCGTCTTCTCCAAATAAGGTGTGCCAGAAAATCCTATGACAGAGTTGATAGTATCGTTTTCTGCCCATCGGTTCACCACTGCCCTAAGTTTAATTTCATCCTTAACTGCATGATGAACTTCATCTATAAAAATCGCCAGAGAAGGAAGCTTTCCAATCAGATTCCGAAGTTCATTGGCCTGCCTGTCTCTGTCATCTTCACTTTCATCAAACATGGTAATCTGCCCGCTTTTTTCCTGAATACGGTCGAGAATTACTTTTTCAGCATTTGTAACGGCCACCAAACCAAACAATTCGGACAGCGGCTGATGATTCGCAATTTTCTGTACATTTGGATTCTTGGTTTTGTTTGATTTTTTAGAAGTCTTACTCTGATCAAGCACTTCAAAGGATAAAATTCTTTTTATCTTTAAGGCTGTAGATTCTGGAAGTACCCAGGATGGATCAAACTTTTGTATTGTCTTAAGGCTTGGAATCACTGAAGATTTTAATCCTGACGGTGCGACTACAATAAAATTATGCGCAAAAGCCGGATTTTTGGGATCGTTTTGTGCAAAGTACAGATCCAGATAAATGAATGCCGCCATCAAATAGGTCTTGCCAGCTCCCATTGGAAGGCTAAAAAGATAATCTGTATAAGAAACTCCATAAAATGCATCCCTGAAAAATTTCTTGTAATTAATTGCGTCTGGCGTCTTCTTTATCTGCTCCTCTAATTTTTTTGAGAGTTGCTCTCCTCTCTCGTCTCGTAATGAGGAGTATTCAAACAGAGCAGCAGCAGCAGCATTTTGCGTTAAATAGTGGCGAACTGTATTGGATATCTCAGCAGCATCCAAATCAAGTGTGTTAAACTTACCCTGGCAGAATAAATCTGCAATCGGTTTGCATCTACAATCAATTTTTAAATAAAGATATGTTTTTATTGCCTCAATTTGCGCATCTCTGAGCATACCTTTAGATTCTATGTAAGCAATCATAGATGTGATTGTACATTCCGAAGATGCGTACCATCTGTTGCACGCATTTTCAATCATTCTGTAAAACATGAGCATTCCTTTCTATGGCAATAGCCCCATTCTATAGGTACCCCAATTCCTCCTCAATAATCTCTGCAATTCTCTTTGTTTCTCGGAGGTTCCTTCCAGTCGTTTTAACAACCATGCCATATCCCTTATCTGTCCAAGGAAGAACAATCTCAATCAATCCATTTTCCCGAACTCTTTTTATAAACTTCCGTTCATAGGGATTATATGGCAATATAGTCTATGCAAGATTTATTTTTAATTGACAATTCATTAAAAAATACCTCCACACTTCTTCTCCTGTTATATCAACTCAGTCATTAAAATACCCCACTCATCCAATAACCCTGATGGATAATCGCTCAGATTACCTCTTTTATCAACATAGATCATATGAACCTTCGTTTCCTGATTCACATTCTTTGAAAAAAAGCAATTCCAATTTTTTCATTGTCTATCATCTCCTGTTTTGCTGCAACTCGAACTCCATTAATCACATGGTCACTATGGGATTCACAAAGGAACTGACAGCCATTCTCTGATGCCAGAGAAATTAATTTTGCAATCATGGTTTGGCCCTTTGGGTGCAGATGAGACTCAGGATTCTCAATCAGTAAAAGGCTTTTTTCATCGGAAACTAGCAGTTCCGTGATAAGCGGCAAGACATAAGGTATTCCAAAACCAACGTTTACCGGCAAAAAAGGATCCGAAAGCAGCGGAATACGGATAATCAGAGATTCAATCAAACGACTCTGCTTCTGAGCATCCCACAAATCAGGTATTCTCTGAAAATCTGGGTCTAAAATAATATCTTCATCTCTCAAATTCTCAACAATATTGAAGATTACCATTGGCTGAGAGATGATGTCCACATCTTTCGGGTTAAACGGCTCTGTAATTACTCCGTCCTCATTCCTACTGTATAATTGCTCATCTTCAATCTCTTTATTCATTCAATGCTTCTCTCATGATTTCTATCCATGATTGACCAATCTTATACTATATTCTAACATACGAATCCCAATTTTTCCACCGCCTCTCCTTTATTTCCTTAAAAGCTCCCCATAAACACTCCCATTCTCTGCATTAACCACAAGAAGAAGCTCGCTTTTGCTCCCATTAAGAGACGTCCTGGGGATCTTAAGTTCCACGCCGCTTTGATCTTGAAATCCTCTCTCCTCCCTCCCATAAAAAGCCCATACCGGAACCAGCTTTCCCTTTCCGCCTTCTCTATACTCCAATCCATAAGCCAGCTTCACTTCTGTAATCGTAAGATAACCATGTGGAACCGCTCCTGGATATCCTTCTGTCAAGACAGAAATATCGCTTCTTGCATTTGTCTCTGCGTCAATCTGACGTGTTTTCATACACTGTTCAAATACCTGGCTGACAGAAGAAAAAGGCAGCAGAAATTCTACATACTCTGGCGTGACTCTTAATTCTTCCCTGCCGATATTTTTTACTGATAAGAGTGTTCCATCCTCTTTGTATAGAAATTCCACATATTGAGCCGGATACTCCCATTCATTATCGACGAGAATCATATCTTCCACCCTTCTTCGATAATAGAGCCGAAGTCCATACTGTCCTGACAGAGACCATGAGTGATCCTTACTGACAGAAAGCTGTCTCCAGCGAACCTCCTCCAGATGAAAATCTTTCATGCCCATTTCTTCCATAAGGTGTTTTGCCCTGCCTTCCATCTCCTGTTGAAATGCTTTTCTATCATTCTCCGACATGGAAAATCCAGAAAGATCCATTGCCTCGTCCTCTTTGTTGCTGCCGTCGGAAATACCAGGACAGGACAGCCACACCATAGGCCGCTCTTGTTTGTTTCCTCTGGCCAGGCTAAGGGTATAAGTTTGGTCTGGCGACATATAAGTCTTCGGATTATCCTGGCTTTTCAGCGTCCATTCTGTGATTCCCACTTCCTCTTTTAAAAGCTCTTTGATCTCATCCAGCTCTTCCTGCGTATATGGTAAATATTGTACCTCTACCACAGGAATCCTCTCTTTTTCTGGTGTCTCCACACTGACATTCCCCATAATAGTAATGTCCTCACTGCGAATCTCCAGGGTATAAGTTTCTGGAACATCAGCCTGCTGTCTGACTTTTTTTGCATTTGCAGCCATTCCCTGTTTCTCTCCCTGGGTCTCTTCCTCCCCCACCCGAGACTCCTGCGCCCCTTCCATCTTTTCTGAGACAATCGGAATGTTCGTCTGCTTAACACAGCCTGCCAGAGTGCATAAGATGGATCCTATGAGAAATGATGCTCTTTTTACGGTCTGTTTCTTTTTCAAATTTATCCCTCCATCCATTGATTGTGTTGCCCCTATCTTAGCAGTTTTACTCTCCCAAATCTTTACCGGCTTGTAATCAATTTGTAAAATCCCCTTTTCTCAGTCAGAGGAAAGAAAACAGATCCACACCTTCGTCCCCTCTCCCAGACGACTTTCAATCTCTATCCTGGCGTTATGAACCTTGCTGATTCTCTGTACCAAAGCCAGTCCCAGTCCGCTCCCCTTTTGTCTGCGGCTTCTGGATTTGTCCACCATATAAAAAGCTTTTGTAACATGAGGAAGGTCCTTTGACGGAATCCCAACGCCGTCATCCTGAACACAGACCTTGTGTTTTTCTGGGATCAAGATGATTTGAATCTTCCCAGTTCCTTCCAACGCTTTTATCGAGTTGGAAACCAGATTACTAAACAGGCTGACCAAAAGCATGGGATCGCCCTGTACCGTCATCCCTTTTACTCCTTTTTGTTCAAGCCCTGTCTCTTCCTGAACTCCCACACTATTTTCCAAAACTATTTTGAAATCAATGCCCTTGTCTATCAATGTTTCTCTGTTTTCCTCATAAATCCACATCATCACATCCACAAGCTCCACAGGCTCTTTCACAATCTCTTCATTTTCATAAAATCCCAGAAGCTGTAAAAGTTTTCCAGACATTTCATCTAACCGTCCTGCTGAACGACAGATAGCAGCCAAAGACTGTTCCTTTTGCTGATCGCTTAGCCGGACATGAAGCAGGGAATCGGCATATCCTATGATACTGGTCAAAGGGGTTTTCATCTCATGAGCCATAGAACCCAGAAGAAATTCTAAATCCTCAATCTGCTGCTGAAGCTGATCGGACATACGATTCAGACTGTCCGAAAGATCTTTCAGTTCATCCTTTGACGTCAAAACCACCTTCTTATCGAAATCTCCATTTTTGATTCGCTCCGCCTGATCCCTAAGTTCCACCAACGATTCCAGCATATGGCCAATCACAACAGCTGCAACAGTGATAGAACATGCAAACACAAAAAGGAACACGACCAGATACCATTTGGCCTGTTCCTTTCCTTCCTCCCATGTTGATGTAATGTCCTGGACTGACAAAACCCAGAAATCTTTGAGAAAAGGGAGTTCCTTTTTCAAAATTAGAAGATACGTTTTCCCTAATTGTTGAACCACATACTCCTCCCCAAGAGCCTCTGGAGCCGTTATCTCGTACTTTGTCATATTCTTTATACATTCCTGCCCTTTCAAAAGAGCGTATCCTTCCTGATAACAGCGCTCAAATTGGTATTTCAGATAGGCGTCCCTGGCCGCTTCGTCCATTTCCTCCAAATCCTCTTTGGTTCCCACCTGGGAAAAAGCCCGGTTAGCCAGTTCAAGTTTTTCCATCTCAACGTCTGCCAATTTTCTTACGCTGGCATTCATGTATTGATTGATGGCAAACGTTCCGCAAAATGCACAAGCGCCAAAGAGCACTCCTGCCACCAGACCGATAATCTTTGTTTTGATCCTCAGGGCGTTTTCCACTCCTCTCTTATGGTCTCGTCATCTTCAAACAGATATCCGCCCCTGGGCACTGTGATAATCGCCTCACAGGCTTTCAATTTTTTCCTCAGCTTTGCCACATGGACGTCTACAGTCCTGGATTCCCCTAAAAATTCTTCTCCCCACACCAGATCAAGGAGTTTGTCTCTTGGAAGCATTACATTGCGATTCTGCAAAAATACTGTGAGAAGCCGAAATTCCATTGGCTTTAAATAGATCTCGTTTTCTCCTTCCCATACTTTGTGGCTTTTCAAATCAACCTTAAGTTTTTGAAATTTCAGTACGCTTTTTTCTTTTCCTGTCCTGGAAAGAACTTTCTCAATTCGAACCAAAAGCTCTAATATCTCAAAGGGTTTCACCATATAATCCTCCGCACCCATTTTTAATCCCTGTACTTTGCTGACAACATCTGCTTTGGCTGTCAAACAGATCACAGGAATCTGGCGTCTGGTTAGAGGCTCTATCAGAGAAAATCCATCTTTTTGAGGCAGCATTAAATCAAGAAGGGCTAAATCGCAATCCGCCCTTCTCTCTATAAATTCCTCCGCCTGGCTTCCGTTATAAAGAGGCGTCGCCTCATATCCGGCCGCCTCTAGGTTCATACAGATCAAATTTGATATATCCATATCATCTTCGATCACCAAAATCCGATTTTTCATCTGGAAACCCTTTCTGCCAGCTATTCTTCATGCCTGAAACGGCGCTTTTCGCTGCTTCTTGGGATATTATACTACAATAGATTATAAGAAGTCTTTACCGATTTGTAAAATTAGATTAATAAATAACACCTACGAAAAGTCCTCTCTCATTGGCGTAAAGAAATCTACCAAAACTCCCTCTTCCAAACATACACATCCATGAGGAATATCATTCTGTTTACAAAGCGTGTCTCCTGCTCCAACTTCTTTCGTCTCCTCCCCGATAGTAAAACGAAAACGTCCGCTGGCCACATACGTAATCTGGGTATGAGGATGATGATGCATCGCTCCCACAGCCCCCTTTTTAAACGTATTTTCTACACACATCAGCTCGTCACAGAATGCCAAAACTCTGCGCTCCACTCCGTCTCCCGCCTTTTGGACTGTCACATCCTTCTTAAAACACCAATTCTCTCCTTTTCTCTCAACCATAACGCTCTCTCCAATCTTTTCATGCTTATGAACTATATTCTATAGTCCAGCTCAATTTCAGGCTGTTTGTCTGTTCCAGCCCTTCTCTTTCCCAGACAACCTCTGTATTCAGCCTGCCATGAGGCGTGTCAAAGCTGCCGTCTTTTGTCGCCTCATGTACCACGCACCCTTCATACCCGTCTGCGCACATACCAGAAATCACGCCCTGGCCAAATTTCACAAAGGCGCCCTCTGTTTTCGGCTGCTTTGAGTAGGTCAAAAACACAAGCCGCACCTTTTTCACCTTCTGGTCTCCAGTAATGGTAAAGACGTCTTCTCTGGTAATCCGATTCTTTGCAAATTTATAGGTCGCCACATCTGAAATCCCTTCCACACGTTTGGGCTGCTGCGATTCTTTGCTTCCTCCTGCAACAGAGTGATCTACAAGGTTTTTGTCCATCCTGGTATTACCGCTGATAAAAACCCCTTCCCCCATCAAACAGGCGTCCATCTCACAGACAATCTCCATGCCGCTCTCTTCGATTTTAGGCGTAATCTTTTTGCAGAAAGCCACTGGCATCACCACGTCGCCATTCTCCATAAAAATCTGAGGAACTAATTGACCATGATTACACTCAGGAACTCCTTCCAACACCAGATTCTGGAAAGGAACTGGCATATAAGGGTCCTTGTCATAATACTTCTGTCCTCCGTTAATCAGCGGCAGAGACCACACATGGCAGCCGTCTCTGACAATGGCCATCCCTCTCTCCAGCTCTCCCTCTGAAAAAGGTACGTACGTATACGCATCCAGCTTTTTTAGTCTCTGGGCATAATCCTCACACTGCTCATGGTCACCATACCCTGCGTTTTCCCAATGTTCAAAGGAATTGACCATTTGCATACAGAGACTCAAATTCTCCCCAAGGATACGGTTCTTGTTGCGGTAATTGTCCGTCCGCCTTCCCTTCTCCCACATATTGATGGACTCCATGTCCTTATCATACCAGAAATGAATCAAATGTTCCAATAGTTTCATGCTGTAGCCATAAGCGATTTCCTTCTCCTCCTCAGTCAGAATACCGTCAACCACAGCCGCAGCAGACAAAACCTCCAGAGCCGCAGTAGCGCCGTAAGCGCCGATGCTTCGTCCATAGGAAAATCCCAATCCCTTTGTGTCAGCCAGTTTCAGGAAAATGTGCGCTGATTTGGAAAGCATGTTTCGAATCTTCTCTGGCACCTCCCAGCCTGTAGCCAAAAGCTGCGAAGCCAGCTCGCTGGGAACAAGAATACTGTAACGGTCGAATCTCCCTTCTCCAGGGGTTTCATCCATAAAGCAAAGATCCCCTGAGTATGCATCAATATGTTCCAAAAGGCGGTCTAAAAGATGACGGCTGTGTCCCTCGTCTTCCCATCCCATCAATTCCCGATGCCTTGCGATTCCAAAGGCCACCCCATAGTAATTCGTAGGCTTGCCAATGAGGGCATAGTGGCGGTCAATATCCACAAAAGTACGCCAGTCCATAGATTTTTTCAGCTTCTTTAAAGTTTCCTGATCCACCGTCTTTTCCAAAATTCCTGCCTTTTGCAGCCTGTAAAGACCGCTGATTCCATTTAAAATCCCCCAGGTCTCCATAGGCATATCAGAGACCATACGGATCATGTCTCCAAGCTGTTTGAAACTTTCCTCTGTCTTTAAAAGTTTCAGCGCTGTATAACACGCCTGATTGATCACCTTTCCGCCTACAAACTGCGCCTTCTCATTATAGACAGGCACCTGGTCCATACAAAGGTTCTCTCCGCCCTCTGATACACGTTTGAACAGACTTATCATAATGGGGCACAGATCCTGCTGGATAAGCTGTTTCATACATTTCCTTTCTGAATGGTCCATGATTCTTTTTCTCCCTTTCCCCTATTCTTTCACCGCGCCAACCATGGTTCCCTTGGTAAAATATTTCTGCAGGAACGGATACACACATAAAATCGGAATCGTCGCCACCATAATGGTTGCATATTTGATGGTCATTCCAATAGCCTCTGTGTCCATGGCGCTGGTGCCTGCTGTCATAGAACTGGTATCATTGGACAACAAGATCTCTCGTAAAATAATCTGCAGAGGATACATTTCACGATTGCGCAAAATTGCAGAAGCCCAGAACCAGGAGTTCCAGATGCTGACGCCATAGTACAGAACCATAACGGCCAGCATTGCTTTTGACAGCGGAATCACAATGGTAGATAAAATCCGAAAGTGTCCTGCTCCGTCAATCTGGGCCGCCTCAATCAAACTCTCTGGGATACTCTCAAAAGCAGTTCGCAGAATAATCAGATTGGAGGTATTGATCATAAACGGAATAATCAGTCCCCAAAGCGTATTGGTCAAATGAAGTTCTCTCAAATTAATATAAAACGGAATCATACCGCCGGAAAAGAACATGGTGAAAACAATAAACAGCATCACAGGCTTTTTAAACAGCACCCGTTTTCTCGATAAAAAATAGGCCCCAAGAGAAGTCATGATCAGATCCAAAATAACGCCCACAACTAAAATAAACAAGGTATTCAGATACCCTCTGCTGATCATCGGATTCTGAAATACTTTTTTATATGCGTCAATGCTGAAACCAGCCGGCTTAAACAAAAGTCCGGTGTGCTGAGTAAGCAAATTGCTATTACTGAAAGAAGCCATGGCCACATACCATACTGGGTAAAAGCAGATGGCGATAATCAATGTCAAAAATACATAGTTAAAAACCTGAAAGGTTTGTTCTCCTTTTGATCTCTTTATTTTCATATTCTCACCCCTTTACCACAGACTGGTCTCGCTGAACTTCTTCGATATCTTATTTGTAAGGATCAACAGACAGAAATTGATCACAGAGTTAAACAGTCCCACTGCCGTGGAATAGCTCCAATCCTGCTCCAAAAGGCCTACACGATATATATAAGAAGAAATAATGTCTGCTGTGTCATATGTAGACGGATTATACAACAGAATGGTTTTCTCATAACCCATGCTCATCAGCTGGCCCACTCTCATGATCAGCATGATAATAATCGTAGGCGCAATCCCCGGAAGCGTCACATTGAGAAGCTGTTTCCACTTCCCTGCCCCGTCGATGGAGGCCGCCTCATAAAGCTGCTGGTCAACGCCGGCCAAAGCAGACAGATAGATAATAGATCCCCATCCTACCTGCTGCCAGATACCAGAGGCAACATACATGGTACGGTACAAATTCGGATTCTGCAAAAGCGGAGAACGCTGGCCTCCGAAAAACTCTATGATATCGTTGAAAAGTCCTGACGTCATACTGAAATCTGTCAGCATACCAGTCACAACGATCAGAGAAATAAAATGAGGCAGATAGGTGATGGTCTGAGTCAGATTTTTAAAACGTTTATTGCGGACCTCATTCAAAAGCAACGCCAGAATAATCGGCGCCGGAAACCCGAAAATCAGGCTGTACACGCTCAAAAGTATGGTGTTTTTAATCAGACGTCCAAAATACACACTCTTAAAAAAACGGATAAAATTATCTAACCCAATCCACGGACTGTCCTTCACTCCCAGTGCAGGCGTATAGTCCTTAAAAGCAATAATCGCTCCATACATCGGTTTATAGTGGAACAAGATATAGAAAAGCAGAACCGGTATCACCAGAATATACAGAGAACGATTTCTGATCCAATCCCTTTTTAGCTGATAACTTAACGTCGGCTTTTGAAGTTTTTTTTCATTCATTCCATTCTTTCCTTCCTGTTTTTAGGTACTCTTTCCCTATTTGGACTCCTCCTAATTTTAGGATATCCGTTACGGTCAGAAAATCTTAAGCCGTAACGGATATTCTATAAAATCAGGACTTTCTATCTGGAATTATACCGTTCCAAAGCGGCATTCTGAATTTCCAGCGCTCTTTCCAATCCCATATTTTCAATATTTTTTACATAAGTATCAAAATTGTCTACGCTCTCTGTACCAAAGATGAACTTCAAAATCATTTCATCACGATAGGTATTGATCTCGTTCATGATGGTAGAGAACTCTTTGCTTTCATCAGAGGTCGGGGTAATCGGAGGCATGGTATGCGCAGCGCCGTTGCATTGTCCCCAGACGCCTGGCGTCAGTCTCTGCTCTTCCATGGTGTAGTACTGCTCCAGATAGCGGATATCTTGTACAAACGGTCCGTTGTAGTTGCCGCGGATGTATGCAGACATTGCCTGGGAAACAGGAAGACCGTCAGGATTATTTAAAATCTGCTCTGTGTAAGTAGGATAATTGTCAACCATGGTATAGGACTCGCCTTCAATACCGAAGTTAAAATACATATGTCCCTCTTCGCCGTAAGCCCAATCCATCAATCTTGCCGCACGCTCAATATCTTTGCAGGAAGTCGTAATCGCCACGCTTGCTCTTCCAGAAAATGGGTTCTCGATATATCCCATCTCGGCCTGTCCGCCTTTTTCCAGGGTAGGTACCGGAGCCGGAACCAGCTTAAATTCCGGTGTGGTAGAACGGGCGGCTGTGGTCCAGGTTCCCATACGGCTTCCAGCCTGGCCCATAGAAGCGCCTGCCTGGCCGTTGGTAATCTTTGCACTGATCTGGTCGCTTTTTAAGGTAGCCAGGTCTGGATCAATCAGTCCCTCGCTGTACCACTGGTTCATGGTGGTCAGATACTCTTTAAATCCCGGCTCAGTAGCGCCGAAATGCACCTTGTTGTCACTTCCTAAATAGAAGGAACGGTTCACGCCGTATGCGGCAACAAAGGGATCTGCACCTAAATACTGTCCGTTTGTGTACTCAAAGCTGTATGGAGCCGTACATCCCTTCTCGTTCTTAAAAGCAGTCAGAACTTCATGCCATTCATCCATCGTGGTAGGAACCTCCATATTCAGCTCCTCCAGCCAATCCTGACGGACCATAAGACCAATGGTATTCATCAGATTCTCGTCGCCGCGGATAAACGGAAATACATAATAGTGACCCTCATCTGTTTTGATCATTCGGTCAATCTCTGGATTCTCGGCCAAATATTGGGTGATATTTGGACAATACTGGGCAAACACATCATTTAGCGGTATGATTACGCCATCTTTGATGGCCTTTTCCGGTCCGCCAGGATAATCAACCGTCCAGTTGTACTCCATCAAATCTGGAAGATTTCCATCTGCCAGAATCAAACTGAACTGCTCCTTCATCTGGCCTGTAGGCGGATGTAAAAATTCAATCTCTGCTCCAGTATTCTTCTGCCAGCCCTGGCCAAAGGGTGTATCGCCTAAATTAGAGAAGTTTGCAGACACCGTAGTGGTAAGTTCACACCAATACTGCAATTTTTCTCCTGCTGCCATCGGATAGGAAAATTCCGCCGGCGCTGCTGGCGCTGTTTCTCCAGCCGCAGCAGTGGTCTCAGATGTAGCTGCTTTTGTTGTCTCTGTTGTAGTACTGCCGCCTGGACCTGAACATCCGGCTGCGGAAACAGCCGCCATGGCGATTGCCATCATCCATGCTAAATTTCTTTTTTTCATGTTAATTCTCCCTTCACGAATGTTTGTTGTTTTGTTGTGCCCACATCATATCATCCATTTTGCACAAAAGATATAGAAAAAACGCAAACTTTATAGGCAAAAAAGCGCTTAAAAAGTTTGCATTTTTTATAGTCAATAATAATTTTTTTACATTTCTAAGTTTTTTTCTTCAACTGGCCCGGAGTCATTCCTTTTTTCTTTTTAAATACCCTGATAAAGGTACTGCTGTCACGAAATCCTGACATGGCGGCCACCTCCACAACGCTATATCCCTCTTCTAAAAGCTGTTCTGCACAGTCAAGGCGGACCGTATTAATATACTCCAAAAGGCTTCCTCCCGTTTGCTTCTTATAAATTGACGACAGATACGCAGGAGTTAAATCAAAATGCTGGCTGGTAATAGAAATATTTAAGTCAGGGTCGCGGTAATTCTCCCTGATATACTCCTGGACTTTCTTACTCAATGTCTGATCTTGAGCGGTTTCCTTTTGCTGATTTGCGATCTTATTGCAAATCTCCTTTGTCAGTTCCTGAAAGCATTTCTTCATCTTCCCCACGGACATAATCTCTTTATCAGGGAAGGTCAGTTCTTTGGCTGCTTCCTTATATTCCCCTTGACTTGCTCCCTCCAGCAAAGTCCCGATCATTCCGTACACCAGACAGCGATACCCATTCGTCGTCATATTCCCGCAAAGGTTTAAATCAAACACCTGCTCCATCGTGGCCCATGCCAGACTGTTATCCCCCACCTTAATGGCGTTAATAAGCTTCTGCTCCAGCTCAAAAGGATACTGATAATGGGGTTTGATATCCTTCACGTCATCGTATAGAAGCAGATTGGCATCAAGAAGACGGACATATTGCTCCAGCTCCAGGGCTTGGAGATAGGAATCATGGATTCCTTCCCATCTTGTGCAGGCTGATCCAACCAGAATTGTGGTAGTAAATCCAAAAGATTCCTCCATCATCTGCTGAAGAATTTCCGCCTGATTTTTTACTACATCAATATGCTCCCGCTTTTCATCAGGAAGGCTGATAATGGCAGCCACCCGTTCTCCCAATTCTACCATATCAATATAGAAGGAAGGACTGCACAATTCCTCAAATACATTCATGAGGGCAAATTTCTGAAGCGCATTCTCTTCCAGATATGCCGAGCTTTTTCGTCCCTCCTCCCGTTTCACAACAGGCGTCAGCAACACAACCACATGATAATCTCCATGAATCTTAAGTCCATACTGCGCACTTAAACTTCCGTCGCAGTATTCCTGTAAAAGCTGATACAGATAGTAATTTTTTAAACTTCTCCGATTCTTTTTCAACAGTGCTTCTGCATCTACATGCTGTTTAAAAAACTGATCCATCTGACTATTTAACCACTGGTACTCATTAACCCCTTCTTCTATCTCTACTTTCCCATGTTGTTTAAAGTTTTCCATCAGCATCTTAATCGGATTGTAATTATGTTTGGTGTTAAAATAGGAGGTAAAAATCCCTACAATCGTACATAAAAACAGACCAACTATGGCCATAACGTGGACCCTCCGCACTCCCTGAGCCATCTGCTTCAGCGGCATCACGCTTAAATACTTCCAATTCACCACCTCAGATGGCAGCACGGATATCATATACGTTTCTCCCAATTCATTGGCCTTCTGGTGATTGCCCTGCTCCCAGAGTTCATACTTCCATTCCGTGAAGTCTGAAATTTCTTCCTCTGCGCTGACTCGAAAATCTGAATCTGTAAGGCAAATCACATCCATCGTGTCAGACCATCGCATATTCTGGAACCGTTTCCTGATGGTATCAGCATTGATAGCGATACAGACCACTGCCGAGGAATCTCTGAAATCCGGCTTCAGCGTCGTCATGGTAAATAAAAAAGTCTCTTTTCCGCTGTCCAGCTTTACAGGCAGCATATCGCCATAATGAAACTGGTTCATATATTCCTGAAACTGTTCGTAAGATAGTTCGCTGCTCTTATAATAGATGTCATAAAACATTTGGTCTGACATATTGCCATTTATGCTGACTACCTTTTTTGTATTATTGAAGACAAGAAAAACATCTTCAATGAAATCTTCTGACATGTTAATGGACAGACACTCTGTATAGATATAGTAGAGATTCATTTGATCCTGTGATGTAAAGTTTTTCTTTACATTGGCGGCCATCTGCACCCTGTCGTCAAGAGCCAGACGGCTGGCAATCTTTTGTAAATTTTCGATCTCGTAATCCAGTTCGTTTTTTACCATAATCAGAAGATTTTTGTTCATCTCCTCTGCCTGACTGCGAATGATCTGAAATGTATAAGCATAGAGAACCATAGCCAATATCATGGGAATCACCAGAATGCCAAGATACGACAGAAACATCTGAAAATATACTTCTGATTTTTTCTTCATTTTCATCATTTTCCACACCCCTTCTCTGTATTGTACATAAAATTTCAAATTCTGTAAATTCACATCCATACTTTTTCCTATCCATCCTAAGTTTTTACCATTGATTCCAGACCTGCTTTTTTATAGAATAGGCGAAAAGAAACGAGGTGTATTATGATTACCTATAAAAAACATTACTCCATAGAGCCGCCCCTTTGTGACAGGGACTGGATTCTTAAAAAAGCCAAGGAAGCGCTCTTTAAGCCAATCCCCCATATCACAGATATTACCGCACCTAAAAGTCCAGGAACTGTTCATGATTACTATTCTAACGGCGACTATTGGTGGCCCAATCCAGACGCTTTTGACGGACTCCCCTATATCCGCCGAGACGGTGAAACCAATCCTGATAATTTTAACGGCCACCGCTTTCTGCTCCGCCAAATGCGTACCAGCGCCGCCTATTTAAGCGCAGCCTATCAGCTTACAAAGGACGAAACCTTTGCCATGAGAGCAATTTGTATCTTAAAAGAATTTTTCCTGGATAATAAAACGCATATGAATCCACACTTAGCGTATGCTCAGGCCATTCCCGGCATCTGTGACGGTCGGGGCATCGGCATAATCGATACGCTTCACCTCATCGACGTGCCTTTTGCCATTGAACTTCTCTGCTCGTCAAACAACATGACAGACGCCATTTACCAGGGATTAAAAAACTGGTTTGCCACATATTTAGGCTGGATGCTCACAAGCCAAAACGGCGTGGCAGAGATGACGGAAAAAAACAATCACAGCGTCTGCTTCTTTTTGCAGGCAGCAGTATTTTCCCTTTTTACAGACAATGAAAAAATCGCGGACTTCTGCCGCGATAATTACAAACATTTTTTACTTCCTCAGATGGAGAAGGACGGCTCCTTTCCCCTGGAACTGAACCGCACAAAACCATATAATTATTCCATCTTTGTTCTGGATAACATGGTTTCTCTCTGTTATCTTTTATCCAAACAGGGAGATGATCTGTGGGACTATACCCTGCCAAACGGCTCTGGCATAAAAACCGGCCTTGACTTTCTTACCCCCTATCTTATGGACAAGAGCCTCTGGCCTTATCCTAAAGACGTTATGCACTTTGATGCCTTCCCAGCCAGGGCCTCCTTTATGATGTTTGCAGGATGCACCCTGGGACGCGGGGAACTTTTACAGCTTTTTAAGTCCCTGCCAATAGAGTCGGAGGATGAGGAGGCTCGGCGCAATCTGGCCGTCAGGATTCCATGGCTGTGGATAAACGCCATGGCATAATTCTATTTTAAACAGAGAAAGGCCGCCAGATTCCCTCTCTCACTGCCAAAAGTCCTGTGGGAAAACAGATAATCTGGATTACAGTGGGTACAGATGTCTGTAATCTGAAGGTGTTCTTTTAAGACGCCCATTTCCTGCAGGACAATCTCATTTGCTCTCCATAAGTCAAGCTGGTATTTTCCATTTTCTTTTTTATAGGAGAGTTCTGACCAGTAGGACTCGTCAAATTCTTTTTCAAACTCATGAACAACCTCGCCGCCTACCTCAAAGCAGTCCTGACAGATGCTTGGGCCGATGCAGCAAAGCACCTCTTCGGCTTTCGTCCCGAAAGCTTTTTCCATGGCCTTAAGAGTGACTGCCCCCATGCGCCTTACGGTTCCCCTCCATCCAGAATGGCTCAGCCCTATGGCCTTATGTACCGGATCTACAAAATATAGGGGAACACAGTCTGCATAGAACGTCACCAGCGTAATCCCTGGGACATTGGTGATGAGGCCGTCAACGTCTTTATAATCCCGTTCTTTCCAAATCCCTTTTCCGGCGTCTTCTTCTGTCACCAGACGCACATTGGCGGTATGGGTCTGATAGGATAACACCATACGGTCCTTATCCACTCCCAGCGCCCTGGCGATCCGATTGTAATTCTCCATCACATGATCGGGATTATCTCCTCTGGTAAAAGTAAAATTCATGGTAGAAAATTTTCCTTCACTGACGCCGCCCATTCTGGTAGAAAACCCGTGGGCCACAAGCTGAGACTGTGTAAGCAGTGGAAACTGCAATACAGGAATCCCTTCGCAAACCATTTCCTGAACAACAGGATTTTGACCTTTCCGCTTCCAATTTATGCGTTCAAAACACTCCATCGTTGTCGTACTCCTTTTCTAAAAGGCATTGCAAACCAGCCTTATCTCTTCTCCAAGTATACTGACTACATCAAACCTGCAAGGTGTGTCTTCTGAGTAGTCATGGCGATATAAATAGTATCTGGCCCCATGGCGGATCTTTTGCTGCTTTTTGTCTGTAACCGCCTCCTCTGGATAGCCGTTTTTTAAATTGCTTCGATACTTCACCTCCACAAACACCAGATAATCCCCATCTTTTGCCACAAGGTCAATTTCTCCATACCTGTCCTGATAATTGCAGTCCAAAATCTCATACCCCTGTTTTTTTAGAAACTCAGCCGCCTTGGCCTCATAATGACTGCCTATGGCCCTCTTATTGGTCAATCTTTTCCTCCTGGGAAATAAATTTTTTGATAAACGTTTTTCTATGAATGGGACATGGTCCATGGTCTTTTAACGCCTGAATGTGGGCGGCGGTTCCATACCCCTTATGTCTGGCAAATTCATATTCTGGAAACAGCTTGTCATATTCCACCATCATCCGGTCTCTGGTCACTTTCGCCAGAATGCTGGCCGCGGCAATGGACACGCTTTTAGAATCCCCTTTAATAATCGGAACTTGCAGTATGTCCACCTGCGGAATGGTAACCGCATCATTGAAAAGAATATCCGGCGTTACCTCAAGCTGCCCCACAGCCTCTCTCATCGCCTCATAGGTTGCCTGTAAAATATTAATCTCATCAATCCGGCCGGGTCCCACGATTCCGATTCCATAGGAAACTGCCTTCTCCTTAATCTCGTCAAATAAAACTTCCCTTTTCCTTTCAGAAAGCTTTTTGGAATCATTTAGATATAAGATCTGGCAGTCTCTTGGCAAAACCACTGCTCCGGCCACAACAGGACCTGCTAAGGGTCCTCTGCCAGCTTCGTCAATCCCGCAGATGACACAAGTCGGATACGTATCCTCATACTCCTGCATCCCCTTTAAACGCAATAGCTCTTTTTCCAGTTTTTCTTTTGTCAACTGCTTCATGACTTTTCCCTTCTATTTTCGTAACAATTCAGACGGGCCATCTTCTTGCCCGTCTATACTGTTACCTGTTTTCTACTCTTTCATCATCCCTGCCTTAAAAAGAGGCCAAATCCGAAAAAATACTCTGCCTAAGATTTCCTCTCTTTTCAGATTCCCGATATCCCAATCTCTGCTGTCGGAACTGTGATTTCGGTTGTCGCCCAGGACAAAATATTCATTCTCTCCTAAAGTAACCGGCTCTGAGGCACGTTTCCCTTTTTCGATAGGCTCTGTTCCAAAATCCTCCAAAAGAATCTGCCCGTCTATCAAAATATTCCCGTCTACGATCTGTATGGTTTCTCCGGGAAGAGCGATAATCCGTTTTGTATAATATTGGTTTTTTCGATATCGGTAGGAAAATACAATCACATCAAACCGTTTTAATCTTCCTAATCTGGGCGTCAGTTTTTCTACCAGCAATACATCCCCTGACTCCAGAGCTGGAGCCATAGAACTGCCATACACATCCACCCTCTGAACCACAAAATGTATCAGCAAATATGCGGCTGCGGCGAATAAAGCCAGTTTTTTCACCCATGCCATGATTGGTCTTACTTTCATCTCTTAAGGGCTTCCCCAGTTTCCTCCGGGGGAAATTCCAGCGTGATCCGTCCAAGCCTCCCGCTTCGGTAATCGTCGATAAATAGATTGGCCGCCTTTTTATAGTCATACTCATTTCCTTTTAAAAGGCAGGAACGGCTTTTTGCAATCTGTTCCAAAGCACTGTTTAATACTACGTCTCCTAACTCCTGAGACTGCTCCCATTCTATTCCATATCGTTCCTTTAAAACCTCTGGATACTGTTTCATCATAAAGCGAAGAAGCTCCATAGCCAGTTCCTCTTTATTCAAAATCTCATCGTTTATGGAGCCAATGAAGGCCAGCCTCTTTCCAACCTCCTGATTCTCAAATCTGGGCCATAAAATCCCCGGAGTATCTAAAAGTTCCAGAGATTTATGAAGCCGTATCCACTGATTTCCTTTCGTAACTCCTGGTTTGTTTCCTGTCTTGGTGCACGCCTTCCCTGCAAAAGAGTTAATGAATGTGGATTTCCCCACATTGGGAATTCCGACTACCATCGCTCTGACAGGGCGGTTTAAAATTCCCCTTTTTTTGTCCCTCTCGATCTTCTCTTTACATGCCTCCTGGACAACGGAATTGATCTGTTTTAACCCCGCTCCGCTTTTCGAATTTACTTTTACCACATAAAAGCCCTGGGACTGAAACCATTTTGCCCAAATATCATTCCAGGTTTCACTGGCTAAGTCTGATTTATTTAAAAGGATGAGGCGGCTTTTTTGTTTTCCCAGCTCGTCGATGTCTGGATTACGGCTGGAATACGGAATACGCGCATCCACAATTTCGATAATCAAATCAATGAGTTTCAAATCTTCCTGCATGGCACGTTTTGCCTTTGTCATGTGCCCAGGATACCACTGTATATTCATAAAAACTCCTATTCTACTACTCCAAAATCCAAAAAAGGCGCAAGACGCAGCCAGATCTTCCCCTGAATTTGTTCCCTTTTCACGTTTCCAATATTGGCAAAACGGCTGTCTTCACTGCCATCTCTGTTATCTCCCAAAAGAAAATATTCATCCTCTCCCAGTACAATCGGGCTTCCTGCCAGCCCTACCAAGGATACCTGATTCAGATCATTGTCTGCTTCCAGGTATTTTCCGTTAATATAAATGTATCCGCTGAGAATCTGCACGGTCTCTCCCGGCATTCCAATAATCCGTTTCACATTGGATTTATGGTCTTCCCTCTCAAACACCACTATGTCAAATCTCTCTGGCTCCCCGAAATCATAACTGAGCCTGTCCATCAGTACCACGTCGTCTCCCCGCAGGTTTGGCGTCATAGACTGCCCCACAATTCGAACCTGAGTTCCAAAAGAATAGATTGCAAACCAGGCCAGGCAAATCATCACCACAACATCAACAATCCAGCGGATTACCACGCGCAATACATTGGTCTCTTCCACCTGGTAAAATTCCACTTACAACACTCCTGCCTGTTAAACACATGAAAAGTCCAAGAAAGGGACAATAAATATTCTTTATTGTCCCTTTCACCATCTTCAAATGAATTATTTTACTAATTCTTTTACCTTTGCCGCCTTGCCTACTCTCTTTCTCAAGTAGTTCAGTTTCGCTCTTCTGACCTTACCTCTTCTTACAACCTCAATATTGTCAACAAAAGGAGAATGCACTGGCCAAGTCTTCTCAACGCCGATTCCGTTGGAATTCTTTCTCACTGTAAAGGTCTCTCTGGCTCCGCCATTCTGTCTTTTGATTACAGTTCCCTCAAACACCTGGATTCTCTCTCTGTTACCCTCTTTGATCTTGTTGTACACTTTTACCGTGTCGCCAACATGAAACTCCGGCACAGATTCTTTTAACTGAGTTGCTTCAATTTTCTTGATAATTTCGTTCACTTGTGAACCTCCTTAACTATATTTGATGTTCTTAATACAAAAACCGTAACAGAGGACCATCTCTTATTTTCACAGCTACTAATTTAGCATGATATTTGTGGAAATGCAAGTACTTTTTTCATTCTTTCGTCAGCTCTTTTAAATATGCCTCTTCCCCTGGAGACAAACTGGCCTCTTTTAGCAAATCTGGCCGGCGCTCCAAAGTCCGCCTGATCGACTGCTGTCTGCGCCAAATCTCAATGTTCTTGTGATGGCCGGACAGCAGTACCTCAGGCACCTTTTTGCCTTCATAGACCTCAGGTCTGGTGTACTGAGGATACTCTAAAAGATTGTCGTGAAACGACTCTATTTCCGCTGACACATCGTTATTTAACACCCCAGGCACCAGCCTGGAAATGCAGTCGATCATCACCATGGCCGGAAGTTCGCCGCCTGTAAGCACATAATCTCCAATGGAAAGATAGTCTGTGACAATCAATTCCAGAGCCCGCTCGTCGATTCCCTCATAATGACCGCACAAAAAAACCAGGTCCTTTTCCTTTGCCAATTCCTCTGCAATGGTTTGGTTAAAAACCTTTCCCTGAGGAGTCATATATAACACTCTGGGCCGTTTTCCCAATCTGTGGCACAAGTCTTCATAGGAGTCGCACACCGGCCCGGGCTGCATCACCATGCCAGCTCCGCCTCCGTAAGGGGCGTCGTCCACATGCTTGTGCTTGTCCCTGGAGTAATCTCGTATATTGACAGCCTCAATCGAAAGGATCCCTTTCTCCATGGCTCTTCCTATAATGCTGGTGTTCAGTCCCTGCAAAACCATATCTGGAAATAAGGTGAGTATATAGTAATTCATCCCTGTTTCTTTTCCTTCTGCCTTCTCTAATTTAAAGGTCCAGCAGTCCTTCCAGCACATGAACCGTCATCTGCCCTGCTTCTAAATCCACATTCAGAATACACTGCTTTATGGCTGGCAAAAGAATCTCCTTTCCACT
Source organism: uncultured Hungatella sp. (assembly GCA_910579515.1). Lineage (GTDB taxonomy): Bacteria > Bacillota > Clostridia > Lachnospirales > Lachnospiraceae > UBA3402. The sequence continues at coordinate 87,662 of CAJTUV010000005.1, forward strand.
GTTGGTTTGTACCACATACACATCATTGGCTCCGGTCTGAAGCACGTCCTTTAACGTGCCCAGCTCTTCTTTCTGGTCTGTAATTACCAAAAGTCCAATCAAATCCACAATGAAATTTTCATCTGGTCCCAATTTGACTGCCTGGTCCCGATGAATCAGAAGATCCTTTCCCTTGTAGATTTCAATATCATTTATATTGTCAAACCCTTTAAATTTTAAGATCGCCATGTTCTTAAAAAATTTCACATGCTCAATCTCCAATGGTTTTTGCTCTTTTCCAGTATCCAAAAGGACTTCTTTTAATTGTTCAAATCGTTTCACATCGTCTGTGGTGGGAAACACCTTGACCTCCCCCCGCACTCCGTGAGTCGAGGCAATAACGCCTACACGCAATGTCTTCTCCATAATCTGTCCTCACTCTATCTTCAAGATTCAGGATTCAGTAGCTTTAACATTATAAAGACCGTCTGCCTGTAAAGGGCCGGCGGTCTTACCGTCACTGAATTTCAACAGTGACTTTTTTCTCTTCTTTTGAGGCTGCTGCTTTCACAACAGAACGAATCGCTTTAGCGATTCTGCCTTGTTTGCCGATGACCTTTCCCATATCGGAAGGGGCCACCTTTAACTCCACAATGATTTCCCCGTTTTTTTCAGTCTCAGTGACAGAAACCTCCTCTGGATGTTCCACCAGAGCCTTCGCCATAACTTCAACTAATTCTCTCATAATCATCACCTCAGACTACTGAAGACCGGCGATCTTTAACAGCTTGCTGACGGTCTCTGTTGGCTGAGCGCCTGTTGCCAGCCATTTCTTTGTCGCTTCCTCGTTAAACTTGATTACGCTTGGGTCCTGCTTCGGATCATAGTAACCAACTTCTTCGATGAATCTTCCATCTCTTGGAGATTTGGAATCTGCAACAACAATTCTATAGAAAGGAGCCTTTTTCTGTCCCATTCTTCTTAATCTCATCTTTACTGCCATAACTTTCACCTCCTTATTTAATGATTACCTGTAACTTTTATAGACAAAAGCATCTCTGCTCTGCTAACAAATTGATAAACGCTGCTAAAATGGCATCCGAAATTTTCCCATCATGCCGCCTAATGCGCCCAAACCGCCTTTTCGCTTACCGCCCATGAGACCTGGAAGCTGCTTCATCATCTTGCGCATCTGGTCGAACTGTTTGACAATGCGGTTTACCTCGCTGATATCCACCCCTGCGCCTTTTGCAATTCTCTGCTTTCTGGACAGGTTTAAAACCGAAGGATTGGCTCTCTCTTCCTTTGTCATAGAAAGGATGATAGCCTCCACCCTGTTCATGGCGGAATCATCAATGTCCATATCGCCTTTTAGCTGAGGCATTCCGGGCATCATGCTCATAATGCTGGCCACGCCGCCCATCTTCTTAATCTGGCGCATCTGCTCCAGAAAATCATTGAAATCAAACTCTGCCTTCTTAAGCTTCTGAGTCAGCTCCTTTGCTTTGGCCTCATCTACCTCCAGCTCTGCCTTCTCAATCAGGGAAAGAATATCTCCCATCCCTAAAATTCTGGAAGCCATCCGGTCTGGATAGAACTGTTCCAAATCAGAAAGCTTTTCACCCATACCAATGTATAAAATCGGTTTTCCGGTCACTGCTTTGATGGAAAGAGCGGCTCCGCCTCTGGTATCGCCGTCTAATTTTGTTAAGATAACGCCGTCGATGCCTATTTTATTCTGAAAGCTCTCTGCCACATTCACCGCATCCTGGCCAGTCATGGCGTCCACAACCAAAAGGGTCTGATGAACGGTAATCGCTTCTTTGATGGCCTGAAGCTCTCCCATCATATCCTCATCAATGTGAAGCCGGCCTGCAGTATCCAAAATCACCACATTAAAGTTATTCTTCTGAGCGTGCTCTAAAGCAGCCTTGGCAATGTTTACCGGATTTTGATTGTCTCCCATGGAGAAAACAGGCACTCCCTGCTTCTGACCGTTGATCTGCAGCTGCTGAATCGCAGCCGGACGATACACGTCACAGGCGGCTAAGAGAGGATTTCTTCCTTTTGCCTTCAGCTTTCCCGCTATCTTGGCAGTGGTGGTGGTTTTTCCTGCTCCCTGAAGACCAGCCATTAAAATGACCGTAAGATCACCTGCCGGCTGTAGAGAAATCTCCGTGGTCTCGGACCCCATAAGGGAAATCAATTCCTCATGAACAATCTTTATGACCATCTGGCCCGGCGTCAGACTGTTTAACACATCCTGCCCCACAGCCCGCTCCTGCACAGAGTTTACAAACTGCTTGACCACCTTGAAACTGACATCTGCTTCCAAGAGTGCCATCTTTACTTCCTTTAAGGCCGCCTTCACGTCTGCTTCTGTCAATCGGCCCTTGCCGCGTAAACTTTTAAACACATTTTGCAGTTTATCTGATAAACTTTCAAAAGCCATGGAAGCTCCTCCTGTTCTGATAGATTCTTATAATTCAAGAATTTGGCTGGCAATCCTTTCAATCTTCTGAATCAAGCCCTGTTCTCTGGTCTGCTGATATTCCTTTGTAATTTGGCGGATCTCCTCCACCATCTTTTTGGTTTGATGAAACTTCTCAACCAATTTTAGCTTTTCCTCGTATTCTGCTAAAATCTTATCACAGCGCCTCACCAAATCGTGAACGCCCTGTCTGCTGATTCCCTGCTCTTTGGCAATCTCGCTTAAGGATAAATCGTGAATGACCACATCCTCGTAAATTTTTCGCTGATGGGGCGTCAGCAATTCTCCATAAAAATCATACAGCATTCCCTGTTCTACAATCTTTTCCATTTCATCACCTGAGTTATCATACACGAAAACGGGCAAAGTGTCAAGTGTTTTTTCTTTACAAACTATCGTTCAACAATTCCATAGTCAACCGCAGCACTTTGTTCTGACTCTCTTTTTGCAATCCACAAAACATTTGCCGGATAGCTTCACATCTGTATGCCCTTTCCTGGTCACTCCGAAAATAACCATCCTCACAGGTATATTGCTTTCGGTATCGGGTGCTTTCGGCTCTCCCGGCTGTTGTGTTCCTCTCTTTGATGATATAAGTATATCAGTTATGTACATATCCTTTACAATATGTTATACTTGCAAGGTAAGGTGGAGAAGATACCTTTATCCACGATTAATTATCCCATAAGAAAGAAATTAAAGCGTATTCCTCTTGATGTGGCAAAAGAGAAATATGACCAAATCAAATCCGCAGCAGAAACAACAGGAGAATCTGTTAATGGATACATCAAAAAAGCTATTGATGAACGCATGGAGCGGGACAATCTTTCCCCTGCTGCCTCCGAAACCCCATAACCACCCCCAAAAAGGAGAACCTCATGTCTGAAGCATTAGCCCACACAAACATTTACACAGAAGAGGACTACTACAACCTGCCAGAGAACGTCAGAGCCGAACTCATAGACGGTCAAATCTATTACATGTCGGCCCCCAGCAGGATACACCAGAGAATACTCATGTTCTTATCAAACACTATTTTCAACTACCTTAACTCTAAAAAAGGCCCCTGTGAGGTTTACCCTGCCCCATTTGCCGTCAAGCTGTTTTCTGAAGATGACAGAAACGTGGTAGAGCCGGATATCAGTGTAATATGTGACTCCAATAAGCTGACGGATCGGGGCTGTACCGGAGCGCCAGACTGGATTGTAGAAATTGTCTCTCCCAGTAATTCCAGCTATGACTATGTACGCAAACTGAACCTTTACATGGACGCTGGAGTGAGGGAGTACTGGATAGTGAATCCTATGGAGCAGGAAGTATTAGTATACTTTCTGGAACAGGATAAATTTAAAGTCAAATCTTACACTCTCCAGGACAAAATAAAGGTCAATATCTATGACGATCTGTGGATTGACTTTACAGATCTAAGACTGTGATCCTCTTCGCAGGGCCTCCTGAACATGCCAGGGGGCTTTTCCTCTGGCGGCAAGACTCCAGCACTGAACCTGACAGGAAATAGTCCCGGAATCTCTGAGGGACTGGATAACGAAACGTTTCAGACTTCCCCAACATCTTGGGGAGGATGTCGGGATTCACGACTCCCCAGCACAGGGCCTCTCCCCAAAATAGGAAAACTTCCGTAGGCACACCATCGACACAAGTGTCGAAGAATCATCACAAGTGGACGCGGCAGAATCGCCGATTACTAACAAACTGGGAAAGCATACGCACTTGAGTATACGGAAGAACGCCGACTACCTGGCAAATTTCTTATTTTCCAATTAATTCTACCCCTAATTCAACTGCATACTTTTGTGTCGCAAAAATCCTGTTAATTTCTGCTCCACAACCACATAAGAAATCCAGGAACACCCCAGAGTCACAGACAGTATAACTAAAAATACCGCCCACTTAAGACCCACGTTGAAATTTCCAGCCACTACTTTAAAAAACGCCATGGTAAAATATTCAATCAAATAAATGGAGTACGACATATTTCCAAGCTCCACCAGCACCTTGGGAAACTGTTTCTTTCCCCATCCCAAAATAAGAGTACAAAAAAGTGCAAACATAGGAATCCCAGGATAAAGAAAACGAGGAATCCCGCTGATTCTGCCGCCAAAGAAAATCATCCAGAGAGCCAAGACAAACGCCGTCATGGTACAAAACACTCTGACCCGCTTTTGATTTCTGTATTCCTGAACCTTTTCTATGAGATAAAAAGCCAAAATCCCCATAGAAAACTCCAGAAGAAAAGAATTGGCATAATACCCTATATAGAAATGCTCTCCCGGAAGAATCCAGTTTACAACCGTAAGCGCTGCTGTGATTCCTACTGTAATCATTGCCCGATGCTTGTGACAAACTTTCATAGCCAAAAAGAAAATAAGATAGAACATTACCTCATAATTCAAGGTCCACCCAGCTCCAAGGATCGGGGTATCATATCCATAGCTATTCTGAAATGGAATAAAAAGCATGGATTTGATCAGATATTCCGGCTTAGGCTCGCTCATAATAGACAACGAGGGCCGGATACAGATAATTCCATAGTATAAAATAGTCAGCGCCCAGTAAAGCGGAATAAGACGGATTCCCCTTTTTAAGAGAAATCCTTTGTCCGACTGAGCTGACTGAGTAGTGTAAATCATAATATAACCACTGACAAAGCTAAATAGTTCTACGCCAAAGTATCCAAACTCCCCTGCAATTCCCGAATGATATAAGATGACGCAGCATGCGCCTAAAAAACGAAGTATCTGAATCAGGTCAATCCGCTTCAAGCAAGTACACTCCTAAAATTTTTTCTTATATCCTACCATAATGACCAATTTTTTTCAATCTATAGACGAAAACCGGGGAAAGTGGTATACTTTTTTCAATATGAACTCATCCCTGGAGGCTACTTATGAAAAATGGTATGACAAACGACCTTGATTTTGAAAAAGATTATGACAAGATAAGACAGATTCAGCCCCAATCAAACAATAACGGCTACTATCTTCCCCCCAGCCGTCCAAGAGGCAGAGGAGGCTATAGGCGAAATATTTTAAACGGCCTTCCCGCCACCCTTTTAGCTGCTCTTCTCGCTCTTTTACTTGGGTGCGGAGCCGGCCTTGGCGGCGGATATTTTCTGTGGGGTTACGAAAAACCCTATGATGTAGACTTAAAATCCATCCAGGCGCCTGACTGGGTAGACCAAAAGTTTATACGAAAAAACATTTTTTCCAGACCAGACGTGTCTTTAAAGCGAATCAACAACATTGTCATTCACTATGTGGGAAATCCAGGCTCCAGCGCAGAGGCAAACCGTCAGTACTTCGACAGTCTGGCAGACCAGGATCCCCAAAAATCGGGAGATTCTTCCAGCTGCCACTTCATTGTTGGACTGGAAGGAGAAATCCTTCAGTGCATCCCCATCAGCGAGATCGCCTATGCAAACGCCCCCCGCAACCAGGACACCATCTCCGTAGAAACGTGTCATCCAGACAGCACCGGCAAATACAACGAAGCCACCTATGACTCCCTCGTAAAACTCACAGCTTGGCTCTGTAAAGAACTGGAACTGTCGCCCAAAGAGGTGATCCGCCACTACGATGTCAACGAAAAAGGCTGCCCCAGATATTTTGTCGACCATGAAGACGAGTGGAAACAGTTTAAAAAAGACGTTCAAACAGCCTTAAAAGAACTCAAATAGGCTTTTAGCTCCAAAAACAGCCATAAAAAAGCAATAGATACAGTCTGTATCCAGTGTTTTTTTATGGCTGTTCTTTTTTCCATCCTTATTTTGCCAGCAGCATTCGGTCGTTGGCCAGTTCTCCACCGCTTGCCTCAGCAAACTTGTGAAGCAAATCCTCTACTGTCAATTTCTTTTTTTCTTCCCCAGACACATCATAGATGATCTGTCCCTCGCTCATCATAATCAAGCGGTTTCCAATCTGAATCGCATCCCGCATGTTGTGCGTAATCATCAACGTAGTCAAATGGTCTTGATTTACCATAGTCTTTGTAGTCTCCAAAACCTTAGCCGCCGTCTTGGGATCAAGAGCCGCCGTGTGTTCATCCAGCAAAAGCAGCTTCGGCTTTTTTAAAGTAGCCATGAGAAGCGTCAATGCCTGTCTCTGTCCTCCAGAAAGAAGTCCAACCTTGGAAGTCAGACGGTTCTCCAGACCTAATCCCAGTTTTGCCAATAATTCCCGATACATTTTCCGCTCACTGTTGTTGATTCCATTTTTCAGCGTCCTTCTGTCCCCTCTGCGCAGAGCCAAAGCCAGATTTTCCTCAATTCCCATTTTAGCTGCGGTTCCGTTCATAGGGTCCTGAAACACCCTCCCCAGAAATTTTGCCCGTTTGTATTCAGGAAGCCTTGTAACCTCCTGGTCGTCAATCAAAATCTGTCCCTCGTCCACCATCCAGGTGCCTGCGATCGCATTTAACAGAGTAGATTTTCCAGCCCCGTTTCCACCGATTACCGTTACAAAATCCCCGTCCTGCAAGGTCAAATTTAAGCCTCTTAAAGCCTGCTTCTCATTGACAGTGCCAGGATTAAACGTCTTGGATATTCTTCTTATTTCCAGCATCAGCCGTTCCCTCCCTTTCTTGCCGGTTTAGAAAATGGTGTTCCATACTGGAACTGCCACAAGAATACTGCTACAATAAGCGCAGACAAAAGTTTTAATAAGTCTGTGTCAACTCCCAGCCAGATAACTACCTGAAGTACCAGATAATAGATAATCGAACCAAGCGACACGCCCAAAAGTAAAAAGGCAAAATTATGGAATATTTTCCCAAAAACCGCCTCGCCGATAATCACAGCGGCAAGTCCGATCACAATCGCTCCGCGCCCCATGTTAATGTCCGCAAATCCCTGATACTGAGTTAAAAGAGCGCCAGAAAATGCCACCAAACCATTCGAAATCATCAGTCCCAACACCCTGTTAAAATCTGTATTGATTCCCTGAGCCCTCGCCATTTTATCATTACAGCCAGTCGCTCTCAAAGAACAGCCCAGCTCCGTTCCAAAAAACCAATACAAAATCCCAATCAGCACAATGGTAATCAAAATCACCAAAAAAATTGTATTTTTAAAGAAAGGAACATTCTTAATAAAACGCAGGGACACCAATAGCTGATACTTATCCACATTAATGGCCTGGTTCGCCTTTCCCATAATTTTCAAATTCACTGACCAAAGTCCAAGCTGAGTCAAAATACCAGACAAAATAGCCGGAATTCCCATAAATGTGTGAAACAACCCTGTCACCATACCGCAGAGCATACCTGCTGCCAAAGCCCCTGCCATGGCAACCCACACATGATGCCCTTTTAGCATCAACATAATACAAACTGCGCCGCCGGTACACAGCGAACCGTCCACTGTCAGATCTGCAAAATCCAGAACACGGTAGGTGATATAAACCCCTATCGCCATAATTCCCCAAATCAATCCCTGAGCCACCGCGCCCGGCAAAGCATTGACTAAACTTAATATATTCATCCCTTGTCACCTCAATTTACAATCTCCAATACCGCGAAAACGGCAGCGAAGCATAGCCTGCCTCGCTGCTGCAATCAATCTTTATTCAAATTATTCAATAACCACATAGTCGTCTGGAATCTGGATATTCAAAGCTTCACAGATAGACGCATTATATTTCTTTGTAAACTGCGGCGCATACTCGATAGGCATCTGAGAAATATCTGCCTCGCCTTTCAAAATCTTTGCAGCCATCTTTCCCGTACCCTGCCCTAAATCATAATAGCTGATAGACAGAGTGGCAACGCCACATCCTGCGCAGATTCCCTCTTCTCCTGCAATAACCGGAACTCCTGCTGTAGAACACACATTGTTAATCAGCTCTGCATTGGCCGCCGCCGTATTGTCTGTAGGAACGTAGAGAACCTCATTCTCAGAACTTGCCTTTGTCACAATGGTGGATAAATCATTGGAATCCGAAAACGCATAGAACTCACAGGTGTAGCCCAAAGCTTCCAAAGCTGTCTTTACAGTGTCCACCTGATACTGAGAATTTGCTTCGGCAGAACAATACAAAAGTCCAACTGTTTTAGCATCCGGAAACAGCTCATGGAGCATAGCCGCCTGTTCGTCTAACGGAGCCAAATCAGAAGTACCGGAAATATTTCCGCCAACGGTTCCAGAAAAATCGTCGATTCCAAGAGCCACGCCATACTCTGTGACAGAAGTACCTAAAATCGGAATCTCATTAGTGCCTGCCTGAGCCGCCTGCAAGGCCGGAGTCGCATTAGCCAGAATTAAATCCACATCATTGGACACAAAGCTGTTGATAATCGTGGAGCAGGTATTGGGCTCTCCCTGAGCATTCTGCAGATCAAACTCCACTGCATCCCCAAACTCTTCCTTTAACGCATCCATAAATCCCTCTGTAGCTGCATCCAGGGCATCGTGCTGTACCAACTGACAGATTCCCACTTTGAACGTCTTCTCTGAGCCTTCAGAAAGACCATCGGATGCTGTCTGCGTCGTTGTCTCTGCTGTCTGAGCGTTTGTCTCTGTGGACGCCGCTGTGCTCTCCTGTGCCTGACCAGAACATCCTGCCATAGACATTATCATAGCTCCACTGAGAAGTAAAGATAAAACTTTTGTTGATTTTTTCATAATACCATAATCTCCCTTACTGATTGTTATAAATTTCAAACATTAGTATCATACTACATTTTTTCTTATACGTCAATGCTTTAAATTCCCATAAATTTAAAGTATTAAAATGGAACAATCAATAAAAAACAGCTGTCTTTCATCCACTTATGTCAAACACGATTACAGATAACAGCTGTTTTATTGTTTTTTAAGTCACAAAACCTCCCGATACACGCGCAGCACATTTTTATAAAATACTGCCTCAATCTCGCTTTGTGTAAATCCTTCCTTCCTCATCTCCTGCTCTAAAAGAGGCAAATCTGCCCCAGAACTCATCTCCAGCTCCCCGCCGATTCCGTCAAAATCAGAGCCCAGGCCGATACAGCCGATTCCGCCGATCTGTCTCATGTGCTTCATATGACGTACCATGTCAGCCACCAGACTTTTCTTCTTCTCCCCCTGTCTCCAATCCTTCGGATCATGAAGAAAGTCAATGCAGTAATTGATCCCCGCCACGCCGCCTCGATTGCCAAGTTCCCGAATCATCTCATCCGTCAGATTCCTCGGGCACTCCGGCACAAGAGCCCTTGCATTGGAATGGCTGGCAACAAAAGGCTTTTCCGTGTACCGGAACACATCCCAAATCCCCGCATCATTTAAATGAGACACGTCAATGATCATGCCCAGCCGCTCCATCTCCTCCAAAAACATAATTCCTGTCTCTGTCAGTCCTCTTTTTGTGTCCGGCCGTCCCATCGTGGAGCCCATCATGGCCGCCTCGTCCTCATTCATATAGTTGGGAAATCCTAATTCATTGGGATAATTCCAGGTGAGAGTCATCATGCGCACGCCCAGACGGTAAAAATTCCTCAGATAAGCCAGATTCCCCTGACAGACTCCGCCTTCCTCTATGGTAAGCAAAGCCGACATCTTTCCCTGGCTCCAATTTCGCTCCAAATCCTCATAGGACGTCACAGGGCTGATCCAATCCTGATGCTTTTCCATTTCCCCATAAAAAGTATCCACAAGCTTCATAGCATATTCAAAGGGCCGTTTCTCCCTTTCCAGGGAGACGAAAAGGGCAAAATTCTGAAGCCCATAATCCCCTTTCTGCATTTTCTCCAAATCCAGGTGAAGATTATTTTTCCCCAGTCCTGTCTCCTCCCCCTGGTTTCGGATCTCATAAATCCTTGCTATGGTGTCACAGTGCATATCTACAACTTTCATGTCATTCCTCTCCTTACATCATCGGCGCAATCAGCCGCAAAGCCCGGCCCGCAATCTTTTGATACAGCGGAAACTTTCTGCAAGTCTCTATGGTAATCTCCTGGCACTTTGCCAAAGTATCCTGAAAGTCCTGTTCGATGTCCTCAACAGCCCTGTTTTTATACAAAAAGGCCGCGCACTCAAAATGGTGATACAGACTTCTGAAATCCAGGTTAATCGTTCCAACCACCGCCTTCTCATCGTCACTGGTAAATACTTTGGCGTGAACAAATCCCGGTGTGAACTCATAAATCTTCACTCCCGCTTCCAAAAGCTCTTCATAATAGGTATGAGCCAGAACAAACGCATATTTCTTGTCTGGAATATGCGGCATAACAATGATAACCTCCACCCCTCTCTTTGCCCCATAGGTAAGAGCGCTGATGGTCTCGTCATCCAGAATCAGATAAGGCGTCATAATATGTACATAAGTTTTAGCCTCATAGAGAATATCTAAGTAAACTTTCTTCCCCACAGGCTCATGGTCCAGAGGAGAATCTCCATAGGCCAAAACGTATCCGTCCGTCTGTTCTTTCTCTCCAGAAAAAGATTCCTTTCCCTCCAGACAGGGCTGGTATAAATAGGGCTCATAAGGCACTGGTTTCTTTTCCCATATGTTCCACATTTGAAGAAACATGATGGTGAAATTCTGAACCGCTTCCCCTTTCAGCATCACCGCCACATCTTTCCAGTAACCAAACCGCTTCTTTTCATTTATATACTCATCCGCCAGATTAATACCACCTGTAAACGCAGTATGGCCGTCAATCACCACAATTTTTCTGTGATCCCGATTGTTCTGGTATGTAGAAAGAAGCGGTTTAATCGGAGCAAACATTTTGCATTGGATCCCCTTAGCCTCCAGCTTTTTCGGATAATGATACGGAAGCAAAACCAGAGAGCACATGCCGTCATACATAAACCGCACTTCCACTCCTTCTTTTGCTTTTCGCTCCAGAATCTCTAAAAGGCCATCCCACATCACTCCTTCTTCCACAATAAAATATTCCATGAAAATAAAACGCTTCGCCTTTTCTAGTTCCTCTTTCAACTGCTTAAACTTATCCTGACCGCTTGGAAAATAGGTCGCCTTCGTATTCCCTCTGATGGGAAAACCGCCTCGCTTTTCCATATATCTGGCCAAATTCGCAGTCCGCCTGTCCTCATTTTCCAGTTTCTCAAAAACAGCCTCGTCAAATGCCAAATACCTTCTTGACTGTCTCTCAATCTCACCGGCCCGCTTTGCAATCAGCCTTCCGCTGATCTCCAGCTCCACATACAGATAGAGAAGAGCTCCAAAAATAGGAAAGACAAGAACAGGAATCATCCATGCCAGCTTGAAACTGGGATTATCCTTTTTATTCATGATATAAATGCACAAAAAGCCGCCCAACAAATCAAAAAACGCATACACATAAAGAGAATATCCGCTGAGCCATTCCACAATCCCAAAAAAGTATCCAATCTGAATCAGTAAAAACAGAACGAAAAATGTGGTTCGTCCAAACACAATCCTCAGCAATTTTCTCATTTTCTTCATACGTACAGACCTCACATCCTAAGACAACGTTCCCTTTGTAGACAATACCCCCGTAATCCGCTCTTCCACACGAACAGCCTCATCCAAAGCCTTCCCAAAAGCCTTAAAAGCCCCCTCGATGATATGATGATTGTTCGTTCCGCTTAACTGTTTTATATGCAGATTCATCTCCCCGCCATAGGACACTGCATAGAAAAACTCCCGCACCATCTCCGTCTCAAGCTGGCCAACCCGTTCTCTGTCAAGATTCAGATCATACACCAAGAAAGGCCGGCCGCATAGATCCAGGGCACACAGAATCAAAGCCTCATCCATCGGAAGAATCATAGAACCAAACCGCCGGATCCCCTTCTTATCCCCCACAGCCTGTCTAATCGCCTTCCCCAAAACAATTCCTACATCCTCAATGGTATGGTGGGTGTCCACTTCCAAATCCCCTTTTACCAAAAGCTCCAAATCAAAAAAGCCATGATGAGCAAAACTGCACAACATATGATCAAAAAAACCGATTCCAGTGTCCACCTTCGCCTGCCCCGTTCCATCCAGTTCAAGAAAAAGGCGAATGTCGGTCTCCTTTGTAACTCTCTCAATCTCAGCCAAACGCCCCATTAAAGTCCTCCTAATCCTCAAACCTTACCTTAATTGAATTGGCATGAGCCGTCAAATGCTCTGCCTGGGCAAAGGTGACAATATCTTTATAAACCGGCTCCAACGCTTCCCTGGAATAGTAGATCACACTGGAGCGCTTCACAAAATCCTCCACTCCAAGAGGCGAGAAAAACTTAGCTGTCCCATTGGTAGGAAGGACATGGTTGGGTCCTGCAAAATAGTCTCCCAAAGGCTCCGAGCTGTACTCCCCCATAAAAATCGCTCCCGCATTCCGAATTTTCGTCATAACCTCAAAGGGATTCTTTGTCATAATCTCCAGATGTTCCGAAGCAATCTCATTGGCTGTCTCGATGGCTTCTTCCATAGATTCCGCCACCAGAATATACCCAAACTTCTTAAGAGACTTCTCAAGAATCTCTCTCCTGGACAACTTTTCTAAAAATCTTTCCACCTGCTCAGACACCTCCTTTGCCAGTTTTTGGCTGGTGGTGACTAAAATTGCGGAAGCCAGCTCATCGTGCTCTGCCTGAGACAGCAAATCCGCAGCCACATACTTAGGATTGGCCGTCTCGTCAGCCAAAACCAGAATCTCACTGGGGCCTGCGATGCTGTCAATACTCACATGACCGTAAACCGCCTTTTTCGCCAGGGCTACAAAAATATTTCCAGGCCCCACAATCTTATGCACTCTTGGAATCGACTCTGTCCCAAAAGCCAAAGCCGCCACCGCCTGAGCGCCTCCAACCTTATACACCTCTGTGGCGCCGGCCAGATGAGCCGCGGTCAGAGTGACAGGATTCACCTTTCCATCTTTTCCGGGCGGAGTCACCATAACGATCCGCTTCACCCCTGCCACCTCGGCCGGAATAATATTCATCAGCACAGAAGAAGGATAGGCCGCCTTCCCTCCAGGCACGTAAACCCCCACGCTCTCTAAGGCAGTCTGCTTCTGTCCCAGGATCACCCCGTCTTCTCTGCTGTCAAACCAACTGTGTCTCACCTGCTTTTGGTGGTAATCCCTGATATTTTCCATGGCTCGTTCCATGACCCGCAAAAGCTCTGGATTTACCATGGCTCTGGCCTCCTCAATCTCCGCCTTCGTAACCCTGACATTGTCCCCGGTGATACGGGCCTTGTCAAATTTTTCTGTATAGGCAAAGACCGCCTCGTCCCCTTTTTCCTTTACCTGGTCGATAATCTCCTGTACCACCCCTGCATATTCTTCATAATTGTTAGGGTCCCGTTTCAACAAATCAGACAGAAGATTCCTTTTGGTCGTCTCGTTCAAATCCACGATTCTCATGACTGTTCCTCCGTAAGCACCTCTTTTAAATCCCTCACCAGTCTGGTGATTCTCTTGTTTTCCCGTTTCATGCTGACCTGGTTCACAATCACCCTTGCAGATAACGGACAGATTTCCTCTAAAACCATCAGCCCGTTCTCCCGAAGCGTAGAACCAGTCTCCACAATATCCACAATCACTTCCGACAGCCCCACCAAAGGCGCCAGCTCAATAGAGCCGTTCAGCTTAATAATCTCCACTGTCTGATGCTTTTTGTTGTAAAAATAGTCCTTGGCAATATTGGGATACTTGGTAGCCACCCGAATCAGCTCATGGTGCCTTAAATACTCCCCGGCACTCTCCGGCCCGCAGACACACATCCGACAGCGCCCGAATCCCAGATCCATGACTTCATACAGTTTTCGGTCCTCCTCCATAATCGTGTCTTTGCCGGAAATACCGATGTCTGCAGCCCCGTACTCCACATAAGTAGGCACGTCATTGGCCTTTGCCAAAAAAAAGCGCAGTCCCAGCTCTTCATTGGTAAAAATCAGTTTCCTGGAACTTTTATCCCGCGCTTCTTTACAGGTGATCCCCACCTTTTCAAACAAATCCAGAGTTTTATACGCCAAACGCCCCTTGGTCAGAGCTATGGTCAAATAAGGCATAGGCTTCTCCTTTCCCCATTCTTTTCCATGCAATACAGAGTCTGTATTCCTTTCTTCCTGGCCCAGTCCTCATATTCCTGGAATGAAAGTTCAGAGGATTTCTTTATCAAAATCGTCCTTTTCCCTTTCTTGCGAAGATCCGCAGCCAGCCCGATTCCGTCCTTTTGAACTTCCCAGTCATAGACCACTAAAGCATCAATCTGGTCTGTGAAAACCTCGATCTTTTGTCTGGAAATAGCAAGCAAAAGCTGGTCAATCACAATAGCGAATCCCACAGCAGGAACATCCTTTCCAAACTGAACCAACAGCTTGTCGTATCTTCCTCCTGTGACAATGTACTCCCCAGTTCCATACGTATATGCCTTAAAAATAATTCCTGTATAGTACTGATACTTGCTGAGCATCCCCAAATCATAGGACACATACTCCGCCATCCCGTAAGTCTTTAGAATCTCCTGAACACGTTCCAGACGTTCAATCGCTTTTAAAGACCTCTCATTGTGCACCAGCCCCTTTACCCTTCTCATCTGTTCCAAAGTTCCAAACAGCTCTGGAAGCTTCAAAAACAACTCCTTTAACTGCTGCGGCATAGGGCTCTCAGACACCAGCTCCTCCACGCCAAAATAATTTTTATTCTCAATCAGGGTCCGAAGCGTTTCCTGAGTCTCCTCTTCCATACCCGCTTCCTCAGCCAGACCCTTAAAAAACTCCACCTGTCCCAATTCCACCTGAAATTCCTTAAGACCGGCAGCCTTTAAAGCCTCAATCACCATGGCGATCATTTCCCCGTCCGCCGCGCTGGAATCGTCCCCAATCAGCTCCACTCCGGTCTGGGTAATCTCCTTTAACCGCCCCTGATAGCTGGTGTTGTTGGTAAACGTCTTTCCCCAATAGCACAACCGCACAGGCATACGTTCTTCCATAAAATACTTTCCCACACACCTGGCAATCGCCGGAGTCATATCCGGTCTCAACACCAAAGTGTTGTTGTCCCTGTCAAAAAACTTAAACATCTCCCTGGAAGTAACGCTGCCCCGCTCCTTTGCAAAAATATCAAAAAATTCAAAGGCAGGCGTCTCAATATCCTCATACCCATACTGATGAAACACTCTGCCAATCTCCCTCTGAACCGTCAGCTTTCTGGCGCACTCCTTATCATAAATATCCCGCACCCCTTCCGGCGTGTGAAACAACTCCATGGCCATAGCCCTCTTCTCCCTTCTCCGCCCGTCAGGTCATGGGGGCGCGATAAAATTTCCCATAAAAATTTTCTGTTCTCAGCATATTAACAATCACATGTGGATCCACAGACCGCATAAGGGCCACGATATCCTCCACCTCATACGATGACACCACTGTATGGAGAAGATACATGTCCTGATGACTGTATCCTCCTATGGCTTTCACACAAGAAATACCGTGGCGGTAATTGGCAATATATGCCTTCATAACCGCCTCTGCCTCCTTGGTGGTAACCTGAAGCGTCACCCGCTCATACCGGTGATGAAGCGAAGATATGGTTCTGGTAGAAATAAACTGAAATAAAATTGAGTATCCTGCATACTCCCATCCAAACATAACGCCAAAAATACTTAAAATCACTACATTTCCTGCAAACACGTACTCCCAAATCGACTTTCCTGTCTTATTAGACACATACAAGGCAATAAAATCAGTCCCCCCTGTAGAAGCGTTCCCCCGCAAAGCCACTGCAATGGAAATCCCATACAAAAATCCGCCAAAAATCACATTCAATATTTCATCATCAAACAAGGGCGTGAAATTAAGCGTCTTCAAAAAGACGCTGGACAAAAACACCTGGATCATAGAATAAAACGTAAACCGAAGGCTGATGCTGCGGCTGCACAAAATAGCCACAGGAATATTTAATACCAAAAGCCCTACAGAAGTAGAAAAGCTCCTCCCATAAAATGATGCGATTTTGTCAATCAAAAGAGCGATTCCTGTAAATCCGCCTGAAAGCAGATTGGCAGGCCGAATACACACCTGAATTACAAAGGTCTGCAAGAGAGCCGAAATCACTACCGACAAAATCGTAAGTATCCTGCGTATCTGCGCATTTTTTTTCAAATTCGCCATCATGTCAAAAATATCTCCTTATTGATTACTTCACCGTCTGTATCAGACAACGGAAAAAGAGCCAAAGACAATACAAATCCCCGGCTCTTCTCGATCTTATTAGGAACTTATTCTCTTCCGTCAAAACAATACGTACAAAGTTTACATTTAGGAAGCCCAATGGATTCTACCATATCATCCAAGCGATGGTATCTTAAACTAGTGAAATTCTGTTTTTTACATATCTCTGAGCACATGCTTTCATAGCGCTCACTCTCTGGATCAGAATACTCCTTCAGGGTCTTCTCTGCCTGTTCCCCTTCCTTCTCCAGAATAATCCTTCTGGTAATCAAATCCAGCTCCGACTTGGAACGGGAAAAATTCAGATACTTACATCCGAACAAAAGAGGCGGACAGGCAGGCCGCACATGAACCTCTTTCGCGCCGCTCTGGTATAAAAATTCTGTAGTCTCCCGAAGCTGAGTTCCTCTGACAATGGAATCGTCAATCAAAAGGAGCTTCTTTTTCTCAATCAGAGCCTTTACAGGAATCAGCTTCATGCGGGCGATCAGACTCCTCTGCTCCTGATTGGTAGGCATAAACGATCTGGGCCAGGTAGGGGTGTACTTGATAAAGGGACGGGCAAAAGGAATCCCAGACTCATTGGCATAGCCAATGGCATGAGCGGTGCCAGAATCCGGCACACCGGCCACCACATCCGCCTGAATCTTTCCCGTATCCCGCTTGGCCAGCATACTGCCGCAGCGGTATCGCATTTCCTCCACATTGATCCCCTCATAGGAAGAAGTGGGATACCCATAATAGACCCACAAGAAAGAGCAAATCTGCATCTTTTCTCCAGGCGGGCTTAACTCCTTCACCCCTTCCGGAGTCACAAAGACAATCTCTCCAGGGCCTAGTTCCTTATAATCCTCATATCCAAGATTAATATAGGCAAAATTCTCAAAAGAAATGCAGTAAGCATCCTCCTTTTTTCCAATCACCAAAGGAGTCCGCCCATACTTATCTCTGGCGGCGTAGATGCCCTCTTTTGTCATCAGAATCAAGGTCATAGACCCGTCAACCACTTCCTGAACATATCGGATGCCGTGAAGCAGGCTGTCCCTTCTGCAAATCAGGGAAGCCACCAGCTCCGTGGCATTGACCTGACCGCTGCTCATCTCCTGAAAATGCGAGCTTCCGCTGGCATAAAGGCCCTTTAGCAAAGTTTCAAAATTGTTAATCTTCCCCACCGTGGCAATGGCAAAGCTGCCAAGATGAGACTGAATCAGCAGAGGCTGGGGCTCATAGTCCGAGATGCAACCAATCCCCAGATTTCCTTTCATTTCCTCCACATCCCGCTCAAATTTGGTGCGGAAAGGCGAATTTTCAATGTTGTGAATGGCCCTGTTAAACCCTTCCGGCCCATAGGTGGCCATACCGCCCCGCCTTGTTCCCAGATGTGAATGATAATCGATCCCATAAAACAATTCCAGGGCACAATTCTTTTTGGAAGCGACTCCAAAGATTCCTCCCATACGCTATGTGTGTCTCCTTCCTCTATTCAACGTAACCTTCTGGATTATTCTTCTGCCATCTCCAGGAATCCTGACACATCTCCTTGATTCCCCGTTTCGCAACCCAGCCAAGCTCCTTCTGGGCTTTTGCAGAATCCGCATAGCATGCCGGAACATCTCCTGCTCTTCTGTCTTTAAACACATAGTTAATCTTTAACTCATTGGCTTCCTCAAAGGCATTAATCACATCCAGCACACTGTATCCTGTACCAGTTCCCAAATTGTAAATCCAGACGCCTCCAGCCTCTTTCTTCATCTTTTGAAGAGCCTTCACATGGCCGTCTGCCAAATCCACCACATGGATATAATCTCTTACGCACGTACCGTCTGGCGTATCATAATCATTACCAAACACTCCAAGGCAGACCAGCTTTCCAACCGCCACCTGAGTAATATAAGGAAGGAGATTGTTGGGAATTCCTTTTGGATTCTCTCCGATTCTTCCTGACTCGTGAGCGCCGATCGGATTAAAGTAGCGCAGAAGCATAATCTGCCACTCTGGATCTGCTGTGTGCAAATCTGTCAAAATCTGCTCTAACATGCCTTTGGTCCGTCCATAAGGATTTGTAATCTCTCCCTTTGGACACTCTTCTGTAATGGGAACAAAGGCCGGATTTCCATAAACGGTAGCAGAAGAACTGAAAACAATGCTTTTTACCCCATGCTTTCTCATCTCGTCACACAGAATCAGGGTTCCCGTAATATTGTTGTGGTAATACTCCAACGGCTTAAATACAGACTCTCCTACTGCCTTCAAGCCGGCAAAATGAATAACAGAATCAATCTTCTCATTGTCAAAGACCCGTTTCACGCCTTCCTGGTCCAAAAGATCCACTTCATAAAAGGTCAGCTTTTTGTCCGCGATCTCCTCCACCCGCTTTAAAGACTCCTTGCAGGAATTGCAGAGATTGTCCACCACAACCACATCATATCCGGCGTTTAAAAGTTCGATACAAGTATGGCTGCCAATGTATCCGGCGCCACCAGTTACTAAAATTGCCATCTGTTCATCCTCCTTGTTGTGAATAAAAAGAGTTTTTACAAGCCAAAGACCCTCTTCTCTATTATAAAGGGGAAGGCTGGGAAATACAACGTGAATTTTTATCTTTTTTATTTTCATGCTGGTAAAAGGCCGCAGGCGTCCATGGATATTTCTCCATCACCTGATCTTGAAATTCTTTCAAATCTTTCAGGCAGTTTACCACATTCCCCATATCCATTTCTTCTACAAGCGTGCAAATAAGCGCCTTTCCTCTGTCTGCCAGCTCCTGACGCCGCTCTGGAGTTGAAATCGACGGCGTGCTCATATGATCCGACTTCTCGCCGAAGTAATAGCCAGCAGCCCCGCTTTCGTAAGCAAGCCCTTTTAAAATCGAGAACTTTCTGACGCTGGATTCCTTTTGATGTTCATATTCTGTTGTCAATGGAATATCCTCCAAACGTCCAAAAATGTCATATGCTCCCATCGTAATCGCATGAAAATCATCCATGCTTTTGAAAATATGCTTTGCCTGTTTGAATAACTGCATAGTCAAATCCAGATACAAAATCGGCACTCCGTAATGGTCCATGAAATCCCGCACGACAGGGCAGATAGTAATATGGGCAGGGCCATGGAAACTTATGTAAATCTGCCGACGAAATCCCTGACGGTAAAGACTCTCGGCAATTCCGTACAGATAATCCATTCCCTGACGGACGCTGACTTGTACGGTTCCTCTCCCGGTGGTGGTTGCACCTGCATAAAAATACGGAAGTCCTGTCAGCACCAGGCCATCGCAGTTTTCCGCCATTCTCAGCGCAATGGCCTCGCTGATCACTGTCTCACAATCCAGCGGAAAACCTCCATGAAGCTCCACGGTTCCAACCGGAACGATGATAATATCATTGTTTTCCAGATACGTTTCCACCTCGTCGTTTAACATTTTAGGTAATATTCTTGTTCTCATAAATTTTTCTCCTCGTTTTTGTATCAAATTTTATTGTATCAGCACCGTTTTTCCTTCAAACGCAAATCCATATTTACGAATCCGTTCTGATGCAATCCCTCTGGCTTCTAAATCTGACGCATATTTCTGTTCTTCAATCTGTTTTAGCGCAGCATTCACAGTATCCTCCAGGGACTTCTCCACCCCTGAATCCTTAACCTTAAAT
This sequence comes from uncultured Hungatella sp., assembly GCA_910579515.1. GTDB lineage: Bacteria > Bacillota > Clostridia > Lachnospirales > Lachnospiraceae > UBA3402. The sequence goes on from CAJTUV010000005.1 coordinate 107,926, forward strand.
TCCATGATTATGGCATTGTTTGTTTCATTTTTTGGCTCCATCACCACATCATATCTTCCAAAACCGCTTTCCCGATTAGAAGTGATGACATAACGGTCTGCCAGCTCCACAGTCAGTCCCAGTACAAAGCCATGGTAAAACCTCTCTGGCTGGGTCTCCATAGAAGGATTCTTCCCACCGTCAAAATAGCTGAATGTTGCCAGAGCCACCCGGTTCATATAGGCATTCATGGATTTTACGTCATCCTGCAAAAGCGCCCTGATAAAGCCATTGTAGATTGTCCCCATACTGGAAAACCATTTCCGGATCATTTTTTGGAACATAATCTGTACTTCTTTATTGGTCAAAGCCAGCTCATACATCTCTGCTCCTGTATCTTCATTCAGAGTACAGCTTTCCACTTTCAGATATCCGCTGGTCAGAAAAAGACTCCAAATGGCATTCTCATCCATGTCCAGCTGGTCAAAAATAATCTGTTCATCAATTTCTTTGTACAGATGGCCGCCTTTGAGAAGGTTCTTCATGGATATTTTGATCTCTGCGCTCCCCTCTCTTATCAGCTTGTCTACCAGACCATTGCTGCTGGTGTTGGCCCAGTAGGTGGAAAGCTTTCCCGTTTTCAGATAATTTATGATAGACCAGGGATTATAGATATCCCTGCATTTTCCAAAAGTAAATCCGTCATACCATCTTTTAACATCAATATGCTTATTTTGCATCCCATACTCATCCAGTGCGGCAAACACCTCTTCCTCTGTAAAGCCAAAGCAATCACCATACATCTTTGAAGTCGATGTGAAGAGGTGTATCGTACTCATCCAGCAGAATAATCACTTTTTTCCCATAATAGCGGTACAGGAACTCGGATAGCGTGCACAGAGACGAAACAGCAGAATAATGCTCCATATCAACAGAGATGCTTTTTATAAAATCCTTCTCCTTTTCATTCAGACTGTCTTCTTTCAGCAAAAATTCATACTGGTTATACAATTTTTCGATAAGATAAAACAAACTTTTCTTTGCCTCGGAGAACGAAGACGACTTTATTCCGGCAAAACTTAAGAAGATAACCGGCCAGGTTCCCTGAAGATTTCGATATTTCTCATAGTTCCAGATCGACAGCCCTTCAAAAACTCCCCCCTGTCCTGCATACTCTACAGAGAGAAATCTCTCCAGCATATTCATATTTAACGTTTTGCCGAATCTGCGGGGACGGGTGATCAGAGTCACATCATCCCGGTTTTCCCACCACTGCCTGATAAAATCTGTCTTATCAATATAAAAAGTATTCTCCGATATCAGTTTTTCAAAACTCTGAATGCCAATTCCTACGGTTCTTGCCATATGCATTTCCCCCATACTCTGTCAACAGACTCTGCTTCCACTGGACCTGATTTCATTATATCCATTCTTCCCAGAACACACAAGAAAATCTTCAAAACCTGAACTTGCCTTTTCCAGAATCCATGTCCGTTTTGTCGTCAAAAAAGATAGAGCCGGTGCAGCCACATATACTCCAAACCGTCCCTATCCCATTTTTCACATATCTTCCGTTCTTCCACTTTCTACACTGTACACCCCATCCCACGCCTCAGCTTCTCCACCGCCTTCTTCTCAATCCTGCTTACATAACTCCGCGATATCCCAATAGCCTGTGCGATCTCCCTCTGGGTATACTCCTTACTTCCAAACAGCCCATACCTCATTTGCACCACAGTCTGTTCATTGGGTTTTAAGCATTTTTTGAACGCCTGATACAGTTCCTTAATATCCTGGTCAAGAATCAGCTCCTCCAGAGTATTCCGATTTTCCATTTCAATCACATCCACAAGACTCACGGTCTCCCCGTCCTTATCCACGCCGATAGGTTCATAGAGAGATACTTCTTTGGAATATTTTTTGTGGGCCCGCAAAAGCATCAGAATTTCATTCTCCACACACTTGGCCGCATAGGTGGCGAGGCGGGAGCCTCGGTCCACATTAAACGTATTCACCGCTTTAATCAGCCCAATGGTTCCCACAGAAAGCAGGTCCTCTGTATCATAATCTGTATACTGATATTTTTTCACCACATGAGCCACCAACCGCATATTATGTTCAATCAACGCCATTCTGGCTTCCTGGTCGCCCTCTTTTAAGCGTTCCAGGCATTCCCGTTCCTCACGGGCCGTCAGGGGTTTGGGAAAGGTTTTCAAAGAAAGCCACCTTAAAGCTAAACTTAATCTTAGTTTATGCCCCAGCGGCTTTTGAAGTGCTTTTACATATTTTTATCGGCTTATACTATTTTTAAAAATTTATTCTCCTCATAATTCACACTCCAGCTGACAATCATAAGGCTCCGCCTCCACATGAAATTTACTATACTCTTTGGCTTCCACACAACCCATTTTTTTATAGAAAGCCTGACTCTCCACAGCCGAATGAGCTGAAATATACAGTTTTTTCGCTCCCCTGCATTTCGCCCACTCCTTTGCTGCAAGAAACAAAGAAGCTCCGATTCCCCTGCCCCGCATATCCTCTGACACATGGATGCTGGTCAAATCCAGATACCGATTCTCACCGCCAAAAAATGCAGACTCAACAGAGACAAAGCCCTTTAACACCCCTTCCAAAAAAGCGGCGTAGACAAACCCGCCGGTCCTAATCGTATTCTTCAGACAAGAGATCAATGTATCATAATCCTCTTTTGACCAATCATCCACAAACGGGTCCACCTTGACCACCCACTGTCCCTTCTCCCTTCTCCAGCAGTCTGTCACAATCTGACGGCGGATAAAGCCTGCAAACAACGTTTGCGACAACTCCTCTGCCTCTAAAATCTTAAACTCCATAACAATTCCATCCTCTGTATTCTATTTTGTCATATATTGATTGTAGCACATTCCTGCTCTAAATCAAAGTCGGAAACCATTTATCATTTCCATAATTTAGTCGATATATCACATATAGATACTCTATTGTAACCCACTCAGAAAAGGAGGGCGCCCTTATGAACATAATGATGATCAGCTCTCTCAATACTTATACAAAAAATATGAGTATGCAGATGAAATGGCAGCAGAAGAAAGCTTCTGGAGATTACGGCGCCAGCAAAACCACATCTGCGAATCAAAAACTGGCAGAGCAAACCGAAGGACCGATGCTGCCAGAGAAAACCGACGAATCTGTTCAGGAGCTCAATAAGATTCGGACAAAGTTAAACACCGGCAAATCTCTGACTTCCTCCGAGATGAAATTTCTGGAAAAACACGACCCCCAGATGTATAAAAAAGCCAAAGAAATCGAGATGGAACGTCAGGCCTATGAACAGGAACTAAAACGCTGCAAAACAAAGGAAGAGGTACAGAGACTGAAAATGTCCAAAGCCGCTTCTGCTCTTAGCACTGTCAACGAGGTAAAAAATAACCCTAATATTCCTGAAGGCAAAAAGCTGGAACTGATTGTTCAGGAGCATTTAAAGTTTACCGCCGTCACAAAGGCTACTCAGGACTTTGTAGACAGCGGCCACTATTCCAAGCTGCCTTCCGAAGTAGAACAGCAAAAGGCAGAGAAGGATATGGAAGAGGCAAAGAAGGCGGAACAGAATATCACCGATAAGACCGACGACGTTCAAGTTCAGGCAGAGGAAGACGAGGAAGACACCGTCTCTGACAACGATGAAAAAAAGGCAGAAGATGTGATTTCAGATTCTAAAAAAAGCCGCGCAGAGGCAGAAGTTACCCCAGAAGCCCGCAAGGTTAAATGGGCCAGAGCCCAGGCCGCCTATTCCAAAACTCAGGTAAGTATCGAAAACGCTTCCTCTGGTTTTGTGGATATTAAGGTAGGATAATCAAACCATTAAAAATACTCCCTTTTTAGATAAGCATTCAGATATCCTTATCGAAAAGGAGTATTTTTTATTGCCGTTTCTCTTGTTCTGTCAAAGGCGTAAAATCTCTGTTCCATCCCTTAATGCAACATATTCCTTGCCCTTATAAGAAAATATGGGCTCTGTGATCAGTTTTGGCTTCCTCTCTTTTAAGTTCTTTATAATCTCCTCACAGGTCTCCTTTGTCAAAAGCCCATTGTAGTAGGCGCTGTTCTCCCGCTTAGACAGAAACACAAGTCCCCGCTTATGACCGCCGATTCCCGGAAGCTCCTCGGAATAAGCGCATAAAATCATGTCAGAAATCCTTCTGATATAACTCTCCCCGCCTATCATAGGAATCACGAGATAGTGTTTGGTAATCATGCAGCCAATCATAGGCTTCTTTTTACTGGTTCCCAAGATGGGAAAAGCCGGCACATTGCCGATGAGAATCATATCCGGTTCCATGATTTCCCTATCAACCTGTTTTACTTCTGCCTCGCCAAAGCCAGTCATCTTCTCATAATACAAAAGATAATTCGCAGCCTTTCGTTTCTGCCAAAGAATCCCCGAAAGAACCAGAACTCCCCCCAAGGCTCCCAAAATTCCGCCAAAGAAAAGCGCCTCTTTTACCGCTTTGACGGCTGCAAACATAGCAACCATCAAAGCAGCCATAAGCAGAAACGCGATTCCTCCCACAAAATAGATCTTGGACATACCGCCAGTCTTTCTTAAGCGCTGTAATACCCTGCCATCCTTCAAAATTTTCTGTCGTCTGTTGTCTTTTGCTGACAAAATCATAGACAGCTCCTAATGATGGAACAAACGGATTCCCGTAAACACCATGGCCATGCCATACTTATTGCAGGTCTCTATCACATGATCGTCCCTAACGGATCCGCCTGGCTGGGCGATATATTTCACGCCGCTTTTGTGCGCCCGCTCAATATTGTCGCCAAAGGGGAAGAATGCGTCAGAGCCCAAGGTTACGTCCTTCATCTGATCAAGCCACGCTCTCTTTTCCTCTCTGGTAAACACTGGCGGCTTCACCTTAAACAGTTTCTCCCAGACGCCATCTGCCAAAACATCCATATACTCCTCGCCAATATAAACGTCTATGGCGTTGTCTCTGTCTGCCCGCTTTATCCCGTCAACAAACTCCAGGCCCAACACCTGGGGAGCCTGACGCAGAAACCAGTTGTCCGCCTTATTGCCTGCCAGTCTGGTACAGTGAACTCTGGACTGTTGCCCCGCTCCGATTCCGATGGCCTGACCATCCTTCACATAACATACCGAGTTGGACTGAGTATACTTTAACGTAATCAGAGAAATCATCAAGTCTCTCTTGGCCGCATCAGGAATCTCCTTATAGTCTGTGACTACGTTGGCCAAAAGCTCCTCATTAATATCCAGCTCATTTCTCCCCTGCTCAAACACGATTCCAAAGACCTGCTTGCGCTCAATAGGGTCTGGCACATACGCCTCGTCCATCTGAATCACACAGTAATTTCCATTTTTCTTGGATTTCAAAATCTCCAGAGCCTCCGGCTCAAATCCAGGGGCTATGACGCCATCGGACACCTCTCTTTTCATGATCCTGGCAGTATCCACATCGCAGACGTCAGATAAGGCAATAAAATCCCCAAAAGAAGACATTCTGTCTGCGCCTCTGGCCCTGGCATAGGCGCAGGCCAAAGGAGACAAAGTTCCCATGTCCTCAACCCAGTAAATCTTTGCCAAGGTCTCATCCAGAGGAAGACCTACCGCCGCTCCAGCCGGAGAAACATGCTTAAAAGAGGCGGCCGCCGGAAGATTTGTGGCCTTTTTAAGCTCTCTTACCAGCTGCCAGCCGTTAAAAGCGTCCAAAAAGTTAATATACCCAGGCCGGCCGCTGAGCACTGTAATAGGCAGTTTTTTCTCCCCCTCCATAAAAATCCTGGAAGGCTTTTGGTTCGGATTACACCCGTACTTTAACTCCAATTCCCTCATCGTCTTTCTCCCTTTCGTCTAATGATTTTTATTCACAATCCTGGTCTCATATGTTCCTGTGGCAATATCCACATAGCGGACAAACAAAGACACCTTATTCTCCTCATTCAAATTTTCCCACAGCAGATTCGTAAACTCCTCTATGGAATCTGGAATATTCACCTTCTTAGGCTCCCCTTCAAAACTTGGCAGCGGATTGCCGTCTCCTATATAGGTATGGATAAAATGTCCCTCTCCTGCCATAGGGTTTTCATAGGCAAAAGTAAAACGATTGCAGGAAGCCGGATTGCCGTCTGCGCTTTTCAAAATCGACATAGCATAGTTAAACTTCCCGTTCTCAATATGTAAAATTCCTGAAATCCTGGGCGTATAATTAGGTCCGTCCGGTTCAAACTCCCTGGAACGAAGGCTCTGCTCAAACGTTAACTGCTTGTCCATCCCCTCGTAAATCGTATCTGTCTGATCTCCGTTGGTCACAATCGTCTTGTTCCCCAGTACACGAACCGGCGCATAAATCACCAGACTTGGGTCCGTCATCTTAGACGGTTCAAAAGCCTGGGTGCGGATCCCTTCTCCATCCTTGACAAACACTCTGTTTCGGCTGTTCTCACTTCTTCCCATAATAAAATACGCCGCCCCAGCCTTCAAGCCGTCCGGCGTCTTCCCAATCACGATTCCCCTTCCCGGGTATGAATTACTCTTTAATTCTTCTGCAAGATCAAAGATTTTCATGGCTTCCTCCATTAAAAAACTAAATTATAAGCGCCTCTTGTGGTCAGAAAAAAGGGTACGATCGTACCCTTTTTTCAACGGACCTCAAGCCATCTATCAACCAAAGCACGTTCCTCTGGTTTCATGACTTTTGTCCTTTTATAATGAAATAATGACGTCTTTTTTCGCATTCTCTGGCAGTTCGTCTGCATCCATGGAAACACTCAGCACAAAAGTCACATGGAACTTCTCTCCAATCGTTTCCAGCTCTGCAATGGTCTCAGAGATGTCCTGCCCCTCTAAACAAGCCAACTTTAAAAAGCTATCTAAAAACATCATTTCCAGGTCATGGTCCTGGGAGATGATGCCGCAAATAAAACCAACAAACCCTGAACTATCTTTAATGTCAAACCCTTTTACATTAATCAGACGAATCTTATTACTCAATTCGTACATATGCTTGGAACTTTTGTCCAGATATACGATAGACCCCTGTGCTTCCTTGATGGTAGCATTGGCTTTGTCTAACAGATATTTTGTCTTTCCTTTTCCCTTTCTTCCAGCGATAATCTGCACCATAATTACATGCCCTCCTTGAGTTTATTGGTTTTGTATGAAAAGTTTATTTATTTTTCTTTAATTATAGTATAAATAACTTCAAAAGGCAATCACTAATCGACAATTTTAGTGATTAACTTTGTCATATTGTCGTAAAGGCCTGGTCTGCTGGGCGCTTTTAAGACAACGGAAATATATTCCTTATTATCCAAGTCTCTGGAAGCCATGACAAGACAATACCCGGCTGCCTGTGTGGTTCCCGTTTTTCCTGAGAAAACCGTCAGCCCCTCCGGCGTCTCCCGCTTCCCTACCATGTACCAATTTCCACCTTCCCAGGTCTTTGTCACTGGATTGCCCTCTATATCCGTATAAGTCGCCGTATACGTGGTGGCTCTGGTCACCTCCCTAAACTTCTGATACTTCAGCGCCTCATTAAAAATCAAATACAAATCATAAGCAGTCGTATAATGGTTCTCATCTGTCAGCCCATGGGGATTCATAAAATGAGTTCCTGTCGCTCCAAGCGCTTTTGCCTCCTGATTCATCAAATCAGCAAAGGCCTCTATGCTTCCCGCCATATGAATTGCAATGGCCGCTCCTGCATCATTGCCAGAAGGAAGCATAAGACCATAGAGAAGCTGTTCCATGGTCAGTACATCTCCCACTTTTAAGTCTGCCAGAGTCGCCCCTGCCTCAGAGATCATAGCCTCCTGGGTCACGGTCACAGAATCCGACAAATTTCCATATTTAACGGCTATCAGAATCGTCATCACTTTCGTGGTACTGGCCGGATACAGCCGTTCAAAAGCATTCTTGCTGTACAGAACCTGCCTGTCCGACAAATTAAAAAGAACTCCTGCTTCTGATGTGGTTTCCTCAGGAGAAAAAGCTCCTTCCTCCTCCACTACACACAAATCTGATGCAAATAACGGTTCAAAATCTATCTCTTCCTCCTCAGATGTAAGTGGAAAGGGCCGTTCTGTAAAGGAATACGGCCGTTCCAAAGAAAGCGTCTTTCCACAGCCGCAAAGAAGAATACCTGCTGACAAGCAGCAGGAAATCCCCATAACCACACTTCTCCTCTTCCATCCAAGCTTTCTTTGCGTATCCTTTGTCATTCTAAACTCCTACTTGTACATCTCCCGCCATTCTAAGTCTCCCCGCTCCAGCGCTTTGACCAACAGCTCCGCCGTAGCCAAGTTTGTGGCAACCGGAATATTATGGGCATCACACATACGAACAATGCTGCTTGCATCCGGATCTGTCCGTTTGGGAGACACTGGCTCTCGCAAAAAGACCACTAAATCTAACTGGTCCTGTTCAATATCAGTACACATCTGCTGCTCCCCACCCAAGTGACCTGATAAATATTTGTGAACGTTTAAATTTGTAACCTCCTCAATCAATCTTCCGGTGGTTCCTGTGGCATAAAGTGAATTCTTGCTGAGGATTCCTCTATAAGCAATGCAAAAATTCTGCATAAGCTTTTTCTTGGAATCATGAGCAATCAAACCAACGTTCATTCGTCTTCCCCCTTCATTCGTTGTTGTATTTACGTTGTAGTCCTACATTTAATACCACTCCCATGCCCAGATAAATACTAAGCAAAGAACTGACGCCATAACTGACAAATGGCAGCGGCAGTCCCGTATTGGGAAAAATCGCTGTTGCGACAGCTATATTGGCAAAACTCTGAAACGCAATCAAGGTTCCCATGCCAATGCAAATCAGCCGTCCTGCCAGATCTTTTGCCCTGTAAGCCATCATCAGGCATTCATATATCAAAAGAAGAAACAAGACAATCACTACTAAAGCCCCTGCAAACCCCATCTCTTCTCCGATTATGGCAAATATAAAATCTGTCTGCTCCTCTGAAAGAAAATTTCCGTTCTTTACAGAGGCAATCTGTGTATTATTCAATCCTTTTCCCCAGAGCTGGCCGGAACCGATAGCCATAATGGAATTTTCCTGCTGCCAGTAGGCTTCCGCATACTTTTGAGGATTAATCCATGCAAGGATTCTTGTGGCCTGATATCCCCTCAGAAAAGGAATCATTTCATATTGAAGCAGATAAATAAACGCAACGCCAACCGGAACCATGACTGCCAAAACTCCAAGAATCCATTTATAACTGATCCCTGTACCAAATACAATGGAAGCGATAATCACAGTCGTCACCAAGGTGGTGGAAAGATTGGGCTGCTCAAGAATCATAACTGCCGGAACTGCAAATAAAATCAAAGCCGGTCCCAGCACAGAAACCTGATTGATCTTTCCCTGATATTTTTGAAAATACCAGGAAAAGAACAAAATCAGGCCGATTTTTACAAACTCCGCTGGTTGAATCTGGCCAATCACAGGCAGAACCAGCCAGCGAGTCGCATTATTACGTTGGATTCCCATAAATAAGACCGCAGCCAGCATCATAAGACACCCAATATAAATCACAATGCTTGTAGACAGCAGTCTGCTGTAATCAATCAGAGACAGGCCCACAGCAAGGGCCAGTCCTACTCCTATTCCCATTATCTGCTTGCTCACTTTGGATACATCCTGATTCGTGGCGCTCCAGATAGCCAGTACTCCAAGTCCACTCAAAGCAAGCATATACAGAATAATCCGAAAATTGTATCTTCGAAAATTGTACTCAAACAACATCATTAAAACATCCCCTTATAATGGAAGCTGTGTATCGGTATGTACGCATAAAGGGCTGGTATCGTATCTTTGGACTCGTGAGAAGAGACTTTTTTGACTCCCACCTCCATCTCACGCGCATTCACCTCCAGGTATTTTGAAATCACATGACAAAGGTCGCTCTTTAGCATTTCCAACAGTTCAGGAGTACATCCGGTCTTATCTGCCACCAGAAGAAGCTTCAGCCGTTTTCTGGCCACTTCTCCCGACCGTTTCCTTCGTAAATCAGGAATCCAGTTCATGACCTCCCTCCTAAGCCCGTTTCAAAAGCCCCGTAAGCCTGGAAAACAGGTTTCGGGTTACATCAGGCAGATAAAGAGGAATATCTTCCCCTAAAAGCCTTTTGCAAATATCCAGGTATGCCTGTCCAGCCGGAGTGTCCATCCCAGCTAAAGGCTCTCCTTGATTTGTAGAAATCACAATGGATTCGTCGTCTGGAATGGCTCCCAGAAGAGGAACTGCCAGAATGTCCACCACGTCGTCTACAGACATCATATCGCCTCTTCGTACCATATCGAGCCGTACTCTGTTGACAATCAGATGGATACTGCTGATATCTTCATTGTCCAAAAGCCCTACAATCCGATCCGCGTCCCGAATGGCCGAAACCTCCGGTGTTGTCACAACCAGGGCCCTGTCCGCTCCTGCGATTGCATTCTTAAAGCCCTGCTCGATACCAGCCGGACAATCTAACAGTATGTAATCAAAATCGTCTCGTAAATCGTCTATCAATTTTATCATCTGTTCAGGATTTACTGCTGTTTTATCCCTGGTCTGCGCCGAAGGGAGTAAATACAGGTTCGGGTATCTTTTGTCTCTAATCAGGGCCTGCTTCATTCTGCAGTTTCCTTCCACCACATCTACCAGGTTGTACACAATCCGGTTTTCCAGTCCCATGACCACGTCCAAGTTTCGGAGGCCGATATCCGTATCAATCATGACCACCCTTTTCCCTAACATGGCCAGGCCGGTACCGAGATTGGCAGAAGTCGTGGTTTTTCCCACCCCGCCTTTTCCGGAGGTAATAACAATGACTTCACTCATGTTTCCTTCCTCCCACAGATAATGCCTGACACTACCATTGTACCTTATATTTTATAATATTTCCAGTATTTAATTAAATTTTAATCGCTGGAAAATATTTTTTTTCATAGACTTAACACTCAGCTCTCCATTTTCGACAGAGACCGTCACAGGCCCCTTTGCAAGGCGCTTTCCTTTCTCGGTAAACTGATTGACGCAGTCCCCGATTTTTAACTGAGTAGGCGCCATTTCTAAGGCCGCGATCACCGTATCCTCATTTCCCGACGCTCCGGCAGTCACGCTTCCGTTTAAATTGCCTAAAACCACTACATTGCCTTTGGCGATCACTCTTCCTCCCCGCTCCACATCGCCGATGATCACGATACTGGTTTCGGATTCCAGATGTTCCCCGTCTTTTAGATTCCCGCGGAAAAACTGACCCGTTGTGGCGGCCAGCTCCATCAGTTTTTCATTTAACGCCTTCTCACAGCGCTTGATTCGGTTTGCATCCTGATCCACCAGACACAAAATCTCAATCTGGGAATTTTCTGTAATCACATTGACAATGGAAAACTCCTGCTCTGGCGTAAGCGGCCTTCCGGCCAGGGTAAGAGTCATCTGTACCGAACCCCAGAATTTGGTGCTCTCCTCGAATTTCGTGGCAATATCCTGAAGCAGAGTCTCAAAAGGAACCCCCGGATCCAGGATTACGGTCATTCCGTATTTATTGCCTTTAATCACCACCGTATTCTTCATAATACACCACCCTTTATTTTATACTAAGATGTTGGGGACTTCGCTGGGGCTTTTGCCCCCAACATCATATTAATCCCCAATTACAATCTGCGAAGCTTCCAGAGCCCCTGTATTCAAAATATATTCCAGATCCGTGTATCCATAATACAGCCTGTATATATTTTTTGCGGCTGTAGCAGCGTTGGAAGAAGTATAGCCATAGGGGATATTCACTGTAACGCTGATCTCCGGCCTGGAATAAGGGCCATAGGAAATAAACCACGCATGGTTCGCCCTGGTATTCTCCTGGGCGGTTCCTGTCTTCCCCGCGATCTCTACCTCCAGGTCGCGGAACAGCCTGGAACTGCTGACCACCTGACGCATCCCTGTCTGAACTGCATCCCAGGTCGCCGGATCAATGTCCACGTGGTTGGAAATCTCCGGCGTGTTGTCCTTCACCACTGTGCCGTCAGAAGACACAATCTTGTCAATCAGGCTTATCTCGTATACATTTCCTCTGTTTGCCAGAGCAGTCACATACCTTGCCATCTGTACATTGGTATAAGAATGTGTTCCCTGTCCCATAGCGGAACGCTCTGGGTCCTCTGTAGACAATTTGGGAGAATTCTCTGAAATTTCAATGCCGGACGTGTGATCCAGGCCAAACATGGTAGCGTATTCCCGAATCGTTTCCAGTCCTCTTTCCGTGGAATAGACTCCTGCCTCATCTGTGGAAAGACGGTGGGCCATTTCTGAGAAAAAGCTGTTGCAGGAATTCTGAATTCCTTCCACAAGAGTTAGTTTTCCGTGATGCCCAGGATAAATCCAGCATCGAATCGGAATCGAAATCTCTTCATAGATCCCTGTACATTCCACAGGGTCTGTAGTGGAAACCACGCCTTCCTCCAAAGCGGCAATCGCTGTAATCGGCTTAAAGGTAGAGCCGGGAGCCTTTAACACCTGGGTCGCATTATTGTACAGAGGAAGGGACAAATCATTGTTTAATTTACTGTAATAAGCCGCATCCACAGTACCAGACAATAAGTTATTGTCATAGCTTGGGTAGGTGACAATGGCCTTTACCTTTCCTGTATTCACATCCACCACCGTACATCCTGCCGTACAGGGGTCCAGGGCAAGCTGAGCCGGCGTGATTTCAATCTTGGAAATCCGCTCCTTTAAAAAGGTATAGGCATAATCCGTTCCGTTGACAGTCAGAAGATTCACCTGCTCCTCATCGTAGGAAAGGGCTCCCTGGGAATATAAAGCCAGACACAGCTCTCTTCCAGTAATCACGTCCTGATCCACCAGATATCGGTAGATTCGTTTCGTAAACTTCGTATCCTCTCTCAGCTGTTCCAGGATAAAATTTACAATCGCTTCAAAGCTGTCGTCCGCATTAGAATATTTGCTGGAAATCTCCAGCTTGGTAGTGTCGATCCAGCTGTTTGAGATTCCACTGTAAAGGAAATCTCTTAGACTGATGGATTCCTCCTTCCACGCTTTAGCCTCTGGACTTTCCTTGTCAATCTTATCCCTCTGGATAATCCCAATGGTGGAATCCGACAGATAAGTATAGATATAATACATGTAGGAATTCATATCCTCTGGAAGCTGCGACATGGAAGGGGCCGCCGGATCATGCAGCTGTTGTCTGACAGATTCTAAAATCTGCTCTCTGGAATTTAAAAATTTCTGATGAATCTGTTTTTCAATCTCTCCAGCCTCTGGCCCTTCCATATGTTTCAGGGAAAGGACATTGTTATTAATCAGCTGATAATATGCATCCTTAATCGGAATCTTTTTCTTACTGGAATCTCGGTTTTCCGCTTCTGTCACATCTCGATTGACTAACTGTCCCACCAAAATTCCTGCAAGCTGCTGTTCCAAAAGGTGATAAATTCCAATCTGAAGATTGGTGTCAATGGTCATATAAATATCGTTTCCTGCCACTGGCTCCGTTCCGTTCTCATCTTCCTTTAAGATACGCCCCCGAATATCCACATACAGATTTCGGACTCCCTTTTTTCCCTGAAGCTCCTGCTCCATGGACGCCTCGATGCCGATTCTTCCCACAACGTCATTGGCGTCGTAGCTTTCGTCAAGTTTTTTGAGCTCCTCTAACTGGTCTGACTGTACCTTTCCTGTGTAACCGATAATCGGAGCAAAATAAACGCTGTTATTGTATACGCGGGTGGTTGACTCTTCAATAGCAACGCCCTGAAGGTCTGCCAGATTCTCTTCAATCTCTGTCACGGTTTCCTCTGAAATATTGGAGGCAACCACTGTGCTCTCATACTTCTGGTACTCGGTCTTGGACATGGTATATCGAATATTGGCTATCTGAAGAGCCTCCTTGTCTGACAAAATCATAGGGTTTCCCCTGTCGTCTTTGAGCCTGTCCAGCGCATATCGTTTCGGGCTCCTTAACTGGTCGAACACCTCTCTGGCCGTTACGTTTGAAGGATACAGCCCCTTCTCGTCATCCAGATCATCCACTGTAGTCAGGCCGTAAAAGTCTCTTAAAAACCGTTTTCTGGCGGCCTCTGACGAAGTGGTGTACACCAGATCTCCGTTCTCATCTATAGCGATTTCCAGCTTTCCTTCCACAGTCTCCCCATGTCTTTCCAGAATCTGAATCAGCCGGAATATCATCAGATTTCTGGTCTGATCACTGGTATAGGCTCCTGTGTCCTGAATTGTTACCGAATACGCCAGTTTGTTATAAGCCAGCACTCTTCCATTGCAGTCATAAATGTTTCCTCTGGTTCCAGGGGTGTAAACTGTCTTCTGAATCTTGGAAACGTATCGGGTCAAATAATCCTCTCCATTGACGATCTGCAAGTCAAACAGTTTTCCCACCAGCACGCAGAACATAAGCGTAAAAATAATAGCCAGCGCAAAGATTCTGGAATTGATGACTCTCCCCAAAAGTTCCTTTAAAATTTCTAAGATGTCTCTAAACAATGGTGGTATCTCTCCTACTCTCAAACTCCTTTAGCTTCTGGTTAATGTAGAGAATCAGGCGGTAAAGGAATAATGTGGTGACAACCGTAAAAATGATTTCCGGAAGCATTAAGTGACGAAAATAGTAAAATAGATTGAGCCTTCCTCGGATTAAAAAACGGAACACATAAATATACATATTATACGCCAGTTCGTTAATCACGCTCAAAATGAGCGGAAGGGTGATGTACTCTTCATAATAATATTTGGTACAGATTCCATTGATATATCCTACATAAATGTAAAACAGGGTATAAAAGCCAAAAGGACCGCTGTAAAATAAATCCAACAGAAGTCCGGCCAGCACTCCGTATCCCATGCCTGCCCGCTGTCCCTGAATAAACCCAAAAGAAAATGTAAGAATCAGTAAAAGATTGGGCGAAGAGGACAGAAACGGTATCAATGGAAACACACAGTTTTGTATGGTAAAGGCGGTAATAATCAGGGCAAGATTGATGATCATGCGCTTAAATTTAATGCTCATGGTTCTTCCTCCAGCTCTTTTACCTCTGTGATAATCAGCACTTCCCTCAGATTATGAAACTGAGCCGCGGGAATCAAATATCCAGAGCTGGTCAACTGGTTATTGTCTAGGGTAATATTAGTTGCATACCCCACCAGGATACCCGGAAGAAACTTGGAACTGATATTGGAGGTAACAATCCTGTCTCCTTCCTTTACATCCGCTCCCTTTTGAATGTTGGTAATCCGAAGCCTTCCCTCTACATACAGAGTCAAATCGCCGCCTACAATACAGGTGTCTCCAGACTGAAGAGCCATAGAGCCCACTCTGCTGGAATCATCAATAATCGCTCTCACAGTGGCGTAATGAGCCCCCACATCTGTGACAATTCCCACTAATCCGCCTCCGGCCAGCACATTATTCCCCACAGAAATTCCGTCTGCGGCTCCTTTGTCCACCCGAAATACCTGAAACCAGTCTCCAGAATCATTTGCAATCACCCTGGCCGCTGTTTTCTCATACTGCATGTATTCCTGATCCAAATTGTACAGCTCTCTCAAACGCTCCAGCTCGAATCGTTCTGCAGACAGCCGGTTATTTTCCTCTGTCAGCCTGTCGATCTCCTTTTGCAGCCGTTCATTTTCCTGAAGAGCAGTCTTTAACTTGGTATAATCCGCCAACTCCTCATAAATCATAACGCCTACCCGATTAACGCCAGACTGAATCGGAATCAGCACATACCCAACGCCTGTCCTTAACGGCGCCAGCCAGCCGTCGGAAAATGAGGTGACTCCAATTAAAACAACACAAAATATGGTAAGAATAACCAATACATAACGATTATATTTCGATTCCATCTATAACATTCCTTCTTTTTTAAAACTGCTGTAAGAATTATCTCCAATGACAACATGATCCAAAAGCTGAACTCCAATCAGGGAACCTGCCTCTTTGACCCGTCTCGTCAATAAGCAGTCCTCCTTGCTGGGGGTAGGATCTCCGCTGGGATGATTATGAGTCAGAATAACTCCTACCGCACGATGTTTGAACGCCTCCACAAAAATTTCTCTGGGCGATACCACCGAGGCGTTTACCGTTCCCTTTGAGATCAGAATATCTTTAATCAGGCCCTGTTTGGTGTCCAAAAACATGGCGTACATATGCTCTTGTTCCATATGGCGCATATCCTCCATATAGTACTGGGCTACAGCCTCAGGAGTATGAAAATGAGCAATCTCAGCCACTGCAAACCGCTTGCTGATTCGTCTGGACAGCTCCCCTATGCACAAAAGCTGGACTCCTTTTACAGTTCCAATTCCTCCTACGCTTGTAAGTTCTGACAGCGACAGATGACACAATCCTAAAATCCCGTCACGCGGATAATTTAAGGCTAAAATCTTTCTGGCCGTCTCTAAAGAGTTAAACTCCCTGCTTCCGGTTCGGATGATGATGGACAGCAGCTCCTCATCACTTAAGTTTTCAGCTCCCATCCTCACGCATTTCTCATAGGGACGGTCATTGACAGGCATGTCTTTCATAGTTTTTCGTTCCATTAAATCCTCCTTGCGCAACTCTCCATGTACAAGGATACTTTCAGTTTAGCACAAGGCGCGGGATGTGTATACCTATTTTATAAAAGTGTAATAATTCCGGCTTCCATCAGCTTTTGCAAGGATTTTAAAATCCCAAGCTTTGCATGATACCAGGTAAGCCCGCCCTGGAAATACACGGCATAGGGCGGTTTTATGGGACCGTCGGCGCTTAACTCAATGGAAGATCCCTGAACAAAAGCTCCGGCCGCCATGATCACCGGCGCATCATATCCGGGCATATCCCATGGCTCTGGACTCACAAAACTGTCCACAGGCGCGGCCGCTTGGATCCCCTGGCAGAAAGCGACAACCGCCTCAGGCTTTCCAAAGGCGATGGCCTGAATAATGTCATACCGTTCCTGTATGCTGTTTGGCGTAACCGAAAACCCCAGCTTTTCATAGACGTTTGCAGCAAAAATAGCGCCCTTTAAGGCTCCTGCCACCACGGTAGGGGCCAAAAACAATCCCTGATAAAGGGATTGATTTAGTCCCAGGCTGGCTCCCACCTCTTTTCCAAGTCCCGGCGCGCTCAAACGGTAGGCCGCCCTGTCTACACAATCTTTGCGCCCTACAATGTATCCGCCAATGGGAGCCAGACCGCCTCCCGGATTTTTAATCAGAGACCCTACCGTCATATCAGCCCCAACGTCTCCTGGCTCTGTCACATCCACAAATTCTCCGTAACAATTATCCACCATACAGATGATGTCCGGCTTTTCCTTTTTCAAAAATGCGATAAGCTCTCCGATCTGTTTAACGGAAAAGGTGGGTCTGGTGTCATACCCTCTGGAGCGCTGAATGGTGGCTAACTTAGTCTTCTCATTGACCGCCTTTTTGATCTTTTCATAGTCAAATGTTCCGTCTGGCAGAAGATCTACTTGTCTGTAGGCGACTCCATACTCTTTTAAAGAGCCTACGGAATCCCGAATCCCGATCACTTCCTCCAGGGTATCATAAGGTTTCCCTGCCGGAGACAACAGCTCGTCCCCAGGACGCAGATTGCCGGACAAGGCCACATGAAGGGCATGAGTTCCGCTCATAAGCTGGGGACGCACCAGAGCGCTCTCCCCATGAAACACACTGGCATACACCTCCTCCAGAGTGTCCCTTCCCAAATCATTATATCCATAGCCTGTTGTAGCCGCAAAGTGAATATCGCTGACCCGATTGTCCTGCATGGCCTTTAAGACCTTCATCTGATTGTATTCTGCTCTGGCGTCAATAGCCTTGAAACGCTCTTTTAAAGAATCTTCTATCTTTTTTCCAAAATGTAATACCTGGGAATCAATTCCCAGGCACTGATACATGGCTTCTAAATCCATCTTGTATTCTCTCCTCAAATGTTTCCTCTTAATTTCCATGAATTGCCTGTTGATTATTTTAGCATGAGGGAGGAGGACTGTAAAGAATGAATTTCTGCACCTCTTGCATTTTCCAGCATCCACATATATAATAGAGACCAAAAACTATTACTTTTCAGATAGGAGTAAGCGTATGGGTAGTTACTCTGAACTAGAATTTGAAAAAGGATATTCCATTATTATCAATAATTGTGAAAAAAATCTGTATTATTACATAGACTATGACACTAGGCAGGCATCCCATTATCATATGCGCTTTCCCCATATCCACGCCTCTTTTTATGAAATTATGATTCCGCTGGATTCCGGAATTTCTCACACCTTTAACGGCATTACCTATCCCCTGGAAAAAAATGATATTGTCCTGGTACCACCCAGAGTGCCTCATCAATCGATCTACCCCCCGATGCCCCTCCATTGAGACGGGTAATCATTAATTTTATGTATCCGGAAAATTTATTTAATATGAAAGAAGGTTTTGAAGAGCTTTTAGGTGTTTTTAATCTGGAGCCTTCTATTCTACGGCTGGTTCCCAATTACCAAAGCGCCTGTTTTAATATCTTAAATAATATTTTTAAAATGTCCCACCAGGCAGACGTTATGCTGCCTTCCATTTATGAGCTTATGCTTCAGACAAATTTTACGGAGTTTTTATGGACTTTGTACCAGGTTCAGAATGAAAATTTATATCTCTACCAGAGAGACGATTCTTCCATTACACACAAAATTTCTGAAGTATGCTCTTATATCCATACCAACTATTCCAAGCCTCTGTCTTTGGAAAGCCTGGCAAGAACGTTTTTCATCAGCTCTTGTTATCTGTCCAGGCAGTTTAAACAAGTTACTGGTTTTCGTCTCACTGAGTACATTCAAAATGTAAGAATTATCAACGCCCAGTTCCTCCTTGCCAGCACAGAAGAATCCGTATCCAGTATTGCTATGTCCTGCGGCTTTACCAGCTTCTCCCAATTTAATCGGGTGTTTCATCAAAAAGCAAACTGTTCTCCTACAGAATACCGCCGCTCTCATGGGCATTCTCATTGGGTATAATTCAAAAAGTCCCTGATTCTCTAAGCTAAAAAGCTTATTCATCAGGGACTTTTTATCTCGTTTAACCTCCTATCCGTTTTTCTTCTGCCTCTCTCCTGATTTTATTCAGCTCCTTCTCCATAAGAATAGGAATCTGGCTTTTTAAAGTATTCCAGTGAATAAACTGACTGAAAGAAACTTGTTTTCCTATAAACACCATAGAAGGTTGAAAACGATAATGGGTCTGTATATGCTCTCTCACCATTTGCTGCTCCTCTTGTGTTATAGGAATTTTCACACCATAAAGAGATTCTGGATAAGCAAAGCCGTCGATTCCTGCCAATTCTCCACAGGCCAGCTCCAGCTCAGGATACAAAGACACCAGCCTCTTTTCCGGTAAAAGGGCGTGTTTGCCAGGTTGAGAGTATAAGCAGACATGCGTTCTGTCGCGAAGGATATCACCTCCTGGAAGCATTTCATTTATATACTTTCCATGATAGCTTCCCTCACACCCACATACATTTCCATCATGCCCTACATAAACCCAAATATGCTCCAATTCGTACAGATGCTGAATATCATAGTAGAAAAAGATCGTATATTCAATGGCAAACTTTACCTTATCTTTATCGATCCTTACGATTCTTTGAAAAGAATCGCTGGGTCTTGTCTCGTAAAACATCATATATCCAATATGATGAACAAAAAAAGGTTCCTTCTCATCAAACATCAGATAAGGAGCATACTTCATTATGACTTGAAATTCTTCTTGATTCATCAGTCTTCCCCTTTCTTCAAGAAAAATGGATTCGAAATAGCAATGTTTGTATAATCATAAAATGCAATCATCACCAGATAATCCTCTTCCTTCCAGGCCATATCCATTTCCTTAAGCATCTCCAGAGTCAGTTCGTGGCTGTAATTGAAATACCCCTCTTCCTCTTTCTCATAAGGAGCCAGGGAATAATCTGCCATCTTTCTCCCCTTCTTCAAAAGCAGAATAGCCTTCAGCTTTCGGTTGGCGTACAAACTCACGTGGATTGTCCCTGGTTCAATGGCTGTATCCCCAGGAAGAATCCTCAAATTTTCGTCTGAAACTGCAGACTCCATCACCGGAAACAGCAAAGGTCCATCGCTTAAGGTCATATGTCCTTTTTTCATCTCTCTGATTAAATGGTCTCCATTTTGAAACGAATCCATATGGACAAACGTTCTGACCCCGCCGCTGCTTAAATTTCTCTTGGCCCATTTTTCAAAAAGCGGTAAAAGAACTTCAGACTCAGACAAAAAACGGACCACATCTTTATCTTCCCAGGGCAAATCCCCTTCTTTTCTCTGTTTCAGCCGCTGGACCAGTTTTTTCGTATCTTTATAAAAAGATTGATAATCATCACAACGTATGTTATGAGTGTCGCTCCCTGTGGTTCCGGGAAGGTACACTCCGCTTTCCAGCATTTCTATCCACATTTCTACAGCCTTTGCGCTGCTGCTCTCCAAAACCATAGGTTTCGAACCATTCCAGATTTCTATCGTATCAAAAATCGTGATAATGTCCATAAAATCCGGATTCCAGGAAATTGCTTTCTGGGGATCTCTGGGATGGTTTAACTGCGCTATGCCGCCTTTCTCACGGATCTCCTCTGCGATCCTGCAGAACTCTTTCCTCAGATACTCGTCTGTCCGCTCCTCAACTGTACCAATGCGATATATCACATCTTCATGCTTTTTTACATTAAGAGAAATCACATGCCCTCTCCCTGTGGATATCTCCTTAGAAAGAATGGGAATAAAATCAGAGGTTCTTGTTTTTTCCCAAAGTTCATGATCTAACACATTGTGATGATCACTTAATGCGCCAAAATCCAGGCCCGCAGCCCTCATAGAATCTCGAATCTGTACAGGTGTCTCAATCACAGGATCTGTTCCCCCATAAAGGCGGCTGCTGAATACGCTGTGATGATGGAGGTCTCCTGCATACCAGTCCTTTTTCGCTTCCCCGGGCAAAGGTTTTAAGTGGTACTGCAAAATAGTTTGGCTTTCCTCAAGCCGAAAACGTCTGGCTTCCACACTATAAGCAGATCCTTTGGAAACTTCTATCTGATACCAGCCGGGCTCTAAAAACAGAATTCCATACCCAGTCTCATCTGTCATAGTTCGAATAAACTCCATACTTCCGGTTTGGTAAGCCTCCTCAATCCGCTCATCCGTTCCGTCCAGACTGCCACACCAGGAGTTTTCTGCCAGAGGGTAACAACGGATTTCTGTCAGAAGGGGAATTTCATTTATGTCTCTGGTTTGAATGTACACGATCAGCCGTTCTTTTGTCTCGCTCTCTTTCATTTCCTCATCCAGAGACAATACCTTTTTCACATCCAGAAAATTCCCTCTTCCTCTGCTCCATTCTTCCAGAATTTCTGCATATTTATCAATCTTCATGCCTGCATTTCCATCCTTTTCTCATCCGCTAATCATCCAGCATGGCTGCTCCAATAATCCCTGCATCATTTCCCAGAGTTGCAGTCACAATCTCTGTCTTCACCTGCGAATCTCTGGTATAAATCTGTTGATCTACCATTCGTTTAAGAGGATCTAAAAGCTGGTTTCCCGCTCTGCTTACCCCGCCGCCGATGCAAAGGATCTCAGGCTGGAAAATATTGATAATATCTGTAATTCCCACACTTAGATAATAAAGATATCGTTCTACCGTCTGCCCAGCCGTCAAATCCCCCTTCTTTGCCGCCTTAAAAATCATCTCTGCGTTTAATCCGTCAGTTTCCCCACTGCACAGATTCCATAAAGAGCTTTTTCTTCCTTCCTCTGTCTCCATGGCCTGCTTAGCCATGCGAATCAGGCCTGTAGCCGATGCATACGTCTCGAAGCAGCCTCTCCGTCCACAATTACACGGCTCCCCTTCACACTGGATCACAAAATGGCCGAACTCTCCTGCAGCAAAATTACACCCCTCATATAACTTTCCGTCCAGAATCATGGCTCCGCCAATTCCGGTGCCTAATGTAACCATTACCAAAGAACGATATCCTTTCCCACTGCCAGCCAGGTATTCTCCCCAGGCGGCAGCATTGGCATCATTGGTAAAATAGACCGGTTTCTTGAAATAACGTTTTAAAAACAGAATGAAAGGCTCATCCTTCATATTTAGATTATTGGCATACTCCATAATACCTGTCTTTTTGTTCGCTGTTCCGGGAACCCCCACTCCCACAGAAGCAACCTCATCCATGGAGATTTCTGCTTCCTTTAAAAGCACTGATACCAGTTCTGCCATATCCTGAATCAACTTTTCTGCACCACGGTCTGTAATTGTAGGTATCGCTCCTGACTTCACAATCCGGTAGTCCTCGTCTACAATTCCCGCTTTTATTGTCGTTCCTCCTAAATCAATCCCTACACAATAAATAGCCGTCACCCCCTGTTATTCCTTCTCTCAGCCCAGACTGCAATAGCCCATTACAGCCCTGGAAGTCAGGAAGCTGTAACGGGTTATTGATATATTGCCTGTTTATTTTACATTTGCATCATAATATTCTGCTCTGGCATCCAAAATCTGCTGAAGGCCGGCGTTCTGTAAGTTGCTATACTCCGCCTGCTGCAATGCATCAAATTCACTTGTAGAGCAGCTGATGAGACGGTATACATATTCTACCATCATATCCTCGATATTCTTTCCATAATTTGCTTCTGCATCCGAGATGAATGGATAGGTTGGATAACGGAATTTTCCTACGTTCATTACGTCATAATAATTCTCGAACCATGCCTTATCTTCCCACTCTACTGCCTGGCTTTGGCTCCAATAGGAAACTACAGAATCCTTGTTGCTCATCCATTCGAGGAATCCATTTACAATGCTTAAATCATCCAAAGTTCCCGGATATCCTTTTTCAAACAACTGAGCCTCTGTCAAAGCGATTGGAACGCCTGCATCGTCTCTCTGGTGCTCAGGTGTATAAGCGATATTCTCCGCAACTTCCGGATCAGACATCCAGTCCAAATACTTCAAGCATGCATCCACTTTTGCTTCACTGGTTTTTGGAACCATAACATACATGCCATATCTTGGTTCATATACGCTTCTGTAAGAACCATCCGAAAGATTAAAACACTGTACCGGAACAAATGCAGTCTTACCTGTTGCACTGTACAAAATACTCATCAAGTCCCAGCTGGTGCCGCCGGTATCATCCACGAAAAATCCTACATTGCCTGCTGAAACCTGAGCTTTGTAGATATCTTCTGTGGTATCTGTTGCGAAATCCTGAGAAATCAAGCCTGCATTGTAGAACTCGTTCAGTTTACGGATTCCGTCTATCGCGCCTGGAGCAACCGCCATATAAACCTCGTTGTATACATATGCGTCCTTGTCTGTTGGCAGATCAACATAGGAACTTACAAATGTAAGATAATTTTTCTCTGTGTCAGCACGGCCGCTCATAGCCCAAGGAATTACTTTATCTACTCCGCCAGGGTTCTGATCTTTTACTGCCTGAAGATAAGCAGCCAGGTCCTCCTTGGTTTTTGGAATCTCCATTCCCATAGCATCCAGCCAGTCCTTCCGGATAAATCCTAAATGACGCGGCATTTCAAGACCTCTCTGTTTCAGAATCGCATACTGCTTTCCATCATACTGACCCATGGACTGGATCTCTCCCTGATTCTTCTTTAAATTCTCGCCATTAGCTTCATAAGCCGCTGTCAAATCAGCAAGACCGCCATTTTGTGCAAAGTTATTAAACAGGTTCTGGCTGTAAGTAAAGATAATATCAGGAGCATTGCCGCCGGCCATCATGATATTTACTTTATCGTCAGAAGAAGACCTTGGAACCGATACATACTCTACATTAATATTGTACTTCTCTTTCATGTTCTGTTTAATATAATCTGTCAGAGTATTGTCTTCCGGCGTGGTTCCAGGCGCTGCGTTTCCTCTGTCCCAAACCATAACGGAAATCGTCACTTCCTCACCACTGGGTGCTGCTGCTCCGCCGCCTGTGCCAGAACCGCCTCCAGAACTGCTTCCAGAACCGCCGGAATTTGAAGAAGCAGAACCGCCGCCACAGCCTGCAAGCATAACTGCTGCCAATGTAACCGCAACTGTGCTTTTCACTAATCTTGCTTTTTTCATGAAATAAATTACCTCCCTTTTGGTTATTTTGTAATTATAAACTTTCCACTATCCCTTTACCGCTCCGAGCATAATGCCCTGGGTGAAATACTTCTGGATAAATGGGTAAGCAATTACCATAGGTGTCATGGAGATTACAATGCTGGCGGATTTAATATTGTCTGCCACCAACTGGGATACTGCACCTTCTTCTTGAGAAATCTTAATGGACTCAATGAGCTGCTTTAGCACCATCTGCACTGTATACAGATTGGAAGAGTTTACATAATAAAGAACGTCGCTTAGACGGTTCCATCTCCCTACTGCATAAAACAGAGCCAGCGTTGCCATGGTAGGATATACCAGAGGAAGAGCAATCTTTGTCATAATCTGGAATTCGGTACATCCGTCAATCTTTGCCGCCTCATACAAAGAAGAGTCCAGACTCTTAAAAGCTGTGCACATGATAATCATGTTGTAGGCGCTTAAGGCTTCTGGGATAATCAGAGCCCATACCTTGTCTAACATGTTCAAATCTCTGATATTTAAGTACTTGGGAATAATACCAGGATCCAGATACATGGTCAGCACAAATAATGTCATGATGATTCCTGTGCCTTTTAAATTAGTCTTGGACAATGGATAGGCCGCCAAAATGGTCATTACCATGCAGACGACAGTCGCAACCAGCATCAAAATAATGGAAAAACCAAAGGAAGACAAAAAACTTCCGCTTCGAAAAGCTCTTACATAAGCTTCTACGGTAATCTGTACCGGATACAAAAATACTTTACCGGAAAGAATCGCATCCTTGGAACTTAAGGATACAGAGATTACCCGGAAAATAGGAATCAGGGCAATAATACTGACCACAATAAAAATGGTATTCCAACAGAGCTGAAATCTTCTCTCGCCTTTGCTATTTAATGTACTCATTACATGATCCCTCCTTCACCCATTTTCTTGGAAATCTTATTTACAGAAAGAACCAGGATAATTCCCACTACGGACTGGAACAGACCTACCGCTGTTGCAAAATCAAATCTGGCTGCCTGAAGACCGATGCTGTATACATATGTACTGATAACGTCTGAAGCGCTCTTTACCAGAGTGTTGCCCATCATATAAGGACGGTCAAAGTCAATAGATACCATCTTGCCGAGCTGCATGATCAGCAGTGTGGAGATCGTTGGACGAATCTGAGGAATGGTCACATGCCAGATTCTCTGAAGTCTGGTGGCTCCGTCTATGTAAGCCGCCTCCCCAAGCGATGGGTCTGTAGCTGTCAGCGCTGCCAGATAGATGATCAGGGAATATCCTGCATCATGCCAGATTCCTGCAAACCAGTACACAAATCTCCAGATAAACGGCGAGCTTAAGAAGTTCACTTCACTCATTCCCATATTGCGGAAAATCTCATTGACAAGACCGCTGGTGGAGAACAACTGGGTAATGATACCTGCGATAATAACCCAGGACAAGAAGTTTGGCAGGTACAGAATGGTCTGAGTCGCCTTTCTGATACTGATATTTTTAATTTCAAATAAGAATACCGCCAAAAGAACAGGCATAGGGAATCCTAAAATCAAATCGCCCAGATTCAAAATCAGCGTATTCTTTAAGGCGTTCCAGAAATCTCTGGAGCTAAACGCTTCCTTAAAGTGAGCCAATCCAACCCATGGGCTATCCCAGATACCGGCGAAGATGTTAAACTTCTTAAATGCAATAATTGCGCCCAGCATAGGTTTGTAACGCAGCAGAATCATGTAAATGACCGGAATAACCAACATGAGATACAACTGCCAGTAATTCTGCATGTAAACTTTGAATGTAGTCTTGTTGCCACTTCCGGTTTGTTTTACCTTTTTCATAGCCCCTCCTAATCGTTTTGTAGGAATGAGAATCCGTCTCATCCCCCGTGTTTATTTCTAAAATAATTATAAAGTTTCAAATAGGCTACGGCTACGCTTTTTTTGCTTCGTTTGTACATAAGTATTGTAATTTTTGCCCAAAACGAATTACAAACTGTATGTTTTGTCATAAAACAAGCTGGGATTTTAAGGATATATTTATAGATAATGACCAGATTTTTTCAATCAAAAAGGATACAGACTGACAGTCTGCACCCCATTTGTTTTCCACAATTTGATATTAGCAATCGTCAGGGTCTATCATTTAACTGTGAAAGAATCCTATCCAGCACGTCCTTTCTTCCGCCTTCAAACTCCCACAGATTCAGCCATCTGACGTCTCTCTCCCTCTTAAACCAGGTAATCTGCCGCTTCGCAAAATGACGGGTATCCCGTTTCAGTACAAAAACGGCTTCCTCAAGGCTGAGTCTCCCTTCCAGATAATCCAAAATTTCCTTATATCCCAAGCCCTGCATAGAAACCATATCCCTGGTACAACCCATAGCGGCAAGGCTTTTTACCTCGTTTTCAAGCCCCTTTTCCATCATTGCATCTACCCGTTTGTCAATGCGCTCATACAAAAGTTTCCGCTCCATATTCAGCACATAGTAAAACAACTGGTACGGCGACTCCTTCTTCCTCTCCGCTTCATTGTGTTCAGAAATTCGTCTCCCTGTCTGTCTGTAAAACTCCAGGGCCCGTATAACCCGTTTTACATTGTTGGCATGAATCTGTCCAGCGGAAACCGGATCCACCTCATTCAGCATTTGATGAAGATACTCCACTCCTTGTTCCAAAGCGGTCTGCTCCAATTTTCTGCGGATCGTT
The DNA here is from genome assembly GCA_910579515.1 of uncultured Hungatella sp. GTDB lineage: Bacteria > Bacillota > Clostridia > Lachnospirales > Lachnospiraceae > UBA3402. The sequence continues at coordinate 134,797 of CAJTUV010000005.1, forward strand.
ACGTCGGAATCATTTTCCGTAAAGTCAATATCATAAGCCAAAGCCTGAATGTAAAATCCCGTTCCTCCCGCTACAATGGGAATATGGCCTCTTTGATAAATCCCCTCCATCGCTTCTTTTGCCATTCTTTGAAACATGACCACATTAAATTCCTCTGTGGGATTCAGCACATCAATCAGATGGTGAGGCACGCCATCCATTTCCTCTTTTGTGATTTTTGCAGATCCGATATCCATATGGCGATACACCTGCATGGAATCCGCACTGATAATCTCTCCATTGACCGCTTTTGCAAGATCAATGGAAAGAGCGGTTTTCCCTGTGGCCGTAGGTCCGGCAAGAATGATCAGAGGTTTTTTCATCTCCAACTCCTCCTTACCAACGGTTTAAATTCCAGTGGTGCTTTTCTGTGTACGTCTTTTCCAGTTCTTTGGGGGAAATGGAATAGCAGAGCATGATATCATTCAAATACATGAGAACGTCGCACAATTCCTCTACAAAGTGCTGGTGGGTCTCTTTGTCCTCCAGAATCTTACGGTTTCCCTGCTTTTTCATAATGTCCGCCACTTCTCCGGCTTCCCCTATCATCCACAAAAGGAGTTCCTTGCCAAGCTCTGGGGATAACGGTCCCCACTTTTCCAGATATCTTTCGTGAAGCTCTTTTTGCATCGTCTGCATTGTCTCAAAATCCATCCCCGTCTCCTCCTACACAATCCGTTTAAATTTCTTTTCCAGTTCATATTTACTCATTGAAATAATGGTGGGACGCCCATGGGGACAGGCATAAGGATTTTCAAGCTGCAATAACTGGTCAATCAAATGGTCCGCTTCCATGGCAGACATGGAATGGTTGCCCTTTACCGCGGCCTTGCAGGACATGCTTGCCACCTTTTCATAAATCAGGTCTGGACTTCCTTTTAAAATATCGTCTGACAAATTGTCCAGCATCTCCATAAAAAGTTCCTTTTTGGCAATGGAAAACAAATTGTCCGGAATGGCTCTGATCGCATACTCCCTGTCGCCAAAGGGTTCCAGTTCAAACCCAATTTCTGTAAAATACGTCTTATATTTCTCTAAAAGCCTCTTTTCCTGGCCGCTTAAGGTCAGAATCACCGGCGGACTCACCATCTGAGACGTAAACTCTCTGGTTTTTAAGGAAGCCATGGTCTTTTCATACAGCACCTTCTCATGAGCCGCGTGCTGGTCAATGATATACAGATTCTGGTCAAACTCTACCAGCCAGTAGGTGTCAAAGAGCTGCCCGATTAATTTATGCCTTTTCCTGCTTTGGGGCTCCAGAAGTTTTTCCTCAAATAAGTCCAGTTGTTTTTCTTTGGGTAAGGTATGGTTTGGCGGGGGGGCTGCTGTCTCCAGCTCTTTTGCTTTTCCAGCCAGACCTTCCATCTTCTGGGTGGAAACTGGCTTTTGAGGCACAGATTCTTCGTCCAGCCAGGAAGGGCTGCTTTCTGCAATCCTGCCATAAACCGCCTTATTTTCATAGACTACGTCCTGGTTCTGTGCCCGCTCTTGAGCCAGCTTTTTCTCCGCTTCCTGTTTCCGCCTCACCTCAAAAGGCTCTGGATGGGGAGCCCGCTTCTCCTCCCTTTTTTCCTCATCAATATCCTTCTTTTTATCCAGACTCACCTGAGGAATCAGTTCCTTTTGAGCTAATGCCCGGCTGACCGCCTCATATATTTTTTTATAAATCTCTTCTTCCTCCCGAAACCGCAGTTCCATCTTTGTGGGATGCACATTGACGTCCAGATACTCTGGCTCAATCTTTAAATGCAGAAGGACAAAGGGGTACTTATGCTGCATCAGAAAAGGTCTGTACGCCTCCTCAATGGCTTTTGCCACCAGGCTGCTTTTCACATATCGTCCATTGATGAAATAATTTTCAAAATTCCGGTTGCTTCTGGCGATCACCGGCTTGCCTGCAAATCCCCGAATAGAAAAAATTTCCTCCTCGTGCTCCACTGGCAGCAGATTAGCCGCAATCTCCCGTCCAAACACGGTATAAATCATATCCTTCAGATTATGATTTCCTGAGGTATGAAGTTTATTCTGGTTGTTCTGAATCAATCGAACGGAAACCTCTGGATGAGACATGGCAATCTTCTCTACCAGAGAGGCCACATGAGCCCCCTCTGTCTGAGCCGTCTTTAAAAACTTCTGCCTTGCCGGAGTGTTGTAAAATAGGTCCCTGACCAGAAATGTGGTCCCTTCCGGCGCTCCGATCTCTTCAAGCGTCCGTTCCTTTCCGCCTTCAATCTGGTATCTGGTTCCTGAAATCTGCTCTGGCGTCTTGGTGATCAGTTCCACCTTGGCCACAGCCGCAATACTGGAAAGAGCCTCTCCACGAAACCCTAAAGAAGAAACGGTAAATAAATCTTCCACTGACTGAATTTTACTGGTAGAGTGGCGCAGAAATGCGGTGGGAACCTCTTCTTTGGGAATCCCGCTTCCATTGTCGGTCACCCGAATAAAAGAAATGCCTCCGTCCCGTATTTCCACGGTTACCGCCGTAGCTTTGGCATCGATGGCATTTTCCAGAAGTTCCTTTACCACAGAGGCAGGCCGTTCAATCACCTCGCCTGCCGCAATCTTATTGATGGTGTTCTGATCTAATACTGTAATGTGAGCCATATTTCTTACCACCTGTTTTTCAGTTTGCTTTGAAGACGGCTTAAAATATTAAGGGCCTCCATAGGCGTAATTTCATTGATCTGAATTTCCTCCAGCTGACGGATAATATCCTCATTTTTCACCGTATCAAAAATGGACATCTGATTCAAATCCACCTCGTCTGGCCTTGTCACAGTCCTGCGCTGGGTCACATTAGCGGAAGCCTCGGCAATTTCCCTGGCCTTGGCCGTAATGTCTGCGCTGCTTAGTTCTTCCACCAGCTCTTTGGCTCTTGCGATGACAGGATCCGGCACGCCGGCCAGTTTGGCCACCTGTATTCCATAGCTTTTATCTGCCCCGCCCTTTACAATTTTGCGCAGAAACACAATGTCGTCCCCCTGCTCTTTCACTGCAATGCAGTAGTTGGTCACCCCGCTCATGGTTCCTTCCAGTTCGGTCAGTTCATGGTAGTGGGTGGCAAACAAGGTTTTCGCCCCAAGAATTTTCGTATTACTGATATATTCCGCCACAGCCCAGGCAATGCTTAAGCCGTCAAAGGTACTGGTCCCCCGTCCGATTTCATCCAGTATAATCAAGCTGCTTCTGGTAGCGTTGCGCAGAATATTTGCTACCTCCGTCATCTCCACCATAAAGGTACTCTGCCCCGAGGCCAAGTCGTCGGATGCCCCTACTCTGGTAAAAATCCGGTCGCAGACTCCGATATCCGCCTGGTCTGCCGGAATAAAGCTTCCCATCTGAGCCATCAGAACAATGAGGGCGGTCTGACGCATATAGGTGGATTTCCCCGCCATATTGGGGCCTGTGATAATGGAAATTCTGTTTTTATTAAGATCTAACATAGTGTCGTTGGCAACAAACAAATCGTCTTTTAACATCAGCTCCACCACCGGATGACGGCCGTTTTTAATGTGAATATTGCCCTTTTCGTTGATTTTCGGTTTCACGTAATTGTTCCTGGTAGCCACCAGCGACAAGGAGCAGAACACATCCAGTTTGGCTATGGCCTTGGCTGTGGTCTGAATCCGGCTTACCTCGTCGGCTATGGCGTCTCTTACCTGGCAGAACAAATCGTACTCCAGAGAAAACAGTTTGTCTTCCGCTCCCAGGATTACCTCTTCCAGTTCCTTTAATTCCGTGGTGGAATACCGCTCCGCATTGGCCAGCGTCTGCTTGCGCACAAAATAATCTGGTACCAGTTCTTTAAAAGAATTGGTCACCTCCAGATAATATCCAAATACTTTGTTATACTTGATTTTCAAATTCTTGATTCCTGTTTTCTCCCGCTCCTTAGCCTCCAGTTGAGCCAGCCAGGTTGTCCCCTCTGTCTTGGCATGACGAAGTTTGTCCGCCTCTTCGTGATATCCGTCTTTGATGATTCCCCCTTCCCTGGTGAGAATGGGCGGGTCTTCCACAATGGCTTTTCCTATCAACTGACACAAATCTTCCAAAGGGTCTAAATCCTGCCAGATCTCCTTTAACATTCGGCTGTTAAATTCCCCCAGCAGCTGTTTTATATGAGGCAGCATTTCAAGAGAATTTCGAAAGGCGATTAAATCTCTGGGACTTGCAGATTTATAGCTGATTCTCCCGATCAGCCGCTCCAGATCATAGACCGGATTCAAATACTCCCGCAGCTCCTCTCTGGATATGTAACTCATATTCAGCTCTTCTACCGCATTCTGCCGGTCCAAAATGGCCTCTTTCTGAACCAGAGGCTGCTCAATCAAAGTCCGCATAAGCCTGGCTCCCATGGCGGTCTTTGTCTTGTCCAGAACCCATAAAAGGGAGCCTCTTCTCTGTTTTTCCCGCAGCGTTTCCACCAATTCCAGATTCCGTCTGGTGGAGGTGTCAATAACCATAAACTGTCCCGTAGTATATGGGGTAACGGTGACAATGTGAGACAATGAATTTTTCTGTGTCTCATACAAATATTCCATCACGGCTCCGGCTGCAATGACGCCTGCATCATAATCCCCCAGCCCCAGTCCCTCCAGATTGTTTACCCGAAAATGTTCTTTCAGCACTTTCCTGCAGGAATCATCAGAAAAGTAACGGCCGTCTAAGGAGGAGACCGCCACATGATACCGTTCCCTCAGCTCCTGGACGTCCACGCTGGACATATAAAACGCCTCATTGCAAATAATCTCTGAAGGTCCAAATTTGTGAATCTCATCTAAAAGGCTTCGTTCTCCTTCTACCTCTGTCACCAGATACTCTCCTGTGGTGATATCGCAGACCGAGACTCCAAACAAATCTCCTACATACACAATCCCCATAAGAAAATTATTTTTCGTCTCTTCCAGAGCCTGGTCGCTGGTTATGGTTCCTGGGGTTACCACCCGGATGACCTCCCGCTTTACCAATCCTTTGGCAGTTTTGGGGTCCTCCATCTGCTCTGCAATGGCTACCTTATATCCTTTTTGCACCAGCTTATATAAATAGGAATCCACAGCATGATAAGGGACTCCACACATGGGAGCCCGTTCTTTTAGTCCACATTCCTTTCCTGTCAGCGTAATTTCCAGTTCCCTGGATGCAGTCAGTGCATCATCAAAAAACATTTCATAAAAGTCTCCCAGCCTGTAAAATAAAATACAGTCTGGGTACTGCTTCTTGGTCTCCAGATAATGAGTCATCATAGGTGATAATCCTGTCATCACATTGTTAACCTCTTTTCTTTGCAGTATGGGGCTTTTAAACCTGACGCCCTATATAATAAAAACCTTTCGATTCTTCCAGATACACGTTTACAATCTTTCCGATAAGAGCCGGTTCTCCTGGAAAATGGACTAAAATATTATTGCTTAAACGTCCTGTCACCATCCCCTCTCCATGGTCGTCCAGACTCTCCACCAGCACTTTTTGGCAGGTGTTTACATCCCGTCCGCAGACTTGAGCGGAAATTTGCTGTACTTCAAAAAGCAGCCTGTCAAAGCGGTCTTTCACAACCTTCTCGGGAACCTGGTTCTCCATAGAGGCCGCGGCCGTCCCAGTCCTTTTTGAATAAATAAAGGTAAACGCGCTGTCAAACTGCACCTCTCTCACCACTTGAAGCGTCTCTTGAAAATCTTCTTCCGTCTCTCCAGGAAATCCTACAATAATATCTGTGGTCAGAGAAATATCCGGTATCGCCCTGCGTATCTTATATACCAGCTCTAAGTATTGTTCCTTTGTGTATTTTCGGTTCATGGCCTTTAAAATTCTGGTACTTCCAGATTGTAACGGCAGGTGAAGGTGCCTGCATATTTTTTCAGAGGACTTCATCACTTCAATCAAATCCTCTGATAAATCCTTGGGATGGGAAGTCATAAACCGAATCCTCTCAAGGCCCTCAACATGAGCAACCTGCTTTAACAGGCTGGCAAACGACACGGGAGGCTCTAAACTTTTCCCATAGGAATTTACATTCTGTCCCAAAAGCATGATCTCCACCACGCCGTCTTTTACCAGCTTTTCAATCTCTTTTAAAATATCCTCTGGCCTTCTGCTTCTCTCCCGCCCTCTCACATAAGGGACAATGCAATAACTGCAAAAATTGTTGCAGCCAAACATAATATTTACACCTGACTTAAAGGAAAACTTTCGCTCTGTAGGAAGCTCCTCCACAATGCGCTCTGTGCCTTCCCAAACCTCTACGGTCATGCGCTTTTCTTCCAGCCGTTTAAATGTCAGTTCTGCCAGTTGAAAAATATTATGGGTTCCAAAAATAATATCCACAAAGCGGTAACTTTTTTTAATCTTGTCCACTACATCGGGCTCCTGCATCATGCAGCCGCAGAGGACAATCAGCATGTTGGGATTCTTCTTTTTTAAAGTATTCAGGTAGCCCAGTCGGCCATAGACCCGCAGATTGGCGTTTTCCCTGACCGTACATGTATTGTAAATCACAAGCTCCGCCTTCTCGTCCTCTGCTTCCTGAAAGCCAATCTGCTCCAGGATTCCAAGAAGCTTTTCTGAATCTCTGGCGTTCATCTGGCACCCGAACGTTTGAGTAAACGCAAGCGGGCGACGTCCGTTTTTCCGCTCAAACTCTAAAACCCACTCCCGGCATTTCGCCATAAAGTAATACTGCCTAAACGGTTCTTCTGTCGGAGGCTCTGAATTTATATCTATTATATCTAAATCAATTTCATTATACATTTCTCTCGACTTTTTCCCTTTCCAAAAAACATCATTATTTTCATCCAAAACTGGTATTGCAAATCTGGAATCATCTCCCATAACTTTTCGGAATCCTGCAATCATATTGACGAGCTGGTTCTTCTGTGGGAGACTCGCCTTTTCATAATATCATAAATCCGCCAAAATTTCACCTACCTTTATTCTATAAATTTTTTCTTAAAAATAAGCCCTCTCTTTCTTGTTGATTTCCCCCTTTGCTTTACGATATTTAATGAGCTATCCTAATTGTGAAAATATCCTTTTGAATTGCCAAGAGTCATTTAGCTCAAGAATTAAATTTTCTTGTCCTACTGCAGTATTCGGCGTAGCTTATAGCTTCATTCGTATCATTCATCCAAACATTTACTTGATGCAAATCGTATGTTTTTTCTAAATATTTAACTTGCCTATCATCTAAAGTTACTCCGTTTAAATCTTCGCTCTCTATCTTTACTTCTCTTAAATCTACTCTGCTTAAATCTGCTCTGTGTAAATTGACCATGGTTAAATCTGCTCCGTGTAAATTGGCCTTGGTTAAATCTGCTCCACTTAAATCTGCGCAGAGTAAATTAGCTCTGCTTAAATTGGCTCCGAGTAAATCTGCTCTGTGTAAATTGGCCTTGGTTAAATTGACTCCACTTAAATCTGCTCCACTTAAATCTGCTCCACTTAAATCTACTCCACTTAAATCTACTCCACTTAAATCTACTCCACTTAAATCTACTCCACTTAAATCTACTCCAAGTAAACTTGCTTGACTTAAATTTGCTCCCTTTAAATCTGCCCCGAGTAAATGTGCTCTGAATAAATTTGCTTTTCTTAAATTTGCTTCACTTAAATTTGCTCCCTTTAAATCTGCTCCGCTTAAATTTACTCCGAATAAATCTGCTTTTCTTAAATTTGCTTCACTTAAATTTGCTCCCTTTAAATCTGCTCTGAGCAAATGTGCTCCGCTTAAATCTGTATTTTTCAAATTTAAACCGAAATATCGATTGCATGATAAATAGGTTGTAATCAAAGAATTGAATTTCAAAGAAGTCCATTCCCACAGATGTAAAATGTCAAGCATATTTGCAAATACGCTCATTTCACAATCAATTACATTTTTATAACTTTTACCTGTATAGTAAGTCATCCCATCTCGCAGCATTAATTCAAACGTGTCCTTAATCACAGAAGATTTACTATTTAGTTCCTCCATTTCCACTTTATATTTCAAAAATTCAAGTATCTCAGAAGACAATCTGTTGTGTTTTAACAAATCTCCAAACATGCCCGCAAAAACCTCTGCAGATAATTTTACCCCCTTACGCATAGAAGCAGCTACATAATCAGCAACAAAATATTCAGAAATACTTTTATGTATAAATTCTATATTGACGTCTGCTCGTTCAAATAAATGTTTGATTGGAAATTCTAATAAAGGTACCGCACCTTTATCAAACTCTAATTCTGGAATTTGACAATTTTCTCTTGGCAGGGAATCACTATTCTGATCAAACATCATAAACGCTGTGTCCTGTAAAAATTTTAAATACTTTTTTATATTTTCAGGGTTTCTGAAAACTTGCGCGCCTTCATCATATCCAACCCCTTCATAATAAAATTTGTCAAATATTCCTCCCTTTTCTGCAAAAATACACTCGTACAATTCTGGCTTTGTAGCTTTTTGAGCAAGATCAATGCCAGATACTATAGCCATATATAAAATTACAGGTATGCCTAAGACTTCTAAATTATCCGGATCAATTTTTTCTTGTTCCAACTCGTTTCCTGTTACTCTTTGATAAAACATACTTACTTTTTCAGAATCAAACGGCAATAATTCAAATACGTTTTGAAAATTATCAAAGTTAATATACGTAGGTCTTGAGGTGATAATGAACTTAAAGTTTTTCAAATCCAAACTTTCATAAAAAAAAGCTCTTAATAATGATTCCCGAATATCCAGAGCCTTAATTTCATCAAAGCCATCTAATACTAAGACTATATTTTCTAAATCTTGCTTCTGACATTTCAATGTATTACATATAGATTTTATTAACCCTTTTTCTAATTCTTCCCTCTCCCAATCACGAAATCTTAATATAACTATATTCTCATCATCTTTATACTTATTTGCAATCCATGCAGTTATACTTGTCTTTCCTATGCCTGGGACACCTGTAATAAGCATCCTTGATGATCTAGTGAAATTCACAAACTTTTCTATGATATCACTCAATTCATCTTCATCGGAAAAGCCCATTCTTCTCATTTTGGTATGACATTTATAATCAGGCATAATAAACGCCTCTGATAAAGTTAAAGGTCTCTTGTCATTATCAAAATGAAGAAATAGTTTGCTATCCCATGTTTCAATATAATTCTGCTTTTTATTATTGTGAAACTTTGTCTCTAAATCAGCAGCTATAGAAAAGACCTCACGCTCTCCTTTTAAGCTGTCTAATTTTTCATTTACTGCTCTTACTCCATCCTCCAGATTATCTACCTTTTCTTCTATCCTTGAAGTTTTACTGCTTTCTTCATCCTGCTGAAACAGCCTTACCTCTCGATACAGCACCTCATAATCATTTTTACAAAGTTCCTCATATAAATACACTTTAAAATTTATATACATATTATCATTTACATTTACATCTAAAAGCAGCAACCCAGATTTTGCACATTCTATGGTAAGACCTTTGGTATTTTTACAACATATCAAAATTCTCTCTGCCGCTTGATATACTTTATCTTGATTATTTTTGTACTTATTAGCGATTAGCCGATTAATTACTTCTACAATTATATTATAAATTTGTGATTCAAAATTTTGGTTTCTATTATTCCTGTTTTTATTTGCTTCTTTTATTTTCTCCCATGAAATGTCTAAACAATCACTAATTACTTTCCCTATAAACCCGCTAATCGCTGCTTCCCCGGCAAATGTCATAATTATATCTCCCCTTTACAATAGATACCTATCATTATAATAACTATATCTTAATGTTTCAAGCAAGTTAACAACGCTTAACAAGGGCACACAGGACATAGTATAAAACGCAGAGAGAAAGATTTTCAGATTTTCCACTCAAAAGAAACGCGGTCGCTGGTGGCCTGGACCTGGGAGAGAATAATATCCGTCACCTGCCGTCGGTCGTCAAATTCAATCGTGTTCCAGTTCTCCAGGTGGGCAGACAGAAACTCGATATTCTGCGGGGAGATTGTTTCCGCATTCAATGCGGCAATCTCCTTTATCAGCCGTTGGCGGTTTGCGTCCAGTTCCTCAATTTTCCCATTGGCATAGGACAGCAGGACCGCATTGGCTCCGGTCAGGGTGTTCAGCAGCTTTTCAATCTCGTCCTCCACCTGGGCCAGCTCCACATTCAAGGCGGTCAGTTTGGGATTGACGGTCGTTGCTTTTGCGGTCAGGGTTTGAAATTCGGAGAGCTTCTTCACCATCTCCCCATAGACAAATTGCTCAAACTCCGCCGTCCGAAGCGTCCCGCAGCCCTCACAGCTTTTGTTGTCCGCCCGCTTGGAGCACCGAAGATACTGCGTCCCTGCCGGGTTGCCCACGCTCATAAGGGCATACCCGCAGCGCCCACATTTGATTTTTCCGGCCAGCCAGGTATTCCGGGCCTTGCGTCCTCCCTGGAACGTGATATTTGCCAGCAGCTTCTTTCTGCACCGCAGCCAGGTATCGGCGGGGACAATGCCCTCGCTGGGAGCCAGTACAAGGATCTGTCCGCGCAGATCCTTGTTTTTTCGTTCCTGCACGTCCCGGCCCTGGTAGAGATAGCAGCCGTTTGTCCCGGCGAAGTCCGCCGCGTCATTGACTACAACCGCCCCCTGACCCTTAAAAAACTCGTACAGCTCCAGGTCGGCCTGGGCATAAATTGGGTTGCGGAGCAGTTGGGAGATAAAGCCCCGTTTCAATTCCTTGCCGTAAATCAGGATATTGTTTTCAGCAAAGTACCGGGTAATATCCCCGAACGACGTGGACGGCTCGGCGTACATCTCGAACATCAAGCGGGCAATATTCGCCGTGGCGGGGTCCGGGATCATCATTTTTGTGCGGATGCCCTGGAGGGTGGTTGGTTCCAGCTTGAAGCCATAGGGGGCCGCGCCGCTCATGTGGAAGCCCCGTTGACACCGGGAGTAGTAGGCGTCGGTCACACGTTTTTGTATCGTCTCGCGCTCTAACTGGGCGAACACGATACAGATATTCAGCATGGCCCGGCCCATAGGCGTGGAGGTGTCAAACTTTTCCGTAGAGGAAACAAACTCCACATTGTACTGCTGGAACAGCTCCATCATGGTTGCGAAGTCCAAAATGGAACGGCTGATACGGTCCAGCTTGTAAACCACCACCCGGCGAATTAAACCCTGGCGGATGTCGGCTAAAAGCTCCTGGAATTTTGGCCTGTCCGTATTCTTCCCGGAATAGCCCTTATCTTGATAATCCTTGTGGTTCCCACCCCTTAACTCGTACTTGCAAAACTCGATTTGACTTTCAATACTGATACTGTCCTTGCGGTCCACGGACTGTCTGGCGTAAATAGCGTCAATGCGATTTTCCATTGTCAGCTCCTTTCCGTACTGGAATGGAGCTGTCAACCTTTACAAGTATATTATACCAAAGACAGCCCCAGGGCA
>CAJTUV010000006.1 GCA_910579515.1 uncultured Hungatella sp.
AGAGGTGATTGTTCATTATCATTCTTCTTATCAGACGGAATGGCAGAGAATATGGATGGAATTTCTTTACCTGTTCTGCGGGTTTGACGATCAGACATTCCTGCATGAAGAGCATAAATCAAAAAAGCTGAAGCAGCAGTGCCAGGTCATCTATGAGAAAATTACGAATCCGAATTATGAGCAGATAGAACTGGAGAAAACGCTGCGTTCCTGCGCTCTGCTTCATGTACAGGAAGATCCAGGTGATGTTTCCGATAAAAAATTTATAAAAAGACAGAAGGCGACTCTTTTGCGTGCCTTTGTCAGCAGCTACCTGTGGCGTTGCTCTGATTGGAAGAAAATGAAGGAGTATCCGGCGTTTTATCAGATGCTTCATCTTCTTTACTTTCCACATAAGCCTTTAAGGGGTAATCTTCACTAAACAATATCATAATAGTACCCACATTCTAAGCTTTAACAAGGCTAAGCCACTGTTCTACAGTCTCTACAGTGACCTGACATGCCTTTGCAATATCCTGAACTGAAATCCCCATTTCATATAATCTTTGCGCTGTTCCTATTTTTGTTTTTTCAGCTGTCTCCTGCTTCTCACTCTCTACATAGGTCTTTAAAATATATTCCTCATTAAACAACGTCATCATAATATCCACAATCTCCTTTTCACGCTCCGAGAAAAACTCAGCCAGCACATTTTGGTCTTTACAAATGCGGATCGTTTCCATGACCGCCTCCCTGGTCCTTCCGTACTGCCTCACCTGGTCATTGTATATCTTTGTAAAATTCACATACTGATTGATGATATCCCCATCCTGCCCATCATAGATTATTCTGACTTTTACATCAAGGACGCTGGCATCCCCATCGAAAAATTCCTTCGACAGACTCAGATATTCCGGCCTTGTCTTTCGGCTGCCCGTATATATAACACAGACCTCCGGCTTCGGCAGTTTCAGCTTTCTGCTCCCATATATATTCTGCTTCGTGTCCGTAAAATACTCTTGGTATGTCTGGGCAAGGTACAGGGCAGCGCACCACAATATTGAGGCTCCAACTGGACTGCTGCTCCACCAGGATGACTAATTTTTCCCTAATCTGAAAGCCGACATCATTATAGAACTGATCCAAGAGGACATTTGTGATGGTCACATTGGTAATGCTGTCCTTTGTCGCTTCACGATCTTCCGGATGCGGTGCCTGATACAGCTGCAGCAGATATTTCGGTTCCCGAAATATCGAAGTGAACACGCTGTCCTTTACCGTATATTTTGCCACCTGTTCCGGCTTCTTTTCAGCATCAGATGATATTAACATCGTCATTGACACTGGTCAACGGATATGTGGAACATGGTCACAAGCTGGATGAACAGTGGAAAGCAGGGATACTGCTTAGACAGAAAAAGCTACATAAGGCAATCAGCGAACTGCCTGAAAAACAGAAGAAAAGGCTGATACTGCATTATTTTCAGGAGTTGACCTATGTGGAAATCGCAGAGCGGGAGAAATGCTCAACCAGAGCAGTAGAGTACAGTATTCACGGGGCAATTCAAAGCCTGAAAAGGTTTTTTGAAAAAAATTAAAAAAGGACTTTCGGGTTTTGCTTGATAAGTGAGGAAACAGGTGAGGGAGATAAAAATCCCTTGCCAGTTTTCCGGAAGTAACCCCAAAGGAAGATAGTAAAAGCGGCACAGATTTTTCAGAAGATAATTATAATAGAACAAATTAGTGAATTTCTTGCATGAAACTAAGATAAAGCATAACTGAATTGCATAAAAAGATATACCCATCCGGGCATCCCGTAATACATGCCTCTGACGGGGCGGGCGGACTACCGTTCGATAAGGTATAAAAAAGTGCAGAACAAAAGTTCGATTTTGGCCTGTACTTTTTTTGACTTATATGTTATAATGAAAAACCAAATAACTGGATAATACTATCTGTACTGGTTGGTGTTATTCAGTGTTGTTTCGTTTCAAAAATACGGTTTTCCCAAAGGGATACTATGTAATGTGACCTGCATTCGTGTAATTACTATTTTAACGCTTATTCGCCAGCTATGCAAGCCCATTTTACACGAATCTGAAATCAAATTACACGAATTTCGGGCGAATAGACAAACTTTTTTGCGCGGTCACAATGAGGAAAATGCCCTGCTTGCAGGAGCATTTGACGAATGTCGCGACAACGAGAAAACTTGTTTTTGAGTATCCGGTCAAAAATTGGAGGTTTTCATATGCCAGATAAGAGAGGAAATTCGCAATCCGCTGACAATAGTCAGCTACTTGCTCATAAAAGCAGCCCAAAGGACGGGCATGCTTTTAAATTACAAGCCCCCTACAAGCCCACAGGCGACCAGCCGCAGGCCATCGCCGAGCTGGTCAAAGGCTTCAAGGAGGGCAACCAATTCCAGACTTTACTAGGGGTTACGGGTTCCGGCAAGACATTTACGATGGCGAATGTCATTCAGGAATTGCAGAAGCCGACGCTGGTCATTGCCCACAACAAGACGCTTGCGGCGCAGCTATACGGAGAATTCAAGGAGATGTTCCCTGAGAATGCAGTGGAGTATTTTGTGTCCTACTACGACTACTACCAACCTGAAGCCTACGTCCCATCCACAGACACCTACATCGAAAAAGACTCCGCCATCAACGACGAGATCGACAAGCTTCGTCACTCTGCCACAGCAGCCTTGTCAGAACGGCGGGATGTCATTATTGTGTCCTCCGTTTCCTGTATCTACGGGTTGGGAAGCCCGATTGATTATCAGGAAATGGTGATTTCTCTTCGGCCCGGAATGATGAAGGATAGAGACGAAGTAATCCATAAGTTAATCGATATTCAATATAATCGCAATGATATGGATTTTCACAGAGGGACTTTCCGCGTGAGGGGAGATATTGTGGAGGTATTTCCAGCCTATTCAGGGAATGAGGCGTATCGTATTGAATTTTTTGGAGACGAGGTGGATCGTATTTCAGAGATTGACACGGTTACAGGAGAGGTCAGAGCCCAACTAGGTCATGTGGCTCTGTTTCCGGCATCCCATTACGTTGTTCCCAAAGAAAAGATGGAAGCAGCGGCAAAGCATATTTTGGAGGAAATGAAGGAGCAGGTGGCTTATTTTAAGAGCGAGGACAAGCTTTTAGAGGCACAGAGGATTGCAGAGAGGACAAATTTTGACGTGGAGATGATGCGGGAGACAGGATTCTGCTCTGGCATTGAAAATTATTCCAGGCATCTGACTGGTTCTGCACCGGGGGAACCGCCCTATACTTTGATAGACTACTTTCCAGACGATTTTTTGATTATCATAGACGAGTCTCATATTACTTTGCCTCAAGTCAGGGGAATGTATGCGGGAGACCGCTCCAGAAAACAAACCCTGGTGGATTATGGGTTCCGCCTTCCTTCCGCGCTGGATAACCGGCCTTTGAATTTTGGAGAGTTTGAGGGAAAAATAGATCAAATGATGTTTGTATCTGCTACGCCTTCTGTGTATGAGTCAGAGCACGAGCTTTTGCGAACGGAGCAGATTATCCGTCCCACAGGCCTGCTTGACCCTGAGATTTCGGTCCGTCCGGTTGAGGGACAGATTGACGACCTGGTTTCTGAGGTAAATAAGGAAGTGGATAAGGGAAATAAGGTATTGGTTACTACCCTGACTAAGCGGATGGCAGAGGATTTGACAGATTATATGAGAGAGGTGGGAATCCGAGTAAAATATTTGCATTCTGATATTGACACTTTGGAGCGGGCGGAGATTATTCGAGATATGCGGCTGAATGTGTTTGACGTGCTGGTGGGAATCAACCTCTTGCGAGAAGGGCTGGATATCCCTGAAATTTCCTTGGTAGCGATTCTGGATGCTGATAAGGAAGGTTTTCTGCGCTCTGAGACCTCTCTGATTCAGACGATCGGACGGGCGGCGCGAAATGTGGAGGGCCACGTGATAATGTATGCGGACACGATCACAGACTCTATGCGGACTGCCATAGATGAGACTAACCGGCGTCGGGTAATTCAGCAGAAATACAATCAGGATCATGGAATCACACCGACATCAATTAAAAAGGCAGTCCGTGATTTGATTGCCATTTCGAAAGCGGCTGAACAAGATTCCAGAGGAGTCGAAAAAGACATAGAGTCTATGGACGCCCAGGAATTGAATAAACTTCAGAAGGAGCTACAAAAGAAAATGCATAAGGCAGCAGCAGAATTGAACTTTGAGGAGGCTGCTGTGTTAAGAGACCGGATGTTGGAAGTGAAAAAAATGCTGTTAGAATTGGAATAGAAGCTGACCGGTTTTACTGGTCAGGAAAGATGGGGAGATACAGAATCCTGAAGAATAAGAACCTGGTCTGTCTGGCGGGAATAGAAATACACATGATTGGAAAGACGCTCCTCCATTGGCACCTCGGCATGGTTGACCTGGTTTACCATATTGGATAAATCGTCAAGGGAAACCGTACTGTCATAGGGAACCAGAAGAACCTCATGGATGCTGGAAGGAATGATGACAAGATCCTGGTTGAGCGTAGCAGAAAAATTTTTCAGAATATCAGGATAGAGGATAGTACACGCTCCGTTGATGCCTGCTGTGTTGGTCAAAACGTAGAGAGGGGCGGGAGGCTGGGAACCGAAAAGTTCTTCTATCACAGGGGCTGCGCTCTCTCTTTCCCCCTTTTGGCAGATAATGTCCTGAATAATCTGTATCATGGTTTTTAAATCAGCAGGAAAAAGAAGAGGCGTATTCTTAAAAGCCAGTTCAGAGAGTTCTTCCAGAGTTGTATTCCACATAGTCAGATGGCGGTTATGAATCAGAGCTGTCATCTGACCTGTTTCGTTTTTTTCCAAAAAGAGATAAAAGACAATGGAAAGATCCAGATAAGGAATAGAAGGGATGGATTTTAAAAGTTCTTGATTGGCGTGTGTGTGAATCAGCTTGTAAACCACATTGTTTTTTAAAGTGGAAAAATTATTTAGCTGGGAAAAGTCTACCGAAAGAGGTCTGGAATGACTTTGGTAGATAGCAAGAATTTCTTTGGTTAGCTCTTCTACAGACCATCCTTCTTTATACTGCTCATAGTAACTGTTTAAATAGATTGTGGGAGCGATGGTCTCTCCTTTTTTATTGATACACAGTCCGTCCAGAATTGCGCCATTGTTTTTTGGAACTTTTTGGATTGCCATTTGATAATCCTGGCCCAGTTCTTTCTTTAAAGCTGACGTGACGGCTGCCTGAAACTCTTCGTATACCATAGTTGGTACCTCCTTGAAATTATAATTTTATGTAAACTGAAAATACAGTTTCATAATCTGGTTCTTGGGGAAATGCAGGCCAGAATACAGCCATGAAAAAATGATTTTTGAATGACCGGAATCGGTATTTTTATTATAGTGGACGAACCGAAAAAAAACAATGAAAATTTTTATAAACTTGCTGTAGTCCCTCGTTTTAGTCCATGCTTTTCTTAAAAAGCGTGGACTAAAACGAGGAAAGGCGGCCGCATCAACGGTAATCAGTAAATAGATTGACAGGGCAGATAGGGTATGATATGTTAAAAATAAATCGTTTGAGAAATGGGGGAACGCATAATGAAGGCAAGTTATTTTTTAGGAGATAAGAAGTTTGAGGTAAGGGATTTGCCTCTGCCAGAGATTGGAGAACAGGACGTGCTGGTTCGGGTGGCGGCGTGCGGAGTTTGTGGGACTGACGTACATATTTACCATGGCAGTAAGGGTTCAACTGACGTGAAACCGCCTGTGGTTCTTGGGCATGAGCTTGCAGGAGAGGTGGAAAAGATAGGATCTCAGGTTACCACAGTAAAACCAGGGGATCATGTTACGATAGATCCTAACATCTACTGTGGAAAATGCCATTTCTGCCAGATTGGGAAAAAGCAGATGTGTCAGAATTTGTATGCGATTGGAGTTAACCGCGACGGTGGGTTTGCGCAGTACTGTGTAGCGCCGGAAACCCAGTGCTATCAGTTAGATAAAGAGGTTCCCTTAAAATATGGAGCCATGACAGAACCTTTGGCCTGCTGCGTTCATGGCATTGACAGAGCGGGAATCAGGCAGGGTGATACGGTTTGCGTAATTGGGGGCGGTGCAATCGGGTTACTGATGATTCAGCTGGCGAAGTTAAGCGGCGCTTCCAAGGTGATTCTCAGCGAGCCGGTGGCTATGCGCCGCGAAATTGGGAAAAAGGTTGGAGCTTGGGCTTGTGTTGATCCCATTCACGAGGATATAAAAGAGCGCTTGAAAGAACTTCTTGGCACAGAAGGAGTGGATGTTGTGATTGAGTGTGTAGGAACGTCTGTTGCGGCGGAACAGGCATTTTTGGCTGCTGACAGAGGAGCGACGATACTGTTGTTTAGTGTGCCGAAGCCGGAATCCATTTACAGTCTGCATTTAGAAGAAGTCTTTCAGAAGGAGCTGACGATTTTAGGCTCTATGATTAATCCAGATACCCATGGAAGAGCCGCCGCTTTGATTAACAGCGGTGTATTGAAATTGGAACCGATTATCACGCATTCTTTTTCTGTAGAGCAGGTGGAAGAAGCTATTCTGATGCAGCAGAGTGCAGATTCGATAAAAGTAATTGTCGAGCCATAAGGATGAGGGGGCCGCTTCAACGAATAAAATTCGTGAAGCGACGCCCCCTTTTTGAACTGATATAATGATTATTCTTCAATAAAAATGGTTGCCTTCTGTCCGCCAAAGACAGCCAAGGTCCGATAAATAGAATGTTTCCAGGCAATGCCAAGCCGCGGATCAGTAATCGGAATCTCCTCTGTTTCAATCTGGGAGAAGCCATGAAGCAGGCAGCTTCCCAAGTTACCTACCGTCATCGTGTATGAATTGCCGTTTTGCAGGGAATGAGGCTTGATGGTGGGTTTTTCGTAAGTCATCAATGATAAAACTACCGGCTGTTGGGGTGCTCCTAAAGAGCGGCAGCCGTCCTTACTTTTCCAGGAATCCGAAATGGTGATTCCTTTCCCTTTTTCCAGGCAGACAAAGCGCACATAGGAAGCCAGTTCTTCACATTCTGGATAGGCTGGAGACAGGTCCATAGAGATACACGCCTGGTTTTGTCCAAGCTCATAAGAAACCTCCTTTGCTCCATAGCATTCCCCATCTTTTTGCATAATGCCTCCAAAGGTAGGAAGATTGTGGTATGCGGACTGCATAGCCCATATCTCATAGCGCTGTGGAGAGAACGTTTTCGCTGTATAGCTTTCAACCCCCACATCAATAAACATGGGATTTCCATCTTTGTAAATCGTAAAACTTCCAGTGTCATTGTGATTATGGCTGTCTCCGTTATCTCCAGCTTTTACTGCCACGCAGTAGCGAGAATCCCTCGCTAAAAACAGTCCTACGCTTTCATAGAAAATGTCTGGGTGAATCACAGGTTCTTCCTTACCGTAATTCATCATTTCCTCATGGGTAAAAACAGTCTGAAGGCGGTAAAAAAGGTTGTGTTCGTCCAACGTTAACTGGTCGCCTCCAGTACGGTAATCTTCAGCGGCAAAAGCCATGAGCTGTGGGTTATCAGTTCGCTTGCCAAAAAGATATTCCCGCACATTACACCGTCCGGCCACAGGAGAACAGTCGGCAAAGTTTACATAATAAGGCCCATGGATATGAACATTTAAAATATAGGAAGCAATGTTGCGAATTTTGGTCTCCTGATAGATTGTGGAAAATTTTTGGTCTGTAATGGCGTTTAATACTTCCAGGCAATTAAACAGAGTCAGACCTGCATGGCGGAAATATTGAGCGCCTTCGTCGCAGCAGCCGTCTTCTCCATATTCTGCCAAAAAGTATTCCAGGCTTTGACACGCTTTTTGGAAAATGTCTTCGTGCCTTGGATTTGGTTTTTCTCTGGTGAATGCGGCCAGAAGCACGTTCTGAGTACACCAGGAGGTCCAGTTATTTACATGAGAAGAACCGTCCCCCATCCACCAGAAATGGTTTTCCAGATATGGTTTGAACACACGGGTTTCCAAGTTGTGATTAATTGCCACAGAGATTGCAGGACTGACTGACAGAAAGGCATCCCGCAGAAGGTACTCTGCCATAGCAAGGATCGCGCCGGTTTCTGCAGCAAAGAGATCCACAATCGGGTTCGTGATATCTGGAAGAATTTTTTTAGGCCCATCCTGTATGTAAGTGTTGTGGGCCGGAAGCTGCCAGGCGGATTCTTCACACATCAAAAAGACGGCGTTGATAATATCATCCAGAAAACGTCCCTTGTATTCTGCGCACTCGGCTAAAACCAGAGAATCCAAGATCGTCATCCGCTGAAACAGCTTGTCTTCATAATTGACACGGTTTCCGGTCCGACAAAAGGCCATAAAGTCTGTAGCCAGAATCGAGGGAAACTTAAAGTTCAGAAATTGTTCCCCCTGGTGAATCAGGCGTTCTTTCAGGTCTGTGGGAAGGTTCTCCCAAGGCCCACGACAAGAAGCAGGAGAAAAAGGAGTGAACAGGGAAACTGGTTTTGTTTTTGAGGCAATTTCAATCATCATAAGATTTACAGTCCTTTCCATCAATAAGAATCTACGGTAAGTATAGCAGTAAATTTATAGTTTTCCTAGAGGCAGAGGGATGTTTTTTGAAATGTATCAATTTGGGAATTCCAATAATGAGAATGTTGTGGTAAAATTTTAGACATAAGTGGAGAAACAGGCACAGACGGTTATGCCTCTCCAAAAGGCAAGGGAAAGATAAGGAGGAGTTCAATATGGGACTTTTAAAGGTAGGCGTAGGAGCAGTTGAAAGCGTTTTGGCGGATCAATGGAGAGAGTATTTTTACTGCCCTTCTTTGTCTGGAAATGTTTTGGTAAAAAAAGGAGAGAAACGACAGAGTAAGAAAAATTATAACACAAAGGGCAATGATAATTTGATTACCAATGGTTCCATCATTGCAGTGAATGAAGGTCAGTGTATGATTATTGTGGACCAGGGCGCTATTGCAGAGGTTTGTACTGAGGCAGGAGAGTTTGTCTATGACACCTCTACGGAGCCTACGATTTTCTATGGCGGTTTTGGAAAGGGACTTGCAGATAGTTTTGAACAGTTCAAGAAACGGTTTACCTTTGGCGGAGATACAGGCAAAGACCAAAGGGTCTATTTTTTCAATACCAAGGAGATTATGGGAAATAAATATGGCACTGCCAGCCCCGTTCCATTTCGGGTGGTAGACCGAAACATAGGCCTGGACATTGACATCGCAATCCGGTGCCATGGCGAGTACGCATATAGGATGATTGATCCCATTCTTTTCTATAAAAATATCTGTGGAAATGTAGAGACAGAGTACACCAGGGATAAGATTGATTCGCAGCTCAGAAGCGAACTTCTCACAGCCTTACAGCCTGCTTTTGGCAAGATTTCCAATATGGGGATCCGCTATAGTGCGTTGCCTGGCCACACCAATGATTTATCTCAGGCATTAAATGAAGTTTTGTCAGATAAATGGGGTGGAAAATATGGCATTGCCATCAGCTCGATTGGCGTTAGCTCTGTAAAGGCATCTGAGGAAGACGAAAAAATGATCAAGGAACTGCAGAGAAATGCAACTCTGCGCAATCCAAACATGGCTGCGGCTCATTTGGTTGACGCTCAGGCCCAGGCCATGAAGTCTGCGGCTGCGAATACCAGCACCGGGCCGATGATGGCATTTGCGGGAATGAATATGGCAGCCAATGCAGGCGGCATGAATCCTCAGAGCCTGTTTTCTATGGGACAGCAGCACAATCCGATCCCTCAGCCTCAGCAGGCTTCAGAACAGGCAGGATGGACCTGTTCCTGCGGCGCTTCAGGCAATACAGGAAAATTCTGCTCTGAGTGCGGAAGTCCCAGACCGTCTCAGGATAACTTCTGGACCTGCGCCTGTGGAGCCAGGAACACAGGAAAATTCTGTTCTGAGTGTGGAAAGCCAAAGCCAGCCGGCGCTTTGCAGTATAAATGCGACAAATGCGGATGGGAGCCAGAAGACCCTTCCAAACCGCCTAAGTTCTGTCCAGAATGCGGAGATCCCTTTGATAACGGAGACGTTAAGAGATAGGAGAAAAAGTGCTGTTTTCCCGATATTCTTTTGGCGACATATGGTAGGCTTTTCGAAAAATACGGTGAAAATAGCTGGTGTTGTCATACCCTACAGCTACGCTGATGTCGGCGATAGGAAGCCGGGTGCTTTGCAGCAAAAACACGGCCTGATTTAAGCGTTTCTGCTGCACAAGCTCTTTATAGGTTTTCCCTAAAAGGCGCTTAATGGAACGACTGAGCCAGGGAACATCATAGCCCATAAGCATGGCCAGCTTTGTCAGTTCTCCATCTCGATAGTTTTCATCAATGTAGCGCAGTACCTGGAAAATCAACTGTTGATTGTAAGACTGGTCATCGGAGTGGAGGCGGTCTGTATGGTGTATCAGCTGCAGAAACACAAGGCCCATGGTGACTTGATTGACGCTGCGTTTGTTAGGCTGGTTATTTAAGAGGGTCCAGACCATATTTTCCATCAGATTCTGGATAGGGAGCACATCTGCCACCTGAAAATGGAGATAGTTTCCATAGCGGTTGTCCTGACGCAGACAACTGATGAGAAAATCCCGCAAATAATTTTTTTCTTCTCCAATCATGTGGAAGGCAGTATCAAAAAATTCGGGAAGGATGATGAAGTTGACGGCAATGTCGGACTCTGAGGCAGGATAAATTTCCTGTATGGCATTTTGATTCAGAAACAAAAGCTCTCCGGTCTTTAATAGCACCTGAGTTTGGTCAATAAGATGGGTGGTCTGTCCCTGGCACATATATATGACCTCTACATAATTATGACGATGTCTGGGAAAATGGACAAAACGGGTATGAGGCCGGATTTGAATCAGTTTTCCATGCTCCAGCATTTTTCCGCTGTCAATAATCAATTCTTTTGTATGTGCATATCGGGTAGGGTCGATTTCGCGGCGGCCGGAGAGGATTTCCTGTTCCTCCTCAGTGATGACGCTTAAACGATTGATGATTTCCTGATTCATAGACAATCCTTTCCTGTGTCAACAGACTTATAAAAGGAGTTTACCACAGAATACGGTATTGTGCAAATAAGGACGCAGTTTTTTGTGAACTACGTCCTTCCTTTTTTCTGAATGAGTCGTTATAATAAAAGCAGAAACGGGGTGAGAGGAGGACATTATGGAGCAATACTATTTGGCTGTCGATATTGGGGCTTCCAGCGGCCGGCATATTTTGGGGCATGTAAAACAAGGACGCATGGTATTAGAGGAAATCTATCGTTTTCCCAATGGTATGAAACAGATAGACGGGCATTTATGCTGGGATGTAGAGGCGTTATTTTCCCATATAATAGCGGGAATGAAACGATGTAAAGAGCTGGGCAAGATTCCTGTCAGCCTGGGGATTGACACCTGGGCGGTGGATTATGTGCTGTTGGATGAGCAAAATCAGATTGTGGGAAATGTGGTTGGATATCGGGACGGACGCACGAAGGGAATGGACGATCAG
The DNA here is from genome assembly GCA_910579515.1 of uncultured Hungatella sp. Classification (GTDB taxonomy): domain Bacteria; phylum Bacillota; class Clostridia; order Lachnospirales; family Lachnospiraceae; genus UBA3402. Next base: position 11,533 of record CAJTUV010000006.1, read on the forward strand.
GTATACAAAGATATTTCTTTGGAGGAATTGTATCAGAAGACGGGGATTCAGAAGCAGATTTTTAATACAATTTATCAGTTTATGGCGGTGAAGAGGCAGCATCCAGAGTATTTGGATAAGGCCAAAACCATGTTGATGATTCCAGATTATTTTCACTTCTGCCTTACTGGAGTAAAGAAACAGGAATATACCAATGCCACCACCACCCAGCTGGTAAACCCTGGGACCAACACTTGGGATTATGAGCTGATTGAGAAGCTGGGGTATCCCCTAAATTGGTTCGGAGAGCTTTCCATGCCTGGAACATTGGTAGGAGAACTGACAGAAGAGATTCAAAAGGAGGTTGGATACCAGTGCAAGGTAGTGCTTCCTGCAACTCATGACACAGGCTCAGCGGTTCTTGCAGTTCCATCCAACGAAGAAAATATTTTGTATATTAGTTCTGGAACGTGGTCTCTTATGGGGACAGAAAGGAAAGAAGCCGATTGTTCTCTTAAAAGTATGAAGCACAATTTCACCAATGAAGGCGGTTATGAATATCGGTTCCGCTATCTAAAAAACATTATGGGGCTTTGGATGATTCAATCTGTAAAGAAAGAGCTGGCCTTAATGGGGCAGGACTATTCCTTTGGAGAAATCTGCGACATGGCCTCAAAGGAGACGATTCCGTCCTTGGTAGATTGTAATGACGACGGCTTTCTGGCTCCGGAAAGTATGATTCAGGCTGTGAAGGATTATTGCAGAAAGGAAGGGCAGCAGGTTCCTGAAACTCCGGCTCAGTTAGGGGCTGTGATTTATAACAGTCTGGCTAAGTGCTATGGGCAGACCATTGAGGAGCTGGAGCAGGCTGTAAAAGCTCACTATAGCCAAATCCATATTGTAGGAGGAGGAGCCAATGCGGATTATCTGAACCATCTTACAGCCAAGTATACCAAGCGGCCTGTTTATGCAGGGCCTACGGAGGCCACGGCTATTGGGAATCTGACTGCGCAGATGATTCGGGCTGGAGAGTACAAAAGCCTTACAGAAGCCAGAGACGCTATTTTTAAGTCTTTTGAGATCAAAAAATATGAGCCGTAAGTTATCAGAAGAAAAAGGAGGGGATTCATTATGGTGAGGAAGGGGTTTAAAATGTTTTTGTATCCCGGTATGGCAGAGGAGTATGAGAAACGACACAATGCCTTGTGGGATGAGATGAAAGACATGATTCACGAGTATGGCGGGCGCAATTATTCTATTTATCTGGATAAGGAGACTAACGTTCTCTATGGATATCTGGAAGTAGAGAGTGAAGAACAATGGGCAAAGTCGGCAGACACGCCTATCAATCGTAAGTGGTGGGATTATATGGCAGATATCATGGAGACCAATGAGGACAACAGCCCGGTGTGTATTGACTTGACGCCGGTGTTCCATTTAGATTAAAATAAATATGAATCAGGAGGATCATTTTCATGACAATCAGGGAAAAGTATGAAGCAGCAAAGCAGGCGTACAAAAATATAGGAGTGGATACGGATGCAGCGTTAGAAGCCCTTAAAAAGATTCCGGTTTCCATGCACTGCTGGCAGGGAGACGACGTGGTGGGATTTGATGGCGCAGGCGCCCTTTCCGGCGGCATTCAGACCACAGGAAACTATCCTGGGAAGGCTAAAACGCCAGAGGAGTTAATGGCAGATATTGACAAAGCGTTAAGTTTGATTCCGGGAAAGCATCGCATCAATCTTCATGCCAGCTATGCGATTTTTGAAGACGGACAGACTGCGGACAGGGACAGTATTGAGCCAAAGCATTTTGCAAAATGGGTGGAGTTTGCAAAAGCAAGAGGACTAGGCATCGATTTTAATCCGACCTGCTTTTCTCACCCTAAGGCGGAAAACGGAACGTTGTCCAGTGAGATTTTGGAAATCCGAAAGTTCTGGATTGACCACTGCAAGGCTTCTTTAAAAATCTCGGAATACATTGCAACTGAGCTGGGCAGTCCTGTTACCATGAATATCTGGATTCCAGACGGATTTAAGGATATTCCGGCAGACAGAACCGCTCCAAGAGCGAGGCTGAAAGATTCTCTGGACCAGATTCTTTCGATTGGCTATGACCGCAGCAAAGTATATGTGGCAGTGGAGTCTAAGGTATTTGGAATCGGAATGGAAAGCTATACCGTAGGTTCTCATGAATTTTATATGAATTATGCTGCAAAAAATGACCTTTTGTGTCTGCTCGATAATGGACACTATCATCCTACAGAAGTGGTGTCCGACAAGATTCCTTCCATGCTTTTATTCTTTGACAAAGTAGCTCTTCACGTGACAAGGTCCGTTCGCTGGGACAGCGATCACGTAGTATTGTTTGATGACGAGACAAGAGAGATTGCAAAGGAAATTGTGAGAAACGGCGCAGACAGAGTGCTTCTGGCTCTTGATTTCTTTGACGCCAGCATCAACCGGATTTCCGCATGGGTAGTAGGTATGAGAAATATGCAGAAAGCCTTGCTGTTCGCTCTGCTTCAGCCTAATGAGGAGATGGCAAAACTTCAGGAGGAGAGAAATTTCACGAAATTAATGATGATGTCTGAGGAGTTAAAGTGTTATCCCTTCGGTGATGTGTGGAATTATTTCTGTGAATTAAACCATGTGCCAGCTAAGGAAGACTGGTTTGAGGAAGTTGAGTCCTATGAGAAAAACGTATTGAGCAAGAGATAAAGATTGGAGAGGAAGAAAGGCGGGATAAGCTATGAAGGTATTGGAAGCAGGATTTGCGCAGGGATTTATTCGGATGTGCAACGATGGATTTTTACAGAATTGGCATGAGAGAAACGGTGGCAATCTAAGTTATCGTATCAAGGAAGAGGAAGTAGACAGCGTGAAGGAAGACTTGTCCTTTGACAAGCCATGGCAGGAAATCGGAACCAGTGTTCCACAGCTGGCAGGCGAATACTTTCTGGTAACAGGAAGCGGAAAATATTTTCGCAATGTAATATTAGACCCTGCTTCTAACATCTGCATTATTGAAGTAGATGCAAAAGGTGAAAATTTCCGTATTTGCTGGGGATTGGTAAACGGTGGAAGGCCTACGAGCGAACTGCCTTCTCATCTCATGAATCATGAGGTAAAGAGGTCGGCTACAGAAGGAAGGCACAGGGTGATTTATCACGCCCATCCTGCCAATACCATCGCATTGACCTTTGTTCTTCCTCTGGAGGATCGGGTGTTTACAAGAGAGCTTTGGGAAATGGCTACGGAGTGTCCGGTGGTATTTCCTGACGGCGTGGGAGTTGTCGGTTGGATGGTGCCTGGCGGAAGAGAGATTGCGGTTGCAACCAGCGAGCTGATGAAAAAGTATGATGTGGCAATCTGGGCGCATCACGGCATGTTCTGTTCTGGAGAAGATTTTGATTTAACCTTTGGACTTATGCACACTGTGGAGAAATCAGCGGAGATTTTAGTAAAGGTATTGTCAATCCGCCCAGATAAGCTTCAGACGATTTCCCCACAAAATTTCCGAGATTTAGCAGTAGACTTTAAAGTTACTTTACCAGAAGAATTTTTATACAAGAAAGAATGACGGGAAACTGAACATGATAAAAGAGCAGAAAATAGAAATCTTTCTGGAGGCATTGTCCTCAAAACAGCCGACTCCGGGCGGCGGCGGAGCTTCATCCCTTGGGGGAGCTCTGGCTGCGGCCCTTGGGCTGATGGTGGGGAATCTGACGGTAGGAAAGAAAAAATATGCAGACGTAGAAAATGATGTGCAGGAATGGATGAGACAGCTGCAGGGGCTGTTAGAGGAAATGACCTGCCTGGCAGACAGAGACGCAGAAGTTTTTGCACCTCTGGCCGCAGCCTATAGCCTTCCTTCTGGCACAGAGGAAGAGAAGGCATACAAGGAAGCGGTAATGGAGAAGAACTTGCTGGCGGCTAGTCTGGTTCCTATGGAAATTATGGAGAAGGCAGTAAAAATTCTGGAAATTCTGTCAGAACTGGAAGAAAAGGGAAGCGTTATGGCGGTCAGCGACGTAGGGGTAGCGGTACAGTTTGCTAGAACGGCTCTTACAGGCGGAGTCATGAATATTTATATCAACACCAAATCCATGAAAAACAGTCAGAAGGCAGAGGAGCTGAATCAAAAAGCAGAGCAGCTTTTGAAAGAAGGGGTAGAGCAGGCAGATCGTATTTATGAAAAAGTACTTCGGCGTTTGAAAACTACTTAAAGCGAGGATATGACATGAAGATATTAAAGGGAGCGGAGGTTTCTGCAAAAATCAGGGAACAGGTCCAGGAAGACTTAAAAAAGCTGCAGGAGAAGAGAAGCGGTTTTGTGCCAAAACTTGCCATTGTCCGTGTCGGAGAGAATCCAGACGACATGTCTTATGAGCGCGGAGCCATAAAGAAAATGGAAAATTTTGGTCTGCAGGCTCAGTCCTATGAATTTCCCGAAAATATCAGCCATGAGGAGTTTTGGGCCGGATTTCAGAAAATTAATCAGGACCCTGGGGTGACAGGAATTTTGCTTTTGAAACCTTTGCCCAAACAGATACAGGAAAAAGAAATTGATCAGCTGATTCTTCCAGAAAAAGACTTGGACGGGATTTCTCCGACAAATATGGCCAAGGTGTTTATGGGAGACGGTACGGGATTTGCGCCTTGTACTGCTGAGGCAGTGGTGTGGATGCTTAAGGAGAATCAGATCCCGATTGCCGGAAAGCGGGTTGTAATTGTAGGGCGCAGCCTGATTGTAGGGAAACCTCTGGCTATGTTAATGATGAAGGAAAATGGCACGGTGACTGTGTGCCATACAAAGACCGCAGACCTTCCCGGAACCTGCAGACAAGCTGAAATTCTGGTGGCGGCAGCAGGAAGGCCAGAATTGCTAAACGATGATTATGTGGGCGATGAGGCAGTGGTGATTGACGTGGGAATCCATGTAAGAGAAGACGGAAAACTTTGCGGAGATGTGGATTTTGATTCCATACAAGAAAAGGCGTTTGCGGCTACGCCGGTTCCCGGCGGAGTAGGAACGGTGACAACCGCTGTATTAGCAAAACATTTGGTACAGGCAGGGCTGCTGCTCCATAGATAATATCGTCTATGGAGCGGCAGCCCCGCTTCTTTTACCAGACTAATTTACAAATTTATTCAGTACAGAGATAAAGACGTCCATATCTAAAGGCTTGGCAATATGAGCGCTCATGCCATTTTTTAAAGCCGCTTCTTTATCTTCCTCCAGCGCATTGGCCGTCATGGCGATGATTGGCAAATCCTTTACATCTTTTCTTTGCATATTGCGGATAGAGCGGGTGGCTTCATAGCCATTCATAATAGGCATTTGAACGTCCATTAAGATGACGTCATAATAATTTTCTTCTGCTTTTTCCATCATGGATACTGCATCGGTTCCGTCTGGAGCACAATCAACCAGGAAACCTGCTTCTGTTAGAATAAATTCTGCGATTTCCCGATTAAGCTCAATATCTTCTACAAGCAAAACCCGCTTCCCCTTAAAGTCGGCCGTGGTCCATGGAGCAACATCTTCTGTTTTGTCAAGCAGATTGTTTGCAGCAAGAAGGGCAGACTTTAAATCCGACATAAACAACGGCTTGGCACAGAAGGCAGTAATTCCGGCAGCTTTTGCCTCCTCTTCAATATCCGACCAATCATATGCAGTCAGGATGATGATAGGAGCGTTGTCTCCCACCATTTTGCGAATCTTTCTTGCGGTTTCCACTCCGTTCAATTCTGGCATCTGCCAGTCAAGAATATAAGTGTGATAGGAATCTCCTTCTTCAAGAGCCAGTTTAGCCCGATAAGCGGCTTCTCTGCCAGAAGTAGTCCACTCTGCACGCATCCCCAGTTTTTTTAACATTTTGCTGACGCTGTCGCAGATATTGAAGTCGTCATCAACAACCAGCGCCCGCAGGCCGTGAAGCTCTTTTAGCTGTTCTGCATTCTTTTTTGTATCCTGTAATTTTAAGGTAAGTTCTACCGTAAAAGTGCTTCCTTTTCCAAGTTTGCTTTCCACAGAGATAGAACCGTTCATCATTTCCACAATATTTTTTGTGATTGCCATGCCAAGTCCTGTGCCTTGAATGCCGGACTGAGTGGCGGTCGCTTCCCGCTCAAAGGGCTCAAAAATATGTGCCACAAAGTCTGGAGACATTCCAATACCAGTATCTTTGATAATAAAGGTATAGTCCCCATATCCATGACGAAACGTGGTTTTCTGCATAATTCGGAAGGAAATGGTGCCGCCTGCAGGTGTATATTTTACGGCGTTGCTCATCAGATTGATAAATACCTGATTAATCTTTAAGGCATCCGCCAGTACATCCTCATTAACAACTTCAAAGGTATCTATAAACAACTCCAGCTGTTTAGCTTTCACCTGGGGCTGAATAATATTTACCAGGTTATGCATGAGTTCAGAAATATTACATTCCTGCTCTTTGATCTGAACTTTTCCACTCTCGATTCTGCTCATATCAAGAATATCGTTAATCAGGCTCAGAAGATGATTGCTGGAGGAAAGAACCTTTTGCAGACAGTCTCTTACCTGGTCTTTGTTATCAATATGGCTGGCGGCAATGGTAGCGAATCCAATGATTGCGTTCATTGGCGTGCGGATATCATGGGACATATTGGACAGGAAGGTGGTTTTTGCCCTATTGGCATGCTGCGCCTGCATCAATGCGTCCTGCAAAGCCTGAGTCTGCTCTTTCTGTTTTTTCACCACGTCCGTAATCTCTTTACTTACCACCATTGCGATAATATCGCCGCTTTCATCATCCTGAGTCATGATAAAGGATTGTCTGACGCAGATTTGCATATTGGCGGAAGCCAATCCCCAATAATCAACAGTTACTTCTGTTTCTCCTTGCGCGAAATGTTTTTTTAGATATTCAATATTAACAACCGTACTGTACTCTGCCATGGATTCCTGTAAAACAAAGGCTTTCCATTTTTCAAAACATTCTGAAGCTTTGCATGGTGCTTGTAATCCTATTTTTTCAAGCAGAGATACTTCTTTTCCGTCTATGATGCGTATAATATCAGACTCTATCAAATCTTGGGTTAGATTGAATTCAAAATTCGAGAAAGCATTGGAGGTTATGGCGGTTCGATACTGTCGTTCTTTGCGGTTTGCAAGGGACATTTCAGCTTGAATACGCAACTCTTTTTCTTTAAGTTCTGTAATATTCTGACGGAAAAATAAAATTTTGCTGGTTCTGCCCATAGACGTTTCCAGACCAACAATATTCACATGCTCCCATTCAGGATGTCCGTTTCGCAGTACATGGCACTCAAAATGGAGATAATTATGTTTTTTCAGGGCTTCGATTATGGAATCTTTCTGGATGGATTCACAAAATTCTCGGCGGATGTCTTCCTCTATAATGATAGAGCACAGATAATTGGATAAGTCTTCATAATTACCACTATCCTCCAGGCCGCTGCCTTCTGGCTTTGTTCCAGAGAGATATTGGTAGGTCTCCGCCTCAAGATCTACCATGGCAAAGCGGGAAAACAAGATGTTAACGCCATGAATAATGTAACCCATTTCCCGGTTTTTCTTTTCCAATTGTTTTTTGCTGCGGCCGGCCCTGATAAGAAGGACTATAATATAGATAAGGAATAATCCAATCAACATGATTTCTAAACGAATGCCAACCAGATTTTCATCCCGTATCATGCTTTGAGTCACGCTTTTAGGAAAGGTCTGAACAAGGACAAATTCATTTTTAGGCAGATGGATAACGCAGATGTTATCTATTTTGCTGTCAGAGGAACAGACAAAAGCCCCGTCCCTATCGTCTTTAAAGACATCGTTTACTTTGGCCGCTGTCTTTTCATCAATCACATGAGATTCTGTTAATATGGCAACCAGATTTCTGTCATAGGAATCATTGTTAGAATTTGCAATCACTTCTCCATCTGCGGTACATAAGAATACATCTGCTTTTTCTCCGAAATAGGTGGTGGAAAGCATGCTTTGAAGGTATTCCTTTGCCAGATATGCGCCGCGAAGCACACCTATAATTTCTTCTTTATAGTAAACTGGGCTGTAAAAACATACCATAGTTTCATCAAAAAAATGCGGTTCAAATATAACGTAAAAGTCTCTGCCTCCTTTGATGCCGTCCTGATAGAAGACTCGGTCTGTCACATCTGCGGTCCGTCCATCTGAGCAGTAATCGACACCTTCTAAGTCTGTAAACATCAGGGCATCGAATAAAGAGTTCTTTTCCATCTCTTTTAACATCTGAGCTGTAACCATTGGCTCAGACAGGCTCTGACCTACAAAATAGGAATAGGTATCAATGAGATTCAGGGCGTTATTCAGATCATCATTTATCTGAACTGCCATCAGACGTGCAGAATCTGCCGCATAATTTTTGTTTCTCTCCTCCATACGAGTACTGTTCTGTGTTGTATACCAGAAGAACAGGACAATGATTGCGGCTATGAGGAATAAGACGTAAATGATCTCGTGTAAATATTTTTTTCGCATCATAAATACTCTTATCTCTCCTCTCTCTAAGTTTTTTATACTCTGCAGATGATCTGCTATTGTTTCATTTTAACATGATTTTTACGGGGCTACAAGACGAATCTGACAAAGTTACAGTGTCCTTAAGAGTTGAAGAGTTGCGCCAATAAAGCCTGTTCAATTTCAACGGAAGGTGATATAATAGGGAACGGAGTGGGAATGGAACTAGAAATATGGTGTGAAATAAAAAGAATGCGTCTGATAGGAATCGAACCTACGCACGCGGCTCCGGAGGCCACTGCTCTATCCACTGAGCTACAGACGCATTGTCTATATAATACAATAACATAGCCAAGGATGCAAGAGGAAATTGAAAAAAATTCCATCCTTCAGGAGGCATAAGCAGTGCAGAAAAAAAGAAACGGGAATATTTTACCAGATGAAGGAATTACGCGGTATCTGCGTTTTGCGATTTTTCCGGTGGTCGTGCTCCTATTGATCGTTGTGATTATCAAAGCAGACTCAGACGCCCCAAAGGAGACAGAGACGACAGAAGAAGCCTCTGTTTTTGCAAGCGAAGAGACCAGTCAGTCAGAATCAGAGCCAGAACAGCTAACAGAGCCAGAATCCATATCAGAGTCAGAAATAGCCTCACAGCCAGTAGTGGAAGCAGATCATTCTCAGTATTCTTTAAAGCGGGATGAGGTTTTGGAGCTTTTAGAGCTGGTACAGGTGTATTGTAAGGCGAAAAAGGACTGTGACCCAGAGGCTTTGGGCGCTGTTTTTGGAAAAGGTGAGATGACAGAGGAAGAGTTATCTGGTGAGAGGGAAAAAATGGAGCTGGTAAAAGCCAGTGTAAAGGGGTATCAAAATATATCCTGCTATTCCATAGAAGGGCCAGAGGAGGATTCCTATGTCATGTTTCCTTATTTTGAGCTGCAATATCGGGAAGTAGAGACGCTTGTTCCGGTATTGACGTGGGCTTATGGGAAGAAGACCGAGAATGGTCAATATATTATGACCCAGGAAGTGTCAGAAGAGGAGGCGGCATATATCAGGGAAGTTGGGGAACGAGAGGATGTAAAAGCGCTTATTTCCCAGGTCCAAAAAGCGCAGGAAGAGGCTGTGGATTCGGAAGAAAAGTTAAAGGAGATTTATGGGACATTGGGAGAATCTCAGATTACGATTGGATAAAAGGAGAGGAATGTGGTCATATGAATGTATCAGATTTTAATTTTGAATTGCCTCAGGAATTGATTGCCCAAGACCCGCTAAAAGACCGCTCATCTTCCAGACTTTTGGTTCTTGACAGGGAGACCGGTGAAGTGGAGCACAGAGGATTTCGGGAGATTGTGTCTTATCTGAAAAAGGGAGACTGCCTGGTGCTGAACGATACGAAAGTAATTCCGGCCAGATTATTTGGCGTAAAAGAGGATACGCAGGCAAAGATAGAAGTTCTTTTGCTAAAACGCAGAGAACATGATGTGTGGGAGACTCTGGTAAAGCCAGGGAAAAAGGCAAAGCCGGGAACTGTGCTTCTTTTTGGCGATGGGATGTTAAAAGGTACGGTTGCCGACGTGGTGGAGGAAGGAAACCGGTTGATTCAATTTGCATACGATGGGATTTTTGAAGAGATTTTGGACAGGCTGGGACAAATGCCATTGCCGCCGTACATTACCCATCAGCTTCAAGACAAAAATCGTTATCAGACTGTCTATGCCAAACATGAGGGTTCTGCGGCCGCGCCTACGGCGGGCCTTCATTTTACTAAGGAATTGTTGGAGCAGATTGAACAGATGGGAGTGAAGATTGCCCGTGTGACGCTCCATGTAGGCTTAGGGACGTTTCGCCCTGTGAAGGTGGAAAACGTGCTGGACCACCATATGCACTCAGAGTATTACATGGTGGAGGAGGCTGCGGCAGAAATGATTAACACCACAAAAAAGCAGGGGGGCCGTGTGATTTGTGTGGGAACCACCAGCTGCAGAACCATAGAGTCGGCGGCAACAGAAGACGGAATGGTAAAAGCGGGGCGAGGGTGGACGGAGATATTTATTTATCCTGGTTATCGTTTTCGGGTTCTGGACGGGCTTTTGACCAATTTTCATTTACCGGAATCTACGCTTGTGATGCTTGTATCTGCCTTAGCTGGGCGGGAGCATGTATTAAGCGCATACCAGGAGGCAGTCAGGCAGCGGTATCGTTTTTTTAGCTTTGGCGATGCGATGTTTATAAAATAAATAAGAAAAGTTGGAACGAATGAACGAGAATAAGGAAACAGAAAGTATCCGTCTGAATAAATATTTAAGTGAGATGGGAATTTGCTCCAGGCGGGAGGCGGACCGTCTGATTGAAAAGGGCTGCGTGCTGGTGGATGGCAATCCGGCGGTTATGGGAACAAGGGTCGGCCCTGGACAACACATTATCTGTAATGGTACAATCGTAGGAGAAAAGAGAGGCAGAGAACAAAAGCGGCTCGGGCCGGTTCTTCTGGCTGTCAATAAGCCTAAGGGCGTGGTGTGCACCACCTCAGATAACGACAGGGCAATGAATATTGTAGAGCTGGTAAAGTATCCAGAGCGGGTTTACCCTGTCGGAAGACTGGATAAAGATTCGGAAGGCTTGATTTTCATGACAAATCAGGGAGATTTGGTTAATAAAATTATGCGGTCTTCCAATGCGCATGAAAAAGAATATCTTGTGACCATCAACAGACCTATAACGGCAGAGTTTTTGAAGAATATGCGAAAAGGCGTGTGGCTGAAGGAACTAAATGTGATGACAAAACCTTGTCAGGTGGAGTCTGTGGGGAAGCAGGAGTTTCGTATTATTCTCACCCAGGGATTGAACCGGCAGATTCGGAGAATGTGTCAAGCTCTTCAATGTCGTGTGCTGGAGCTAAAGCGGGTGCGTATTATGAATGTGAGGCTTGGAAACCTAAAGACAGGAACGTATCGAAGGGTGACTTTGGAGGAATATCAAGAGCTGATAAAATTACTGGAGTCCTCTACCAGTCTATCCTATGCAGAAAGCCAGAAAAAGGAGCATTGCAAACATGGAAGAAAATAAGATTGCCAGAATGAGGGAACTGACAGCAGCGCTCTTACAGGCAGCCAGAGCCTACTATCAGGAGAGCAGGGAGGTTATGAGCAATTTTGAATATGACAGACTGTATGACCAGCTGGCTGCTTTAGAAAAGGAGACAGGAATCATTTTGTCTGGAAGTCCCACTCAGAAAGTAGGATATGAGGTTTTAAGTGAACTTCCCAAAGAGGCCCATCCCATTCCTATGCTGTCCTTAGACAAGACCAAGGAAGTAGAGGCTCTACAGGAATGGCTGGGAGACCAAAAAGGACTTTTGTCCTGGAAATTAGACGGTCTGACGGTTGTGCTGACATATGAAAACGGAATTTTGCAAAAGGCTGTAACCCGTGGGAACGGAGAAATCGGCGAGGTCGTTACCAGCAATGCCAGGACATTTGAAAATATCCCCTTAAGAATTGGATTTATGGGAAAATTGGTTTTGAGGGGCGAGGCGGTGATACGGTATTCCGACTTTGAAAAAATGAATGAAGAGATTGAAGAGGTGGAGGCCCGATATAAGAATCCCAGAAATCTTTGTGCAGGTTCTGTCCGCCAGTTAAACAATGAGATAACGGCAGGCCGCCATGTGAACTGTCTGATCTTTGCGTTGGTACAGGCAGACGGGATCGACTTTGAGAATTCCAGAAAGAAGCAGTTTGAATGGCTGGTTTCCCAAGGGTTTACCGTTGTGGAATACAGGGCGGTGACGACAGAGAACTTATCCAAGGCGGTGGAGGACTTTTCCGTCCGCATTCAAAGCTATGATGTTCCCTCTGACGGACTGGTATTGACCTTTGATGACATTGCTTATGGGGAATCTCTGGGGAGGACGGCTAAATTTCCCAGGCATTCTATTGCCTTTAAATGGGCGGACGAGATTCGCCAGACTAAGCTTTCCTATATTGAGTGGAGCCCTTCCAGAACGGGACTCATTAATCCTGTGGCGGTGTTTGAACCAGTGGAGCTGGAGGGAACCACCGTCAGTCGGGCCAGCGTTCACAATGTCAGTATTATGGAAGGACTAAAGCTGGGAGCAGGGGATGTTATAACTGTCTATAAAGCTAATATGATTATTCCTCAAATCGCTGACAACCTGACCAGAAGCGGAGTGAAGGAGATTCCGTCCGCCTGTCCAGTTTGCGGCGGCGCTACAAAGATTCAACAGATAAACGATGTAAAGGCGTTATATTGTACGAATCCAGAATGCCAGGCTAAAAAGATAAAGAGCTTTACCCTGCTGGTCAGCCGGGATGCTTTAAATATTGACGGGCTTTCGGAAGCCACCCTTGAGAAATTTATAGCTGCCGGATTTATTAAAGAATATGCAGATATTTTTCATCTGGACCGTCATAAAGAGGCGATCGTCTCTATGGAAGGATTCGGAGAAAAATCTTATGAAAATCTGATCCAGGCAATTTCTCAGGCAAAGCATACCACGCTGGTACGTCTTATTTATGGACTTGGCATTGCCGGAATCGGGCTGGCTAATGCCAAGATGCTGTGCAGACACTTTCAGTATGACTTTTCTGCCATGGAAAAGGCAGAGTCAGAAGAGCTGACAGAGGTGGATGGGATCGGAGGTGTTTTAGCTGAGGCGTGGCAGCAGTATTTTGCCTCAGAGAAGAACTGCCAAATTGTGGAACATCTTTTGGCAGAACTTGAGATTGAAAAGGTGGAGGAGACACAGACTGAGAGCACTTTTGCAGGAATGAATTTTGTCATCACAGGCTCTTTGAATCATTTTACGAACCGGAAAGAACTTCAGGAGCTGATTGAGTCAAAAGGCGGAAAAGCCGTCGGGTCTGTTACTTCCAAAACTACTTACCTGATAAATAATGATGTGAAATCCACATCATCTAAAAATAAAAAGGCCAGAGATTTGGGGATTCCCATTTTATCAGAAGAGGATTTCCTGAAACTGTTAGAGGGAGAGTATCATGCCAATTAAAATACAGAGAGATTTACCTGCAAAGGCGATACTGGAGTCAGAAAATATTTTTGTCATGGATGAGGATCGTGCCAGAACTCAGGATATCCGTCCCCTGGAGATTCTGATTCTGAACCTGATGCCAATCAAAGAGGAGACGGAGACACAGCTTTTACGGGCTTTGTCCAACACGCCGCTGCAAATTGACTGTACGTTTCTCATGCTGTGTACACATGTGTCTAAAAATACATCGGCCAGCCATATCAACAAGTTCTATGTGACGTTTGAGGAAATTTGCAGGAAAAAATATGACGGAATGATCATTACCGGAGCGCCGGTGGAAATGCTGGACTATGAAGAGGTCACATATTGGGATGAGCTTTCAAAGATTATGGAGTGGACGAAAGAGCATGTCACTTCTACACTGCATATCTGCTGGGGAGCCCAGGCAGGGCTTTACTATCACTATGGAATCCCCAAATATTTGCGGGATAAAAAGTTGAGCGGGATTTATGAGCACAGGGTCCTTCATCACAAAGTACCTTTAACCAGGAGCATGGACGACTACATTATGGCTCCTCATTCCCGCTATACAGAGGTGCGCAGAGAAGATGTGGAGAAGCACTCCAACCTTCAGATTCTGGCGGACTCCCAGGAGGCCGGACTATTTTTGATTATGAGCCGAGACGGAAGGCAGATTTTTGTTCAGGGACACCCAGAGTATGACAGAATGACCTTAAACAGCGAATACCATCGCGACTTGGAAAAAGGGTTAAATCCGCAGCTCCCCTGTAATTATTATGAAAATGACGACCCATTTGCAAAACCTGTGCTTTGTTGGAGGAATATGGCGAATACCCTGTACAGCAACTGGTTAAATTATTATGTATACCAGGTGACTCCGTATGAGTTGTAGAAAAGGCCTTGATTCCTGTCAGGCGAAAGAGTATTATAAAATTATAACAGATGAAAGGGAGAGGTAACAGATGAAAAAGGTAGAAGATTATGTGAGAAGTATTCCAGATTTTCCAGAACCGGGAATTATTTTCCGTGACGTGACCACGATTTTGCAGGATGCAGACGGTCTCCACCTTGCTATTGACAGTATCATGGATTCGTTAAAGGAAGTAGATTTTGATTTGGTGGTTGGGCCGGAATCCAGAGGTTTCATTTTTGGTGTTCCAGTGGCTTATGCGATGAAGAAAGGCTTTATTCCTGTGCGCAAAAAGGGAAAACTTCCATGTGAGACCGTGTCTATGGAGTATGATCTGGAGTATGGAAGCGCTGTGATAGAGATGCATAAGGATTCCATTCAGCCTGGACAAAAAGTTGTCATTATAGATGATTTGATTGCCACTGGAGGGACCATTGAAGCCATTATCAAATTGATTGAGCAGTTAGGCGGAGAAGTAGTAAAGATTTGCTTTGTCATGGAATTAGCAGGTTTAAAAGGCAGAGAAAAATTGGCTGGGTATGACGTGCATTCCGTAATTACATACGAAGGAAACTAAATAACAATAAAAAAGAAGGACAGGTCTGATTCCATAACTTTGGTTTCAGGCCTGTTTTAAGCTGAATTGTGAAAACTCTGTGAAACTATAGAAAAGCGACAAATGATTTGATAGAATGTCAGTGAGAACGAAGGAAAAGCATTGCTTTGTATGATTCGGAGGGGTTGTTATGGAACAGTTAAGAATCTTGGTGGTGGATGATGAGGCCAGAATGCGGAAGCTGGTTAAGGACTTTCTGATGATAAAAGGTTTTCAGGTTCTGGAGGCGAAAGATGGAGAAGAGGCGCTGGAGTTATTCTTCAGATATAAGGATATTGCCCTGATTCTTTTGGATGTGATGATGCCAAAGCTGGACGGATGGGAGGTTTTAAAGACGATCCGCAAGCATTCTAAGGTGCCCATTATGATGCTGACTGCCAGAGGGGAAGAGAGAGACGAACTTCAGGGATTTGAGCTAGGGGTTGACGAGTACATTTCCAAACCATTCAGTCCTAAAATTTTGGTGGCTAGAGTGGAGGCCATTTTGCGAAGAAGCAAGGGCGCCTCAAGCGACGTGTTAGAGGTAGGGGGAATCCAGATTGATAAAGGAGCGCATCAGGTTACTATAGATGGTATGCCGGTGGAATTAAGCTATAAAGAGTTTGAGCTTTTGACGTATTTTGCAGAAAGTCAGGGACTGGCTCTTTCCAGAGAGAAGATTCTGAATCATGTCTGGAATTATGACTATTTTGGAGACGCCAGAACGATAGATACCCATGTGAAGAAGCTCCGCAGTAAGATGGGACAGAAGGGCGAATATATTAAGACGATTTGGGGAATGGGGTACAAATTTGAGGTGAGTGAATGAAACAATCCATCCGCGTGCGTTTTACATTGATTTTTATCGGACTTATGGCAGTCATTTTAGTGGGAATTTGGTGTATTAATAACTGGCTTTTGGAAAATTTCTATATCACGCAAAAAGTTTCAACCCTTCAACTGGCCTATGAGCAAATCGACGCGCAGGTGATAGCCAGCCTTGAGGAGGGAAAGACGATTGGCGATGAGTTTGCTGATGGGGAGGCCCTGGACAGCGGGGAGCAGACGGCGGCCGTAGAGTTGTTAAAAAGATTAAATGATAAATATAATATCATGACTGTCATTGTGGATGGAATCAATGATAAGGTGATTGTGTCCTCTGCGAGGGATGCAAAATTTATGCTGGAAAAGGCCAGAAATTATATTTTAGGAAGAAACAGCCACAGAGCTGAACTCATAGAGGAAGAAGAGAATTATACGATTCAGAGAACTTTTGACGTGCGTTCCAGAACCTTTTACCTGGAATGCTGGGGATTTTTCTCTGATAACAATACTATTTTCATCATGTCCACCCCATTAGAGAGCATCAAGGAGAGCGTAAATTTATCGAATCGCTTTTTAGCCTATGTGGGAATTGCGGCTTTGCTCTTTGGCAGCATTGTTGTTTTTTTTACTACCAAAATGGTCACATCTCCCATATTGAAACTGGCTAATATCTCGGAACGGATGTCTAGCCTGGATTTTGATGCAAAATATGAGGGAGACGCCCATGATGAAATCGGTATTTTAGGAAACAGTATGAACATTCTTTCAGACAAATTGAAGGAAACCATTGGGGAGCTAAAGACAGCGAATAATGAACTCCAAAAGGATATTGAAGAGAAAATACAGATTGATGAGTTGCGTAAAGATTTTATCGCCAATGTTTCCCATGAGCTCAAGACCCCGATTGCCCTGATTCAGGGATATGCAGAGGGACTTACAGAAGGCATGGCCGAGGAAGCGGAAAGCCGTGATTATTACTGTGAAGTGATTATGGACGAGGCCAATAAGATGAATAAAATGGTCCGTCAGCTTTTGACGTTGACAGCTTTGGAATTTGGCAATGATCAGATAAGCCTGGAGCGTTTTGACTTAACAGAATTGATACGAGGGGTTTTGACGGCATCCGAGATTTTGATTCAGCAGAAGGAGGCTGTGATTCGCTTTGACAGAAACTCTCCAGTGTATGTGTGGGCAGACGAATTTAAAATTGAGGAGGTTGTGACAAATTATTTGAGCAATGCCTTAAACCATTTGGATGGGGAAAAGGTGATTTGGATTGAGATTGACGAGTGTGGGAATGATGTGAAAGTGACAGTAAGAAACACAGGAGCCAATATTCCACAGGAGGAGCTTCCCAATATCTGGACAAAATTTTATAAGGTTGATAAGTCCAGGACCAGAGAATATGGAGGAAGCGGAGTGGGACTGTCCATTGTGAAAGCCATTATGGAGTCTCATCATAAAAAGTATGGAGTGAAAAATGTAGAAGATGGGGTGGAATTTTGGTTTATGCTGGATGGAAGCTGTGGAGATTAAAAGCTTCTGACGTCTCAGACAAATTTTTTCAAAAGTTTTCCGAAAATGGAAAGAAAACAGTTGACAAGATTTGACTCTTAGTATATAATAACTCTTGCGTTGCAAAGAGAACAAATTTGCTTCGCAAATCGGGGTGTGGCTCAGTTTGGCTAGAGCGCCTGGTTTGGGACCAGGAAGTCGCAGGTTCGAATCCTGTCACCCCGATTGGAGAAAATAGTTTTCCATTATATGATTTGCGGGTGTAGTTCAGTGGTAGAACACCAGCCTTCCAAGCTGGATATGTGGGTTCGATTCCCATCACCCGCTTTTGAGTCTGTAGCTCAGCTGGATAGAGCAACGGCCTTCTAAGCCGTGGGTCGGGGGTTCGAATCCCTTCAGGCTCGTCTCGTATGATTACTATTTTTTAAAATATCATATGACTATGGTGGGTATAGCGCAGTTGGTTAGCGCGCCAGATTGTGGCTCTGGAGGCCCAGGGTTCGAATCCCTGTATCCACCCTTCTTAATTCCTTCGGGAATTATTTTTTTGTCCAAAAATCGTTTGTTTTTTCTGACAAAGTACAGTATAATTTGTTATGAAAGGCAACAGGAAGGACGGGCGGGAATGTGAGAAAGACAGGAGCGGTGTTGGTTGCCACAGAGTCCTTTTCAGGAAAGGAAACGTGGAACCCTATGCTACCCTTTGGCGACTCTACGATTGCCCTTCATATTATTACCACATTGGAAGAGCTGAATGTTTCTCCTATTTTGATTGTGACAGATTCTTTTTCTGAGAAGCTGGAGGAACATCTTTTTTATAATACCGTACAGTTTTTGAAAAGCGAACGATTTGAAGAAACGCAGATGGCGGAGAGATTTAAAATGGGGGCAAGGGCGATAGCGGGAGAGTGCCAGCGCATCTTGTTTCTGCCCATGAATCTGCCAGCTATTTTACCAGACACCTATCGCCAAATGCTGATGGTGGATGCGAAGTATGTACGAGCTGTCTATGAAGGAACGTCAGCTTTTCCGATCCTTTTATATTGTGAGGCGGCAGAGCAATTTTGGAAGCAGGACGGGAAAGGGGTTCCTATCACCCATGTGGAAGTAAAGGATGAGGGTGTTGTTCGTGGAGTGAACACAAAGGAAGAATATGAAAAGCTGATCCAATGGAACTATGAGAGAGGAGGAGGATATCCGATTCATCCTCTGGTTCGGGTGTGCTTGACTGCCAATAAGGTATTTTTTGGTCCTGGCACAGCGCAGCTTTTGGAAAATATTGAAAAAACGGGTTCAATTCAGGAAGCGTGCGTTCAGATGGAGATGTCCTACAGTAAAGGAAGCCGCCTGATCAAAAAGGCGGAGCGGCAGCTGGGTTTTCCTGTAACAGAGCGGCGGGCAGGCGGGTTAGGAGGCGGCGGAACTATGCTGACAAGAGAGGGAAAGCGGCTGCTGAAGCAATATAAAAGCTTGGTGGAAGAGGTGCAGAAAAGTGCAGACAATCTTTATCAGGATTATTTTGGAAAAGGAATCAGGGGGAAACAATAGATGAAATTAATTCAGACTGTAGATGCAGAGGGGGCTGTCCTCTGCCATGATATAACTCAAATCATAAAAGGAGTCACAAAAGATGCTGTGTTTCGGAAAGGACACATTGTGACAAAGGAAGATATTACGGTGCTTTTAAGCGTCGGCAAGGATCAGCTTTATGTGTGGGAAAAAGAGGAAGGGATGCTTCATGAAAATGAGGCAGCAGAAATCCTCTGTGGAATGTGTAAAGGGGAACATATGGAGCGCTCTCAGGTCAAGGAGGGAAAGGTTGAGCTGACGGCTGGGTGCCGGGGACTTTTGAAAGTAAATGATGCAGGACTCAAAGCAGTCAACGGATTCGGCCAGATGATGATTGCCACCAGACATGGGAACACCATGGTAAAAGCGGGAGATAAACTGGCGGGAACCCGTATCATTCCTCTGGTCATAGAGGAAGAAAAGATGGAGGCGGCCAGGAAAGCGACTATGGAGGCCACAAAAGGCAGACCGATTTTGGAACTGAAGCCTTTTTTGCATAAGAAGGTAGGGATTATTACCACAGGGAACGAAGTGTATTATGGGAGGATTCAAGATACCTTTACTCCGGTGATTGAGGAGAAGTTAAAGGAGTTTGACACAGAAATCATAGACCATGTGACCTGGAATGACGATGACAAGAAGGTGACAAATTCTATTTTGGATATGATTCACAAGGGAGCGGATGTGGTGATCTGCACAGGAGGCATGAGCGTGGACCCAGACGACAAGACGCCTCTTGCTATTAAGAACACAAAAGCAAAAGTGGTATCTTACGGCGCGCCGGTGCTGCCTGGAGCCATGTTTTTGCTGGCTTATTATGAGGTGATAGAAGAAAATCCCAGGACAGTGGCCATCATGGGACTTCCTGGCTGCGTCATGTATGCAAAGAGGACGATTTTTGATTTGGTTCTGCCAAGGGTGATGGCTGATGATGAGGTGACTGCAGAGGATTTAGGGGCATTAGGGCAAGGCGGCCTGTGTCTGAACTGCGATTTTTGCACCTTCCCCAACTGCGGATTTGGAAAGGGGTGGTAAGTATGGATTTTTCACATTTTGACGACAAGGGAAACGCTTGGATGGTGGATGTGGGAGATAAGACGGAGACGAATAGAGAGGCGGTGGCCTGCGGAAGTATTTTTATGAGCAGGGAATGTCTGGAAAAGGTGATGAATAAAACCATGAAAAAAGGCGACGTGCTGGGAGTAGCCAGAACCGCCGGAATCATGGGAGCAAAACGGTGCTGGGAATTGATTCCTCTGTGCCATCTGCTGAATCTGACTATGCTGTCTGTGGATTTTCAGGTGAAGGAAGAGAACTGTGAGATACAGGCTCTGTGCACGGCCAGGACGAAGGGGAAGACTGGGGTTGAGATGGAGGCTTTAACTGGAGCCACTGTGGCCCTTTTGACGATTTACGATATGTGTAAGGCTGTGGACAAGTCTATGGAAATCGGAAGCGTATACTTACTGGAAAAAACGGGAGGAAAAAGCGGAGAGTTCCGTCATCCGATTCATGGATGTTATAGTGAAGGGGAAAGAGAGCAGAATCATGGTTGATGGTTACAACAGAGAAATTGATTATATGAGAATATCCATTACGGACCGGTGCAATCTGCGCTGCATTTACTGCATGCCAAATGGAGTATCCTGGGTTCCGATGGCAGATATTCTGACTATGGAGGAAATCTGTCAGATTGCGGCTGTGGGCGCGGCTTTAGGGATTCGTCATATCAAAGTGACCGGCGGGGAACCATTGGTGCGCAAGGGGTGTTGTGATTTGGTCCGAATGCTCAAAGGGATTTCGGGAATTGAGAAAGTGACGATTACGACCAATGGCGTTTTGCTGAATCAGTATTTTAAACTGCTTTTAGAGGCGGGGATTGACGGAATCAATATCAGCCTGGATTCCAGGGAGAAAGAGACGTATAAAAGGCTGACAGGAACAGACGGCCTTGCCCTGGTGATGGAGGGCCTTCGGGCCGCGGCCGCGTCTTCTGTCTGTGTGAAGGTGAATGCAGTTTCTCTGGACTTGGGATATGACAACTGTCAAAGGATGCTTGAGCTGGCCAGAGAATATCCGGTGGACGTGCGCTTTATTGAGATGATGCCTATTGGCTGCGGCAAACAGTTTCTTTCTGTGAGTCACGAAAAATTGATTTCCAGAATCATACAGGATTATCCGGGAATGGCAGAAGATTATAGAGTCCATGGGTCTGGTCCTGCGGTGTATTATCAGATTCCGGGCTTTCAGGGAAGCATTGGATTTATTAGCGCTATCCATGGAAAATTCTGTCAAAGCTGCAACCGAGTTCGTCTGACGGCTCAGGGATTTTTAAAGACTTGCCTTTGTTATGAAGATGGAGTGGATTTACGGAACATCTTGCGGGGAGACGGTTCAGAGGAGGAAAAGAGGCGGCGCTTGGAAGAGACTATGAAAGAAGCGGTTTTGAAAAAGCCCAAAGCGCATTGTTTTGAAAATCCAGAAAAGATGACAGAGCAGAACAATATGATTGCGATAGGAGGATGAGAGGATGGAAAAGAGGAAAGGCATTGTAAGGGCGATTTGCATCAGTGATATTCGGGGGGTGGAGAAACACTCCATACCAGAGGCCCATTTTTTAAAGGATTTCGGTATTGAAGGGGATGCTCATGGCGGAAAATGGCACAGACAGGTAAGCTTGCTCTCCTATGATAAGATAAAAGCGTTTAATCAGAAGGGCGCTAATGTGACCGACGGCGCGTTTGGAGAAAATCTGGTGGTGGAAGGGCTGGATTTTGCCAATTTGCCGGTGGGGACGAAATTCTATGCAGGCACAACCGTTTTGCGTATGACTCAGATTGGCAAGGAATGTCACAGCCATTGCGCGATTTATCAGAGAATGGGAGAATGTATTATGCCCAGAGAAGGGGTATTTGCAGAAGTCCTTCAAGAGGGAGACATCCATGAGGGAGATGAGATGCAGGTGGAGCTTCCAGATGTAAACAGGCCCTTTACTGCTGCGGTTATCACTTTGAGTGATAAAGGGGCAAAGGGAGAGCGGGTAGACGAGAGCGGTCCGGCGGCGGTAACTATGCTGACAGAGGCAGGATATGAGGTGGTGGAAACCATGGTGATTCCCGATGAGCCGGCGGTGTTAAAAGCCCAGCTGATACGTCTGGCAGACGGAAGACAGGTGGATCTGGTGCTGACTTGCGGGGGCACAGGTTTTTCGCTGAGAGATCAGACGCCGGAGGCGACCATGGCCGTGGCAAACCGAAATGCTCCGGGGATTGCAGAGTATTTGCGGTATCGTTCCCTGGAAAAGACCAACAGAGCGATTCTTAGCCGTGGAGTGTCTGTGATTCGTGGGGGAACGCTGATTATTAATCTGCCCGGCAGTCCCAAGGCGGTGAAGGAAAGTATGGAGTTTCTATTACAGCCGTTGGAGCATGGGCTAAAGATTTTACGTGGGAGTGCAACAGAGTGCGGGAGAAGATAAAGAAGAGAGAGGAGAAGCGTTTAGGGAGACGCTGGAGGGGATTTTGTGCAATACTGATGATAACAGTAGGCGTTTTGGCTGGATGTTCGGGAAGCAGAGACGGTAAAGGACAGGAGGTCACTATTTTAATAGCGGCTGCGGCAAGCCTTAAAAATGCGTTTGAGGAACAGTTGATTCCCATGTTTGAAGAACAAAATCCGAAAATCAGGGTAGAAGGGACATATGACAGCTCTGGAAAATTGCAGATGCAGATAGAGGAAGGATTGGAAGCGGACGTGTTTCTGTCTGCGGCCACAAAACAGATGACAGCCTTGACAGACAAGGACATAATAAATTCAGAAACGGTTGTGAACCTTTTGGAAAACAAAATCGTGTTAATCGTCCCTTATGGCGCAAGCGAAACAGAGATGGTAGTATTTGAGGATATTAAAAATGCAGACTGCATTGCGTTAGGAGATCCGGAAAGCGTACCTGCAGGACAGTATGCAAAGGAGTCTTTATCAAGCCTTGGACTTTGGGAGGAAATCCAGCCCAGAGTCAGCTTTGGGACGAATGTGACAGAGGTTTTAAATCAGGTTGCTTCTGCCAGCGCAGATGCGGGGATTGTGTATGCTACAGACGCGTACAGTATGGCCGATCAGGTAACGATTGTGGCGGAGGCGCCAAACGGAAGTCTGGGCCAGGAGATTCTCTATCCTATCGGTATTTTGAAACGTACAGAACACAGTGAGGAAGCGAATGTCTTTTTGGAATTTTTGCAAAGCGGCGAAGCCATGGAGGTATTTGAAAGCTACGGATTTGCCCCTGGGAAGTAGAAAGAACTTGAGAATGGGAGGAAAAAGGTATGGACTGGTCGCCAGTATGGATATCTGTGAGGACCGCAAGCGTGTCGATAATGATTACGTTCCTACTGGGAATTTTGGCTGCCTGGCTGGTGATAAGCATTCGCAGTCAGAAAGTCCAGATCATTCTTGACGGCCTTTTTACACTACCTTTGGTTCTCCCTCCTACGGTTGCGGGATTTTTTCTTTTATCGCTGTTTGGCGTAAAGCGGCCTCTTGGACAGTTTTTTCTGCACTATTTTGGTGTGAAAATTGCTTTTTCCTGGAGTGCAACTGTGATTGCCGCTGTGGTGATGTCCTTTCCCTTGATGTATCGGTCGGCAAGAGGGGCTTTTGAACAGGTAGATGAGAACCTGGTGGAGGCCGCGAGAACCCTTGGCATGAGCGAATGGAGTATTTTTCGAAAAGTACTTTTTGCCAATGCCATACAGGGAATTGTAGGCGGGGGCGTGCTTGCCTTTGCAAGGGCTCTTGGGGAATTTGGAGCTACGGCCATGATTGCGGGGAACATAGCGGGAAAAACAAGAACGCTTCCTATGGCCATATATTCTGAAGTGGCGGCGGGAAATATGGAGACTGCCTATGGATATGTGGTAATCATTGTGGCGGTTGCTTTTCTTTCTGTGGCACTTATGAATCTGGTGGTTTTCTTTGAGAAAAAGAGATTTCTATAACAGGGGACAAAAATGAAGCGAGTACTGGAGGCGGAGATTCAAAAACGGTTAAAACAGTTTGAACTTCAGGTCAGATTTACAGCAGGACAGGGCCGTCTTGGCATTTTGGGGCCTTCCGGCTGTGGGAAAAGTATGACGCTGAAAGCGATTGCAGGAATTGTAAAGCCGGATAGGGGAAAAATTTTACTTCGCAGTTTGGAACATGACATGGAACACGTGCTGTATGACTCTGCTAAGAGAATTTACGAATGTCCTCAGAAGCGGCGTGTGGGATATCTGTTTCAAAATTACGCCCTTTTTCCTAATATGACAGTCGAGCAAAATATTTGCGCAGGGCTAGGAAAAGGAGGGAAAAAGGAACCGGTAAGAGAGATTATACGGCGTTTTGGGTTGGAAGGGCTGGAGAATCAGTATCCAAAACGATTGTCTGGCGGGCAGCAACAGAGAGTGGCGCTGGCAAGATGTCTGGTGTATCATCCGCAGGTCTTACTGTTAGACGAGCCATTTGCGGCTATGGATACGTTTTTGCGGGAGCGGCTGCGCCTAGAATTGGCAGGAGTTCTGCGAGACTATGATGGCGTTTCTATCCTGGTGACTCATGACAGAGATGAGGCGTTTCAGCTGTGCGAAAATCTTCTTTTAATGAATCGGGGAAAAATCATTGCAGCAGGTCCTACTAGGGAAGTCTTTGCAAATCCATCTACTGTGGAAGCGGCGAGGCTGACTGGATGCAAGAATATCTCGAAAATTAAGCGGCTTGGCTCTTACAAGGTAAAGGCTTTAGACTGGGGCGGGCTGGAATTGACGACAGCACGGGAAGTAGAGGCGGATATTGATTGCATTGGTATCCGCGCTCATGATTTTGAACCTTTGAGCGCAGAAGACGCCGCTTGGATTAAGGAAAAGGGCAATCTGATTTTCGTAGAGGAACCGGAGGTATCAGAAATGCCTTTTGAATGGCATGTGACCTTAAAAAATGGTATTTGGTGGAAACGGGAAAAAAATAATCATATTCATGACAGCAGGGCGGCAGTTCCTGATTACTTGTTGGTGAAACCTTCTGCAATCTTATTATTGAAATCTCTTAAGGAGGAAAAATGTACTTGCATTTTTTAAAATTTGGTATATAATTTTATATATGAACAGATATTCATATATAAAGAAAATAGCTGAATTTGTGGCGGAAACCATGAAAGGGCAAACATTTAGGAGGGGATAATCAAATGAAGAAAAAATTTAAGATGGTGGATTTGGACTGCGCCAACTGTGCAGCAAAGATGGAGGCAGCTATCAACAAGATTGATGGCGTGAAAGAAGCTACTGTTAGTTTTATGACTCAGAGGCTGGTAATTGAGGCAGACGATGCCAGATTTGACGAAATTATGCAGGAAGTAGTGAAAGTATGTAAAAAGGTAGAGCCGGAGTGTGAGATTTTACTGTAAAAGCTGATAAAGAAGAGGCTGGGATTTCCAGCCCCTTTTTGCATTACCAGGATGATTAATTCATGGAAGCGTCATTTGGATGACGTAAAATAGATTGAAGTTTCCACACAGAATTCATGTCTGGAGTTAAAGCCGTTTTGTTCATTTGTTCAGCCTCGGAAAGCTCCTCTCTCAGAATAGAGATTTGTTTTGGCGCATCAATGGCCAAACGTACTCCATCACCGGCACATTCTATAATCGTAATCCGGATATTTTCCCCTATCAAAAGGCTTTCATTTTTTTTACGTCGAAGAATCAGCATGGTTGTCACTCCCATTTGGAACATTTGTTATATTTTCAGTAATAGATGGAAAAGAGCGTAGCTTATGACGGTATCCGTAAGCGGAATTTGCCAGAATAACCTGGATTCCGTTACGAGTCTGTGGGTGGATCACGATAGGACACTTTAAATTCACGGTATTTTCCAAATAGTCATCCCGAACCACACAGATTACATAATAGGAAAGTTCTCCGCTCTCTTCAGCTCCAAGGCACATAAGCTCTTCAGGAGTTAATACAGGGGAATAATCTGGACAAAGGAAAAACGGATTAAACAACGTAAATGCAACGCTGCTATCCTCTACTGACATCATTAAAAGTATGGAGTCGTCATCTTCACTGATGCGTAAGAGAAGATAACGAGTCAGCTTAGGAAAACCAAAAAGCCCATCAGGAAAAATTAAAAGGTCTTTTGATTCGTATTCCACTGTACCATAGTCAGTTTGTATCGTCATTTCTACACTCCTATGTGAATACATTAATATTTCCACCAGAATCTGTGTCGCGTGGAGGAACATAATTGAAGTCGCCAAGGTATTCGATATGCACCTGTGGGCGCTGGGTAATGACTGTCATTACCAAAGGAGGAAGATAAGTCAAATCTCCCCGTGCTACACGCATTTCAAACGCACCTCTTTGAGCCGTATAAGAGGAGCTGGTTTCTACAGAGATATCCCTAACTTCTGCAGAGGAACTAGTGGATGTCAAAACAGGAACGGCGGCTTCAGTAGATGTGTCTGCAGCTATGGACGCATCAGAAGGAGCAGAAACCGGAACACTATTTTGATTTTGAGTTTTTTGAAGAATCTTCGGCTGCGGCCTTGGCGTCACAATCTGTCTTTGTGGTTGAGGAGAAGAACTGTCTGTCTCTAAAGACACGCTGCTTTTTGAAAATGCGCGGTTAATTTTTCTTATATTGTCAATCGACGAAGCCCCATGCCCACCAGAACTTTGGAGAGCTCTTTGACGAGCTAATGCTTTTCGCCGCTCAATATCCACAGAGTTGGAGCTGACTAAACGGGCGTTTTGCGAGAATGATTCCATACGTATAGGCTCTGAAGTGATTTTAATAAGCTGTTCCATTATATAAAGCCTCCTTTCTATTTTATAGTGAAGTAAACGTTAAATCTTTACCTTACAAAATCAAATAAGGATGTATTCATAAGATTGTTTCCTACCCGAAGAGCGGCATTGTATGCATACTGATTGTTATACATCTCCATAATCGACTCATAAGGGTCTGCTCCTAAAAGATTGGTATACTGTTCTGTCAGAGAGTCCTGAAGAGTCTTTAACTTTGTATCTGTGTCTTCCAGAAGTCTATATTTGTTACCCAAATCAGAGTAGACGGTGCTGACCCAATGTTCGGTCTCTGTCATATCCTGAATGGTAGTTCCCAAGTCTTTGTGCAGCTGCTCTTTTGCAGCGGTTCTCGCGTCTGGATCCGTAGGATCTACAGCCAGGTAAGTATCAATGGCCTGCACTGCGCCCCCGATCAAGGCCAGCGGGCTTTTGTTCAAACGGTTTTGGATTTCAGTCCATGTATCGATTGTGGTATCTTTCTCAAGATTGATAATCTTGTCGGAATTAAGACCAGTCAATACATTAAATCCGCCTGTAAAGGTATCCAGTAAGGTTTCGCGGTCACGGATGTCGCCATATCCGATATCCATGCGGCCCTGCTCCGACATGGCGGCTATGATAAGATCCTGAGCATCATTAGTATTTATTGCAGTGCCATCTTTAGTGGTTGCACCCGTAATTTCGAAAGAATATGGCGTAGTTTGATCATATTTTAATTCCATTGTAATGGTCACAGGATTTTCCGCATCGGAGTGTTGTGGGAAACTGTGACTAAAGGTTAAAGTCTTCCCATCCGCACTAAGGCTGAAAGGCGGGGTAGAAAGGTCGTTTCCGCCATAGATATAAAAGTTTTCATACTGTGCGTTTAAATCATCAATGATCTCATGCTGCTTCTGAAGAAGGTCGTCCCGAAGAGTTTGAAGAGACTCGTCGCTGGAGGTGCCTGTTCTGGCTTCCTGAACCTTGTTCTTGCCGTTGGCGAGGATTTTCTGAATATCACGGGCGCCTAATTCCTGCTGATAAAGACGGTTTTTAATATCCGTCAGAAGCGTCGATTTGCCCAACGCATCCAGATATTGATCATCAATTCTTTTTCCCCGATAATAGGAAAGAGGACTTTCAGCAGCCTTTTCATACAATTCACCACTGGAAATTTTATTCAGACTTCTGTTTAACTGCTGATGAACGCTGTTTACCGAAGTGGTAAAGTTTCTATAAGTTGCTGTGTTTGTTACGCGCATAAAATACCTCCATATAGTACTATGTTAACAGGGGATGGTTAACGTCCAACCAGACCTGTGCTGTTGATTAATGTGTTTAACGCCTCGTCAAGCGTGGTCATAAGACGTGAGGCGGCGTTATAAGCAGACATGTACATCATCATATTTGACGCTTCTTCGTCCAGACTGACGCCAGATATCGAATCACGAGAATTTTGAATGCCGTTTAATACTGTGATATTCGTCTTCAGGGCATCGGTATTGGTATAAGAATCATTAGCTAAAATAGTTGAGATATGATTCATATAATCTGCAAAGGAATTATTTCCCAGATTAATCTCATATGGATCGCCTGAACCAAATAAGGTATTACCATCTTTATCTTTGATATTGCTATAAGGATAGGTTGCTCTCAAAGCCTCATACATATTCAGTACTGTAGCAGTCTGATTCTTATCACTGTCATCTTCTATGCCTGTATCTTTACCAACATGGACTTTACCGCTTTGCCAATCTGCACTAATACCAATATTTTTAGCGCTGAGAGGACCGCCGTCTTTGCTGGTTAGCAGGTCAAAATCAGTAGAAGCAGGATCGTGGTTACCATTTCCCATGGCATTAAGTCTGTTCATAACGGTTGCGAAGGAAATGGCAAGATTATCCAGCTCATTTCTGTAATAACTATATCCTCTGACATCGTTGATGCCTATGGCACCACCAGCCCCTTCGGTTGCCCCATCTTTCCACAGCATATCAAGGCTGGACTGGATGGAGCTGGAGCCAGCGGCGAAATGATTGCCAACTTCAGCAGATGCAGCAGTTGGAGGAGGTCCTGGCGTTCCGGGCGTATACGTCATAGAAAAATCGACATTACCAGAAGGCTGAGGAAGACCAGTAGCATCGTAAGTGAAGCCATTAAAAGTGATGGATACATCCTTAGGATTTTCCAGTACGCCCTCTGTGTTCAAATATCCATCTGGCTTTGTAAAACTAATGCTTCCGCAGTTCTGATCATTGGATCCTATGGTTCCCTCAACAAGAGTCAGCTTCTGGGTTTTTCCATCTTTGTCCTGATATACCATCTCAACCCGCAGATCGTCAGGCCACTCCCGACGTCCAATAATGTTGCCGTTATTATCCAGGTTGTAGATGGCCTCGTCATCCCGTTTTCCATCGTAATTTAAGTCCTTATAAT
The DNA here is from genome assembly GCA_910579515.1 of uncultured Hungatella sp. Taxonomy (GTDB): domain Bacteria; phylum Bacillota; class Clostridia; order Lachnospirales; family Lachnospiraceae; genus UBA3402. The sequence continues at coordinate 40,718 of CAJTUV010000006.1, forward strand.
AAGTGACTTCAATCGGAATATAACTGGAAAGCTCATCTAACAGCACATTCCGCTCATCCATAAGTTCCAGGCTCTGCTGGCCGAAAATCTGATTCTGTTTAATCTGACGGTTCAGGGTTCCGATCTGCTTGATAATATCGTTAACTCGATCAACAACGCCCAGCTCGTTAGTGCCTCTGCCGTCCAGTTTGGTATATTCCAGCTTCTCCGCTTCGTCAATCTGCTTGGAAGCATCATTAAACAGATTCGTCAGCGCCTGCATTTTGGAACGGAACTCCGCCTCATAAATGGCGTCATTTACTTTTGCAGAGTCCTGCATATTTAATAAGGTTCCCTTAATATCCTCAATAGCACTCCAGATTCCCTTGATATGAGATTCATCAAAGACATCGGATAACCGGTCCAAAGCCTGCTGCATAGAGTCGGCGTAACCTGATTTATTCATCTGGTTTCTATATTGAACATCCAGATAAGGGTCTCTGATCTGAGTTACTTTATCCATATGAACACCAAATCCTACTGCCACCTCAGAACCGTTCATGTAGTGGGAAACGGGATTGGTATAGTTAATGCTGGATGTCTGAAGCGCCTGTCTGGTGTAGCCTGGCGTATTCATATTAGAAAGGTTCTGCCCTGTGATATCAAGCCTTTTCTGATTCGCCTGAAGAGCAGAATACGCCGTGGTAAAACCGGCAAACGTTGCTCGTACCATATCTATAAACCTCCAAATCTTTCCTTAACTTATCTTGCAATACTGACAACAGTAACATTATCAGATATACGTGTTTTTTAACTTTGCAGCGTGAGGGGGACTGACATTTACATTCCCTTCAGTGTCATAGGAGCCGCCCTCTTTTTGAGCAATGGCGACATTGATCTCGTGAATCCGCACTTTCATTATCTGTTCTGCGGCTTTGCGTGCCTGCTGCATCCTGTTCAACTGGCTTTTCAGCTCCAGAAACAGAGGCTCTATCGATTTACTTTCCTGTGGCGGCATCTTTTCCAGAATCTGCCGGAAAGTAAGGGAATTCCACCCCAGAGCCTCTGCCAACCGGATTCTATGCTGCTCTAATCCCCGTAGTTTCAGGATACATGCCTGTTCCCGTTGGATATAACCATCAAGAAGCTGATGACGTCTTTCAGAAGCGGCCAGGGCTTTGGCATCCTCTAAATCGGTAATCTGCTTCGCTAAAATGGTTAAATCCTTGATGACAGTTGTAAATTCTTCCAATGGACGTTGTGTCTGTTGCTCCATAGGTTTTAACTTAAACTCCCTTCTATCCGTATGACAAAAACTATCCCAAGCCTAAAAGCCGTCCAGCAATCATCTGGGAATCCGGCTGATAAACACCTTCTGCAATACTGCTCTTTAGTTCCTGAACCCGTTCCTGACTGGCGCCGTCGCTAAGCTGGGCAGCAGTTTTGCGTGCCAATATGCGGGCGAAACTTTCATCAGAACCCTGGCTGACCCGAGACTTGCTGATATTTACCGTGTCATAATCCCCTTTTGTCTTTCCAGACGCAGGTGTATATTTGCGCTGAGCAGGGACTGCTGTACGATAAGAAGTATTCATGGTCTGAAATGTTATATTCATGACGACCTCCCTTCTGAGAACGAACAATAACATTCTATATCTTTATTTATCGGCATTTTTTGTGGAAGAATAAGCAGAATTTTTTAACAATACTTAAAAAAGATGTAAAGATAATGTCAGTTTGGTATCTTGTAAAAAAGGGGGAAAACTAATATAATGATATTATGAAACCTGAAGCTGATATGATACGGCTAATAATAAACAAAAGCGCGTCGATATTATTTAATAATGTTGTTTCATATTTTATATAGTAAGGGTTTGGAGGATCTATGGCGAACATTTTACAGGTAACTACGCCGAATTTGAATGCGGAAAACCGGAATATTTTAAATACACAGGACCCAAGACAGGGGGCCAATCAGGCTGTCCGTAATCCGGTGGACCCTACCCGTGTTGTCAGAGCAGACGGCAGGGACGGTCAGCAGGCAGGGAATACCACCAAAGATGCTGCATTCAATGTAATCGAGTATGAAAGTAATTATGGGGCTTTTATAAAAAAGCTGGGAGAAGACGGCCAGCTTGCCAATGCGCTGGAGAGGCTTTTGTTTGCGGGAGCAGCCGGACTCCAGGGTGCGGAGAAGGCTGAGGTCGGAGCTCTTATAGAGAAGTTTTTGATGTCTGTGCGTATGGATTCTCCACAGGAATTGTTGGAGTTTATGCAGGGACAGAATGACTTACAGGCCAGATTTGGAGGAGCGTTTTTTGACAAACTGCGCGCCATGATGGCCCAGAACGGCTCAGAGAGTTTAAAAGAGGCTGCTCTGTATTTTTTAAAGGGTTATAATGATTATTCTTCAGGGGCTCATCTGTTACAGCAGATGCGTACGCTTATGGGAGATATTGAACTTCTTCTGCTCAGATCTTACCAGAACGAGTTTCGGGAATTGGCGGATTCTATGGACTGGAACGCGGCAAATGGCGATACGGCGTTAAACGCCGCCATCTTAAATTCCAGACTGATTCCGTTTCTTTCCTCTTATATCTCACGTGTTCATGACTTTGGAGCAGTCAGAGACGCTGCCATGCTTCTCATTTTCCATGCCGTGCGATATGAAGGCGGGAATGAAGATTATCTGCGCAAACTTTTTGAGAATATGATGAATAATCGGGATTTTGGACGGTTGTTTAAGGGAGATCCTCAGGCGGAATTAGAGAACCTTTTGCGGGATGGGGCCAAGGATGCCCCCCGCCCGATGTCGGATTTTGCAGACGGTCTGGCAAATCTGCTTTTAAAGGGTGCCAATGGACGGGCTGGTCTTGAGAATGTTCAGCAGTTTTACAGCATAATGAATGGACTTCTGGTGAATGAAAGCGTATATATGCCCCTTCTCCATTTGGTTATTCCATTTCAGTATGAGGAGCATGATGTGGTTTCTGAGATGTGGGTGGACCCGGATGCGAAAAAGGACAGCGAAGACGAGAGCAGGAAGATTAAAGTCTTTTTAAAGTTTGATATTCAGAATCTAGGTAAGTTCGAACTGACGATGATATTACAGGACCATGAGACCAGGATGCATCTTCTTGTTCCGCCGAATCTGGCAAAACAGAATAAGAAGATTGAGACGGCCGTGGGAGAAATTTTAAACAAGAACGGAATCAGATTCAGCCAGCTTATGGTGCGGGAAAGACTCCGTGACCGGAGAGTGGATGAGGTATTCCCAGAGATACGGGAAAAGGAGAGAACAATCAATGTCAGAATTTGATGATTTGATGCGGCAGAAAGCCGTTGCACTGAAATACAATCCTGAAAAGAACGGTGCTCCAGTAATCGTCGCCTCAGGCATGGGATATCTGGCGGAGAAAATTACAGAAACAGCCCTGGAAGCAGGGGTGCCGGTGTATGAGGATGATTCTCTGGCGACTTTGCTGACTCAGCTTAAACTGGGAGCAGAGATTCCCACAGAGTTATATCAGGCTATTGTGGATATTTATATCTATTTTTTAGGTTTTGTTCCCCAAAAGGGACAAGAAGAGAATCTGGAAAAGGAAGAAGGCGAAGAACAAGAAGGCATCCAGAATGCAGCGGCCGGAAGTTAGGAGGTCATACAATGTTTCGGATTATGAAAAAAAATATAGGATTGATAGTGGTAACTTTATGTCTTTTACTGGGAATGCCGTTTGAGACATTGGCGGATACAAAACCAATCAAAAGCGTAAGTATAAAGATTTCGTCAAAAGTTGAGGCAGGAGACAGCCTGCCTGAAATTGGTATCGAAAGCACTTCTGGCGACGGAGTCCAGGTCAGTACAGGCAGCTCATATTATACGATTGTGGATGCAGAGTGGGCCGATAAAAAGTCGGATGCCACAGCCATTGGCAGTGAGCCGAGGATGACGGTAACATTGGGACCTGAGGATGTAAGCGATCACTATTTTCTGGCTAACTATAAAAGTTCCAGCGTTAGTGTCAGTGGGGGAACTTTTGTTTCTGCCAGAAGAGACGGAAATAATCTTGTGGTTACGCTTCGGCTGAAGCCTTTAAAGGGCGAGTATGACTCCCCCCAGGATATCTTTTGGAACGACAGCAATCTGGGTGAGATTCGCTGGGAAGAAGGGGAAAATAAATCAGGATATTACGAGGTCCAGCTTTTGCGGGACGGGAAAAATGTTCAGAAAATAGAAAAGACCAGTTCTAAAAATTATAATTTCTATCCCTATATGACAAAGGCAGGAGATTATACGGTTAAAATCCGGTCCATTCCCGGAACGGATGCGCAAGCCAAATATGGAAAACGAAGCGAGTGGCTGGAGTCTGGAGAGCTACATATTACAGACCGGTATGTGTCTGATGGAAAAGGACAGCAGGCCCCCAATTCTACGGCAAAGAAGGGGACCCAGGAAACGGTAGGCTGGTTTAAGGAGCAAAATATATGGAAGTACCGCTATCCAGACGGAAGAATGTGCATGAACGGCTGGTTTGATATTAACGGCCTGTGGTATTTTTTTGATGGAAATGCAAACATGCTTACAGGATGGATTGAGGTTGGCGGGCAAAAGTATTATTTAAACCAGGGCGGAGACATGGCTGTGGGCTGGGTTAGACCTGACAATGTCTGGTATTATTTCCGTCCAGAGGCGGAAGGACAATCTCCGGTTGGTTCTATGGTGTCTTCTGGATGGCGGATTATTAATGGTTATTACTATTATTTTAATCAAGATGGAAGCCTTTATACAGGATGGCTGGAACAGAATGGAAAATGGTATTATCTCAATGCTCTTGATAACAGTCTTCAGGGCGCGTTGTTCACAGGATGGATCAGGCGAGATGGAAAGACTTATTTTACAGACTCAAACGGAGAGATGGTGGAAGGCTGGTATGAGATTGACGGACATTGGTACTATTTTTATCCAGGCTCCGGAGAGATGGCTCATGATACACAGATTAATGGTATGGTGATTAATTCCGATGGTATCTGGCAGTAGCTAGTGTCTTGAGCGCATGATATCTGGTAAAACTTTTAAGGACACCAGAGGAAAGAAAGGAAAAGCAGGATGGTGATCAGGAAGATGTGGAAGGATATAAAAAGAGTGGCGGCTGTATGCTGCTTTTGTATGATTGTGGTTATGGTTCTGGGAGGAAGGATGGAGACGTACGGCGCTGAATCCAGTGTCATAGAGAGTGTAACAGTTACGTTTAAAACCACTTTTGGCGATCAGGGCGAAATTCCTGATCCGGTGGTGACAGTCGGCAACGGCTGTTCTTTAGTGGATATTCAGTACAATACAAGCTATGATAAATGGAAGCCCGGAAAAAAGGTACGGGCAGAGATTACCATAGAAGCAGAAAATGGAAAACTGTTTCCCGCGTCTTTAAACAGGAGCCAGTGCAAGGTGACCGGCGCCGATTTTGTGTCAGCCAGAGCGTTGGGAGACAGTCAGCTTCAGGTAAAAGTAGATTACAGGCCGGTAAGTGTTTTGGGAAATACAGGAAATGCCGGATGGAGCAACTCTCATGCAAATCGGGCCGTTTGGGAACCTGTTCCCTATGCGCCCGGATATTCTTTGGTTTTGTATGGCGACAATAAGTCTGTGAAAAGGATGACGGTTCAGACCAATTATGCGGACTTAAACGAGTATATTAAGGATGACGGAAAAACTTATTATTATGAGGTGAAAGCGATTCCTGTTTCGTCAGAAGATAAAAAGTATTTAAAAGAAGGCGATTTTATTTCTTCTACAGAACAGGAATTGAACTGGGAAGAGATCGATGCCAGAGACGGCGGCGAGCTGAAGGGAAACAATTATGTCATGCCCAATGGAAACAAAGAGGTAAACAGCTGGAAGAAAATTTCTGACAGATGGTATTATTTTGATCAGAATGGGAATATGGTGAAGGGCTGGCTGTTTAAAGACGGCTATTGGTATTATATGGATCAAAGCGGCGTTATGAAAACAGGGTGGCTTGATTTGTCCTCAGAGTGGCGGTTTTACTTGTCCCCAACCGGCGAGATGCAGATCGGCTGGGTTCAGTTAGGGCCGGGAGTGTGGTATTACATGAATCAGGACGGATATATGCAGAGGGGATGGATCTTTGTTGACAATCAGTGGCATTATATGGGAACGGACGGAAAGATGCAGTTTGGCTGGGTTCAGGTAGGAGATAAACAGTATTATCTTAATGGAGACGGAACCATGGCAGCCAATACTGTAGTAGATGGACGGTATTTGGGGCCTGATGGAGCGGCGCAATAAGGATTAGACATTTTTAAAGAAACGTGGTATGATGAGAATAGAATGATGAAAAAGAGGAATGGGAAACTATGGGATTGGTGACAAGCGTCGTTGACCTGGAAGGGATTAAGAGTCAATATAGCAAACCTTCTCAGTCAGAGAAGGTAAATGAGAGTTTTAAGAGTGTGCTGAAAGATAAGTTTAGCAATAGCACAGAGAGTATGGATGCTATTTTTGAGGAGGCCTCCTCCCGGTTTGGAGTTTCTGTGGATTTGATAAAGTCAGTTGCTAAGGCTGAATCTAATTTTAACACAAAAGCGGTTTCCAAGGCTGGTGCGATTGGCGTGATGCAGCTTATGCCTGCCACCGCCAGGAACCTTGGAGTGACAGACCCTTATGATGCAAGGCAGAATATTATGGGGGGAACCAAGTATTTAAAAGAGAATCTGGACCGGTTTGGCGGGGATGTAAGTTTGGCATTGGCTGCATATAATGCAGGACCAAACAGCGTTCAGAAATATGGAGGAATTCCTCCATATAAGGAAACTCAGAATTATGTAAAGACAGTTCTGTCTTATATGAATGGTTCTCCGATTTATTCAGGGAAAACGGTTAACAGTAGCAGCAACAGTCAGTACAGCCAGCTGGCAGGACTGTATGGAATGGGAACAACAGGTACATATGGAAGCGGGCTTTCGTCTTCTAATCAGCTTCTTGGTTTATATGGAGGCGCATATGGTTCTTCCAGCAGTATGTTGACATCGCTTTTAAGCAGCGCTGCAGTGTCTGACGACGGAGGGGATACCATATCACTCAGCAAGGAAAGCTTTTCCAGCTTGATAGAGATTCTGCGGTTACAGATGATGATGAATGCCAGCAGAGAAATTGGAAGCATATCTATATAGAAGACAGGAAGAAAAGGAGGGGCAAGCTGTGAAACTGAAAAGCTGCAATAACTGCATGGTTTATGGGACAGACAACAAGCCTCTGTCCAGAGCCAGAGTTGTAGTGCAAAACGACGAGAAAATCCTTCTGTTTTTCAGCAATTATAAATTGCGCAGCGTCAGATTTAAGACGGTGGTAGATTTTTATGACAATCAACAGGGGTTGATTCGCTGCTATTGTGAGCTGGTGATTAAAAAAAATACATTTTCCACTCAGGTTACGGAACCATGGATGGCAGATTGCGACGTTTTGGAAACGTATGAGGTGTTCCAGCGGCAAAAAGATTTACGAGAAAAGGTGCATATGCCTGTAGATGCTACGACAGAGTATGGGCAGGCGTTTTCTGGAACAGTTCAAAATATTAGTGCAGGCGGAATCTTTTTGGTCACTGCCCAGCCGCTGAAGGTGGGGGCGCGTTTTTGGTTTGACTATCGGTTTGAAGGCGAGAAGTGCCAAATTAAGGCAAAGATTCTGCGTGTGAAGCCTATGACCGGCGGCTATGGTTATGGATGTCAGTTTTATGGTCTGACCAATGATGCAGAGAAGGCTGTTCGAAAGTATGTATTCCAGAAACAGTTGGAGAGACAGAGACAGGCAGGGAAGAGATCATAGTGAAGATAAATCTAGTAATGATCGTTAAAAATGAGGAGCGTTCCCTAAAACGATGTCTGTCAGCGGCAAAGCCGCTGGTGGATGAAATGATTGTGGTGGACACAGGCTCTTCGGACCAAACCATAGAGATTGCAAGACAGATGGGGGCGGCAGTTTGGGAGTTTCCCTGGACGGGGGATTTCTCAGCCGCCCGTAATTTTGCTCTTCAGTATTCCGATGCAGACTGGAATCTGATCTTGGACGGGGATGAGTATGTAAGGGAGTGCAGCAGAGCAAAGCTTGAGAAGGCGCTTGGCAGTAGGAAAGGAAAATGGCTGGGAGGAATCACAAGATATGATTCCTATGAGGATCAAGATGGGATCAATCAGAGCACTTCGGTGCTTCCAAGAGTGCTTCCGAAAGGAGTCGGTTATACAGGGCTGATTCATGAACAGCCAGAGGGACACCTCCCCTGTTACTCTGTTCCTCTTGTTGCAGACCACGATGGCTATCTATACACGAATAAGGGAGAGAGAAATCTGCCTTATCTGGAAAGAGCGGTGAGAGAGTATCCTGGGGATGGATATTATCAATTTCAACTTGCTTCTACTTTAAGAAATCTAAAAAGACTGGAGGAGAGCCTTCCCTGGTTTGAACGTTTTTATGAGGTTACTGGCAGGAAAGAAACCTACAGGGCAGGAGGTGTGGTCCTTTTTCTATATACCCTATTGGACTTGGAAACAAGAGAGCATCTTGACAGGGCAGCGCAGATTATAGAGAAAGAAGAACCCTTTTTAGGGGGATGGTCGGATTTTTGTTTTGTGTGCGGTTTGTTCTATATGAAGCGGGTTTTGTCAGATGTGAACCGCTATATCGGACTGCTTCCCAATATTGAGCGTTGTTATTTAAGGTGTTTAAGCCTGGGCGAGCGGCCGGAGGCCGGAGGCGTTGTGGGGACGGGGTCTTTTAAGGCGGCCTATAATCTGGGGGCATGGTATGAGGTGTCTGGCCAGGGTGAACAGGCGCTTAAGTATTACAAGATAGCGGCAGAGCAGGGATATGGACCTGCCAGTGAGAGACTAAGAGAGGTTATATCATCAATGTAAAAAGAGCATCCGAAAATGGATGCTCTTTTTTATGTACTCAAGTTCCTCTGTGCAGTAGCTAACATCAGTTTGATTCGGTTTAGCTGGTTAACCTCACTGGCCCCAGGGTCATAATCCACAGCGATAATATTGGAGCTTGGATAAGCCTTTCGCAATTCCTTGATAACACCTTTTCCCACAATATGGTTAGGCAGACATCCAAAGGGCTGAGTGCAGACGATGTTATTGACGCCAGAGTGAATCAGCTCCAGCATCTCGCCGGTCAGAAACCAGCCTTCTCCCGTCTGATTTCCCAGAGACACGAAGTCCTGGGCCATAGCTGCAAGTTCCTGTATTTTTGCCGGAGCGGTAAAATGCCGGCTGGACAGAAGTTCTTTTCGGGCCACCTTTCGAAAATACTCTAACAGAGCAATTCCCATATTGCAAAGGCGGGCCGTGGATACTTTTCCGCCCAAATTTTCTGCTTTGAAATTATTGTTGTAGAAGCAGTATAGAAGGAAATCCATCAAATCCGGCATAACTGCTTCTGCGCCTTCTGCCTCCAGCAGTTCTACGATATGATTATTTGCCAGAGGGGAGAACTTAACAAGGATTTCCCCGACGATTCCAACCTTGGGTTTCTTGATTTCCAGGCGGGGAAGCTGATCAAAATCCCGAATAATACCACGCAGATTGCGGTTAAATTCCATCATAGCAGGAGATTTCTTGGAAAGAGCAGCAATGCAGCGTTTCTTCCAGGTATCATGAAGAGCATCAGCTGCCCCCTTCTCCTTTTCGTAGGGACGCGTGGCATAAACTAACCGCATGAAGATATCACCATAGACAACAGCCTGCATCGCTTTAGTCAGCAGAGCAGGGGTGATGGAAAAACCGGGATTGGTCTCCATGCCATTGGCATTTATGGAGATAACCGGAATCTGAGGCATACCTGCTTTTTCCAGAGCCCGGCGGATAAAGCCGATGTAGTTGGAAGCACGGCAGCCGCCTCCGGTCTGGCTCATAAATACAGCGGTGTGTTCTAAGTCATACTTGCCAGAGAGCAGAGCTTCCATCACCTGACCGATCACAATCAGGGAGGGATAACAGGCGTCGTTATTCACGTATTGAAGTCCCACGTCAATGGCGGACCGATTGTGGTTCTGGAGCACTTCGATCTTGTATCCAAAGGAACGGATGGCCGGTTCTAAAAGGTCAAAGTGAATAGGGGACATCTGGGGACACAAGAGGGTATACGTTTTTTTCATGTCTTTGGTAAACATGGTCCGGTTATAGGCGCTGGATACGACCTTTCTGTGATAATGGCTTTTTCCCCTGACCCGTAACGCCGCTATAAGAGAACGGACTCGAATACGGGCGGCTCCCAGATTGTTTACCTCATCAATTTTTAAAACGGTATAAATCTTTCCAGATGAGGACAAAATATCATGAACCTGATCGGTAGTCACTGCATCCAAACCGCATCCAAAAGAGTTTAGCTGAATTAAATCCAGACAGTCACTCCCTTTTACATAGGAAGCAGCGGCGTATAGTCTGGAATGGTACATCCACTGATCTGTCACAATTAAGGGGCGTTCCACCTGGCCCAAATGGGAGATGGAGTCTTCTGTCAGTACCGCGATCCCATAGGATGCAATCATATCTGGAATCCCATGATGGATTTCAGGGTCAATGTGGTAAGGTCTGCCAGCCAATACGATTCCATGGCGATGGTGCTCTTTCAGCCAGGCAATGGTTTCTTCTCCCTTTTTTTGGAGATCAATGCGGGACTTAAGCAACTCCTCCCATGCGTGATGAGCGGCAGAGCGGATTTGGGCTCCGGGAATCTGAAATTCTTTTTCAAACTCTGCGACTAACTGCCTGGTGAGAATTTCCTCATTGGTAAAGGCCATAAATGGGTTTAAAAACCGAATGTCTTTCTCTTTTAATTCTTCTACATTGTTTTTGATATTTTCCGCATAAGAAGTAACCATGGGACAATTATAGTGGTTACCTGCATCCGGCTGTTCGTTGCGCTCATAGGGAATGCAGGGATAAAAAATCGTTTTAATCCCCTGGGCGATGAGCCAGGAAATATGTCCATGAGCCAGTTTAGCCGGATAGCATTCGGATTCACTGGGAATGGACTCGATTCCTAATTCGTAAATATCTCTGGTAGACTGAGGTGATAACACGGTGCGAAAGCCCAGCTCTTTAAAGAAAACTGCCCAGAAGGGATAGTTCTCATAAAAGTTTAAAACTCTGGGAATGCCGATGGTTCCTCTATAGGCCTGGTCAGGAGTTAAGGATTCATAGTCAAAGATACGATGGTATTTATAATCAAAGAGGTTTGGGATTTCTTTCCTTGTTTTTTCTTTTCCAAGTCCTCTTTCGCAGCGGTTTCCGCTGACAAACTGACGGCCGCCGTCAAAGCGGTTGACTGTAAGAACACAGTGATTCGTACAGCCTTTACAACGGGCCATAGTTGTCTCATAGTTCAAGTGAATAATCTTATCAAGGGGCATCATAGAGGATTGACTGCCTTTTTCATATCGCTCCCTGGCAATTAATGCAGCGCCGAACGCTCCCATAATCCCTGCAATGTCAGGACGGATAGCTTCACATCCTGCAATCTTTTCAAAACTGCGAAGGACTGCATCATTATAGAAAGTGCCGCCCTGAACCACCACATGATTTCCTAAATCGGAAGGACTGGTGATTTTGATGACTTTATATAAAGCATTCTTAATAACAGAATAAGCTAGGCCGGCAGAGATATCTGCTACACTGGCTCCTTCCTTTTGGGCCTGTTTTACATTGGAATTCATGAAAACGGTACAGCGAGAACCTAAATCTGTAGGATTTTGGGCAAAGAGAGCTTCCTTGGCAAAATCCTCCACAGAATAATTTAAGGACTTGGCAAAAGTTTCAATAAAAGAACCACATCCAGAAGAGCAGGCCTCGTTTAATTGGACGCTGTCTACACTGTTTTCTTTGATTTTTATACATTTCATGTCCTGGCCGCCGATATCCAGGATGCAGTCTACTTCTGGGTCAAAGAACTTTGCGGCATAGTAATGGGAAATGGTTTCGACTTCCCCTTCATCTAAGAGAAAGGCTGCTTTTAAAAGGGCTTCCCCATATCCTGTGGAACAGGACCAGGCAATTTTTGCCTTCGAGGGAAGTAAGGCTTTGATTTCCCTCATAGACCGGATCGCTGTTGCAAGAGGACTTCCGTTATTGTTGCTGTAATAATCGTAAAGCAGGGAACCATCTTCACCTACCAATGCGATTTTTGTTGTGGTAGAACCAGCATCGATGCCTAAGTAGCAGTTGCCCTCATAGTCAGACAGAAGGGCTTTCTTAACCATATGACTGTTATGTCGATTTTTGAAAGCATCATAATCATCTTCTGTGGCAAATAAAGGATCCATTCGTTTTACTTCAAACTCCATCTGTATGCCATTTTCCAGACGATCAATCAGAGCTTCCAGAGAAATCTCGTGCTCTTTGGCGCTGTTCATAGCAGCACCTAGAGCGGCAAATAAGTGGGAATGCTCTGGGGCAATGACCTGCTCTGGCGTCAAGTGAAGCGTGCGGATAAACGCTTCCCGCAGCTGCGGCAGAAAGTGAAGAGGACCGCCTAAAAATGCTACGTTTCCACGAATTGGTTTTCCGCAGGCCAAACCGCTGATGGTCTGATTTACCACAGCCTGAAAAATAGACGCAGATAAATCTTCTCTGGTGGCGCCCTCGTTAATGAGGGGCTGAATGTCTGACTTGGCGAATACGCCGCAGCGTGCGGCAATAGGATAAATCATTTGATAATTTTTTGCATACTCATTCAGGCCATATGCATCGGTCTGAAGCAAAGCAGCCATCTGATCAATAAAGGAGCCAGTGCCTCCGGCGCAGATACCGTTCATCCTCTGATCAATGCCGCCCGTAAAGTAGATGATTTTTGCATCTTCGCCGCCCAGTTCAATGGCCACATCCGTTTTAGGAGCGAAATCCTTTAGGGAGGTGGCAACAGAGACCACTTCCTGAGTAAAGGGAATCCCTAAATGTTTGGATAAGGTCAATCCGCCAGAGCCGGTGATAACCGGATATAAAAGAACGGCGCCTAATTTGTTTCTGGCCTGTTTTAAAAGATCGGCCAGAGTTTCCTGAATGTTGGCGAAATGCCGTTGATAACCGGAAAAAACCATGCCCTGAGGTTCATTGGTGGAAGCGGCGTCATCTACTATGGCAATTTTTACAGTGGTGGAACCAATATCGATTCCTAAAGAATATTTTTTCATATGTGCGGGGAATTTCCCCTGCCTCCTTTGCACAAAAAAACATAATGTAGCAAGTTTACCATAAAACAAAAAAGATTACAATCGGTGCAATACGCTAAAAAAGTGTTAATGTGTGGGAAAAATTGTTACTATTTACAATCCTGGTTATGGGAAACTTACGACGTAATGTTTGACAAACTTCCAGCCAGAACCTATAATGGAAAAGTCAAGATGCAGATGGAAGCTGACAGACACAGGAGAGAGGAGGGGAAGACCATGATTCAGATTTTTATGACAGAGGAAGGTACTATCCATCAAAAGGATGAGATTCAACCGGGAGCCTGGATAGCCCTTACCAACCCAACTGCTACAGAGATCTTAGAGATTTCTGAAACGTACAAAATAGATCCTGACCATTTGAGAGCGCCTTTGGATGAAGAGGAACGTTCTCGTATTGAAGTTGAGGAGGGATATTCTTTGATACTGGTAGATATTCCTTCAATCGAAGAGAGAAGCGGTAAGGACTGGTATATTACGATTCCTTTGGGCATTATAACAGCAGAACAGTGCATCATTACGGTGTGCCTTGAAGAAACCCCGATTCTGACTGCATTTATGGATGGCAGAGTCAAGGAATTTTATACCTATATGAAGACCAGATTCATCTTGCAGATTCTGTATAAAAACGCTTCCCAATATCTTCAGTATCTGAGAGTAATTGACAAGAAAAGCGATATTGTTGAGCGAAAGCTTCATCAGTCGCAAAAGAATCAGGAATTGATTGAACTTTTGGAGTTGGAGAAGAGCTTAGTATATTTTACCACATCCCTTCGCTCCAACGAGGTGGTGTTCGAAAAGCTTTTGAAAATTGAGAAAATTAAAAAATACCCCGAGGATACGGAACTTCTTGAGGACGTTATTATTGAGAATAAGCAGGCTATTGAGATGGCGAACATTTACAGCGGAATTTTAAGCGGAACCATGGATGCCTTTGCGTCAGTCATCTCCAATAATCTAAATATTGTTATGAAGTTCTTGGCTACGATTACGATTGTCATGTCTATTCCCACTATGGTGGCAAGCTTTTATGGTATGAATGTCAACAGCGCCGGAATGCCGTTTGCCAACAGCATTTATGGATTTTGGATTGTTCTGGGAGTTGCAGGGCTGTTTTCTCTGGCAGTGGCGCTGATTTTTTCAAAAAAGGATTTGTTTTAGAGATTTATTAAATTAAGAAGAAAAGGACGATAACATGAAGTTTTTTAGTAAAATGGAACGGAAGTTGGGAAGATATGCCATACGGAATTTGATGTACTATATTATGATTATTTATGCGGTTGGGATTGTGATTCAGATGCTCAATCCTGCTTTCTATTGGGGACTGCTGTGTTTAAACCCACAGGCAATTTTAAGGGGAGAAATTTGGAGAATTGTTACCTTTTTGATTTATCCGCCTATGGGCTCCATGGCTCCGCTGGGATCCTCTATGGGGGTGATGATGTCGGATCTATTGTTTAACGGGATTGCGCTGTCTCTTTACTATTCTCTGGGGACAAATCTGGAGAGAACGTGGGGGGCCTTCCGGTTTAACGTATACTTTTTTATGGGGGTTATCGGCCACGTTTTGGCGTCTCTAATTGGATATATCGTATTTCGCCAGCCCTTGATTTTAACCACAGTATACTTGAATTTTTCTTTGTTTTTTGCTTTTGCAGCGGTGTATCCCAATCTGGAATTTCTGCTGTTTATGGTTCTTCCTGTAAAAGCTAAAGTTCTTGCTATTTTTGACGGAATCTTTTTCTTGTATGGATTTATCGTTGGCGGTGCGGCGGATCGGTGCGCCATTATCCTGTCTCTGGCTAACTTTCTTATCTTCTTTTTGATGACCAGAAATTTGAACAGGATTAATCCAAAGGAGATCAAGAGAAAAAGGGATTATCAGGCGAAAGTGAAAATCCTGCCTAAAGGTGCCAGCCGTCATAAATGCGCGGTGTGTGGGCGGACAGAGGCGGATGGGGAGAATTTGGAATTTCGCTATTGTTCCAAATGTGCAGGCGGTTTAGAGTACTGTCAGGATCATCTGTATACCCACCGGCATGTTACAGAAGAGATAAAGCAGTTGAATGAATAATCATAGATTGAATCATTGCAGAATGGAGGAAGTTATGAAGAAGACAAAGATTATTTGTACTATGGGGCCCAATGAGGACGACCGCCAGGTGATGATGGATCTGGCAAAGAACGGCATGGATATCGCCAGGTTTAACTTTTCCCATGGAACTCATGAGGAGCAGAAAGAGCGTCTGGACCGGCTTAAAAGCGTCAGAGAGGAGCTGGATATGCCTATCGCCGCTCTTTTGGATACAAAGGGGCCGGAGATTCGCACCGGACTTTTAAAAGACGGAAAAAAGGTGCTTCTGGAAGAGGGAAAGCCATTTACATTGACAACCAAGTCTATTGAGGGAGACGAGAAAATTTGTCATATCAATTACAGCGGATTGGCAGAAGACGTCAGTGCGGGGAATCGGATTCTGATTGATGACGGCCTGATTGAGCTTCGGGTCGAGAGCGTGGAGGGAAGCGAGATTCACTGCGTAGTGATAAACGGCGGGGAATTAGGACAGAGAAAGGGAGTTAATGTACCTAATGTGAAAATTAAGCTTCCGGCGTTGACAGAAAAGGACAAAGAAGATATCTGGTTTGGCATTGAGCAGGGCTTTGACTTTATTGCTGCTTCTTTCGTGCGCAACGCAGACGCCATTATTGAAATTAAGCAGATGCTTTCTGTGGCAGGCTCTAATATTAAGGTGATCGCCAAGATTGAAAATGAAGAGGGCATCGAAAATTTGGATGCGATTATTGAGGCCAGTGATGGAATTATGGTGGCAAGAGGAGATTTGGGAGTGGAAATTCCGGCAGAAAAGGTTCCTTATCTCCAGAAGACGATTATCCGCAAATGCAACGAGGCATGTAAACCGGTTATCACGGCAACACAGATGCTTGATTCCATGATCCGCAATCCTCGTCCAACCAGGGCTGAGGTGACAGATGTGGCCAATGCAGTGTATGATGGGACGGATGTAGTGATGCTGTCTGGTGAGACGGCCATGGGAAAGTATCCGGTGGAAGCTTTAAAGATGATGGTTCAGATTGTGATGGAAGCAGAATCCCATTTGGACTACAGTGCTTACCAGGCACGAAATATTTCTGCGGATAACCGGAAAAATATATCCAATGCGGTTTGCTTTTCCTCTGTATCTACAGCATACGACCTGAATGCCAAGGTGATTGTGGCTCCAAGTATCAGTGGTTTTACTGCCAGACTTCTCTCCAAATATCGTCCAAGTGCAAAAATCATCGGATTGTCTCCAAACGCCAGTGCAGTGAGGCAGATGCAGATTTACTGGGGGGTAACGCCTTTTGTGGCAAGAAGGGCAGAGTCTACAGATATATTGATTGCCTCTTCGGTTGATCTGTTAAAAGAGAAAAAGATTTTAGTATCTGGAGATTTGGCTGTTGTGACTGCAGGCGTGGTAAATTATGAGACGCGCCATGAGCCGGCGCTTCACACCAACATTATGCGTATTGTAAGTATTTTATAAGGAGCAGAGGATATGGAAAAGAAACCGTTTGTGACACTTGAAACATTACAGGAAATGTTAAAGACTTATTCCACCCCCTTTCATCTGTATGATGAGAGGGGGATTCGGGAGAATGTGAAAAGGCTGAAAGCTGCTTTTTCGTGGAACCCGGGATTTAAGGAATATTTTGCGGTAAAGGCAACTCCCAATCCGTTCATTTTAAAAATTCTTCAGGAGTTTGGATGTGGAACGGACTGTTCTTCTCTGACAGAGCTTATGATGTCTGATGCATGTGGATTTCATGGGAAGGAGATTATGTTTTCCTCCAATGATACGCCGCCAGAGGAGTTTCAAATGGCAAGCAGCCTGGGAGCCATAATAAACCTGGACGACATCACCCACATTCAGTGTCTGGAGGATACCATTGGCTATATTCCAGAAACCATTAGCTGCCGATATAATCCGGGCGGGTTGTTTCAGATTAGTAATGACATAATGGACAACCCGGGTGATGCTAAATATGGAATGACCACAGAACAGATTTTTGAGGCATTTAAAATTCTTAAGGCTAAAGGAGCAAAGCATTTCGGTATTCACGCATTTTTGGCAAGCAATACGGTGACCAATGAGTATTATCCAATGTTGGCAAAGGTGTTGTTTGAGGTGGCGGTGAGACTTCATGAGGAGACTGGGGCAGAGATCGACTTTATTAATCTTTCCGGTGGTATCGGAATTCCATACCGCCCTGACCAGGAGCCCAACGACATCATGGCAATCGGAGAGGGCGTGCGCAAAGTATATGAGGAGGTCCTGATTCCGGCTGGCATGGGAAAAGTGGCTTTGTATACAGAACTGGGGCGGTTTATGCTGGGGCCTTATGGCTGTCTGGTAACAAAGGCAATTCATGAAAAGCATACTCATAAAGAATATATAGGAGTAGACGCTTGTGCGGTGAACCTGATGCGCCCTGCAATGTATGGAGCATACCACCATATCACAGTCATGGGGAAAGAGAATGAGCCTTGTGACCACAGATACGACGTAGTGGGCTCTCTTTGTGAAAATAATGATAAATTTGCCATTGACCGGATGCTTCCAGAGATTGAAAAAGGGGATATTTTGGTGATCCATGATACGGGAGCTCACGGTTTTGCTATGGGATACAATTACAATGGAAAGCTGAAATCTTCAGAACTTCTATTAAAAGAGGACGGCTCTGTCCAGCTGATTCGCCGTCAGGAGATGCCAAAAGACTATTTTGCTACTTTTGATTTTTGCAGTATCTTTGAAAATTATCAGTAGACGGTACGCTCTGGCGTAAGAAATCTGAAAGAAAACAGTAAAAGACAAAAAGAAAAACGCTCCGTATTGGCTGAATACGGAGCATCATCTTGTCTTTAGAATCTAGGATTTTTAAAGGATAAAGGGTTTGTGATTTGTGCAATTTATTATGGTATAAGTATAGCATAAGCCCGTAAGAAAAGATTGTAGATTGTTTAAAAAGATTATGAAGAAATTCTTAAGATGTTATGGGACTGTTAATGCCAAAACCATTTTTCTTGTTTGTGAATATCTTAATAGAAAGAAGTGATTAAGGATATAGAAATTGAATCAGGCAAGAGAACTTATTCACTGCAATGGTCCAGCCTCAAATGGGCTTACTGGCCATGGTGTGGGAGTAGCCATTTTGGATACGGGAATTTATCCCCATATAGATTTTGACGATCGGATCACTGCTTTTTATGATGTTCTAAGAAGGAGAGCATCCGTTTATGACGATAATGGTCATGGAACCCATATATCCGCAATCATAGGAGGAACTGGAGCTGGGTCGGAAGGGAGGTACTGCGGCGTTGCACCTGGGTGCAGCCTTATCTCTGTAAAGGTGTTGGATGCGAAAGGCAACGGGTTTGCCTCGGATGTTTTAACCGGCCTTCACTGGATTCGAGAGCAGAGGGAAAGGCTGGGAATTCGAATCGTCAATATTTCTGTAGGTTCTTATTCCAGGAGAAACATGTCGGAGAATTCGGCCCTGGTACGAGGTGTGGATGCAGCGTGGGACGACGGATTAGTGGTGGTAGTGGCAGCAGGGAACAAAGGCCCTGGACGAATGACAGTGACCACTCCGGGAATCAGCCGGAAGGTTATTACCGTAGGATGCTCTGATGATTACAAGGAAGTGAATGTGATGGGAAACCGTATGGTAGATTATTCTGGCAGAGGGCCTACAGGAGCTTGTATCTGTAAACCGGAAATTATTGCTCCAGGGGCGGGAATCGTCAGCTGTTCCAATGACAGGAAACAGTATTCCATAAAAAGCGGTACATCCATGTCTACTCCGATTGTGGCTGGCGCTCTTGCGCTGCTTTTGGAGAAATATCCGGATATGAACAATCGGGATGTAAAGCTTCGCCTGCGGGAGAGGGCGGTGGATTTGGGGCTTCCAAGAAATCAGCAGGGATGGGGAATGCTGGATGTGGAGCGGCTTTTGGCAGATGAGATTTGAGTAAGGCGGCAGCCGATCCCAGAAAAAATTACAGTTTTCTGGGCAGCCAAGGGGCTGGCTGGGAACGGCTGCCACGTGTACTGTAACCTTTTGCTTGCTTTTTTTTCTAAATAAACTTATAATACCCTCAGTGGACAAGGGGTTACGCACTACATTACACTAGAAAAGGTGACGTCTATGGTACAAGAAACCTTAAAAGAGGTAAAGGAACGGGAGCTGAAGGCTCCAGCCTCGTTTACAAGTCCAGAGGAGCTATATCAGGATATGATCAAGACGATTTATCGTTATCATCCGTCAGATGACATTACCCTGATTGAAAAGGCTTATCGGACAGCCAGAGAATCCCATAAAGAGCAGAAACGAAAATCGGGTGAACCTTATATCATTCACCCTCTTTGTGTTGCCATTATTCTGGCAAATTTAGAGATGGATAAGGAAACCATTGCAGCAGGCCTTTTGCATGATGTGGTGGAAGATACAGGAATGACTCTGGAGGAGCTGTCAAAAGAGTTTGGCTCTGAGGTGGCATTTTTAGTAGACGGCGTTACGAAGTTAACTCAGTTGTCCTGGGATAAAGATAAAGTAGAGATTCAGGCAGAAAATTTGCGTAAAATGTTTTTGGCAATGGCCAAAGATATTCGGGTTATTATCATTAAGCTGGCGGACAGGCTTCACAATATGCGGACTGGTCAATTCTGGAAGCCAGAGAAACAGAAGGAGAAGGCAAGAGAGACTCTGGAAATCTATGCGCCCATTGCAGACCGTCTTGGAATTTCCAAGATTAAGATAGAGTTGGACGACTTATCTTTGAAATTTATAGAGCCACAGATCTATTATGATCTGGTGGAGAAGGTAAATCAGCGAAAAGACTCTCGGGATGCCTTCGTTCAGGAGATTGTAGAAGAAGTGCGTAACCATATGAAGGAGGCTGGAATAGAGGCCACAGTTGACGGCAGGGCCAAGCATTTTTTCAGCATCTATAAAAAGATGGTGAAGCAGAATAAAACTCTGGATCAGATTTATGATCTGTCTGCGGTTCGAATCATGGTGGACACAGTGAAGGACTGTTATGGGGCTCTGGGTGTGATTCATGAGATGTATAAGCCCATTCCGGGGCGTTTTAAGGATTATATTGCCATGCCAAAGCCTAATATGTACCAGTCTCTTCATACGACGCTCATCAGCAGTACAGGACAGCCTTTTGAGATCCAGATTCGAACGTATGAGATGCATCGGACTGCGGAGTATGGAATCGCAGCTCACTGGAAGTATAAAGAAAGCGGCAGCGGCGTTGCTGCCAACGGCAATGAAGAGGCCAAGTTAAGCTGGCTTCGACAGATTCTGGAGTGGCAGAGGGATACGGATGATTCCAAAGAATTTCTAAATATGGTCAAGGGAGATTTGGATTTATTTTCGGAAAGCGTATACTGCTTTACTCCTTCTGGAGATGTGAAGACTTTGCCAAGCGGTTCCACTACTATTGACTTTGCGTATGCGATTCACAGTGCGGTAGGCAATAAGCTGGTGGGAGCCAGAGTCAATGGGAAAATGGTAAACATTGACTATGTGATCCAAAACGGAGACCAGATTGAGATTGTCACCTCCCAAAATTCCAAGGGTCCCAGCAGGGACTGGCTGGCTCTTGTGAAGAGCACTCAGGCCAAGAATAAGATCAACCAGTGGTTTAAGATGGAATTGAAGGAGGACAACATCCTTCGGGGCAAGGAGATGATTGACCGCTATTGCAAATCCAAGGGAATTAATTTTCCAGATCTGAATAAACCGGAATTTATGGAAAAGGTCATGAAACGGTACGCTCTCAAGGACTGGGATTCGGTTCTTGCCGCCATTGGCCATGGCGGTTTGAAAGAGGGCCAGGTTGTCAACAAAATGCTGGAGGAGCGGCGCAAGAAGCTGAATAAAGAGGCTACGGACGAAGGGATTTTAAATGGCATTGAGACCATGACGAATAAAATTCCTACGGCTAAGAAGCCTAAAAGCGGGATTGTGGTCAAAGGAATCCACGATGTGGCGGTCCGGTTTTCCAGATGCTGCAGTCCGGTGCCTGGGGATGAAATTATCGGATTCGTCACCAGAGGAAGAGGAGTGTCGATTCATCGGACTGATTGTATCAATATTATCAATCTTCCGGAGTCGGAGCGGGTACGCATTATCGACGCGGAATGGCAGGCGCCTGCCGGCGAGGAAAATAAGGAGCGGTATTCCACAGAGATTCAGATTTTCGCCAACAATCGGATTGGTATGTTTGTGGACATTTCCAAGGTTTTTACAGAGAAACAGATTGATATCACTTCGTTAAATGTAAGGACCAGCAAACAGGGAAAGGCCACGATTGTGATGACGTTTGACATTCATGGAATTGAAGAATTGAATCGTTTGACAGACAAGCTAAGGCAGATAGAGGGAGTTTTAGACATAGAGAGAACAGCAGGATAAACTGCATTCTCTCTTTTATATCTTTATGACAAAGGGAAAGTGGAGGAGAAGTATGGGCAGATTGACAATCAATCCGTGTGTGTTAGGGATGATCAGCACGAACTGTTATCTTGTATATGAAAATCAGGGGGAGCGAAAGGAAGGGGAACTTGTTTCTGGAGTTATTGTTGATCCAGCAGATAATGGGGCTTATATTTTAAATAAATGCAGGGAGCTGTCTATAAAGCCGGAGGCCGTTTTACTGACTCACGGACATTTTGACCATATGCTGGCAGC
This sequence comes from uncultured Hungatella sp., assembly GCA_910579515.1. Lineage (GTDB taxonomy): Bacteria > Bacillota > Clostridia > Lachnospirales > Lachnospiraceae > UBA3402. The sequence continues at coordinate 62,701 of CAJTUV010000006.1, forward strand.
AGAGGAAGTAAGACGTGCGTTTCATATTCCGATTTACGCCTGTGAGAAGGAGATGGCTCTTTTGAAGGAGCCGGATTTGAATTTAAGCAGGATCGGAGGGGAGGATGCGTCTCTGGAGGCTGATAATTGGCTGCGGGACGGACAGGAGCTGGAGCTTCTGGGGAAAAAGTGGAAGGTGCTTTCTACTCCAGGCCATACAGCAGGGAGCGTGTGTTATTATATTGAAGAGGATCAGGCGCTCTTTAGCGGCGATACTTTGTTCTTCCAATCTGTAGGAAGAACGGATCTGCCTACAGGCAGTTCATCACAACTTGTGGACTCGGTGGTTCGTATTTTGTTTGCGCTTCCAGAGAAGACAAAAGTGTATCCGGGACATGGGGAAGGAACGAGCATTGGATATGAGAAAAAGAGAAATCCTCTGGCTGGAAGAGAGCAAAGAAAGTTATGATTGGGATAAAGTTAAACAATATGGCGTATGAGCAGGATATTCGGGAGCTTTTGATGGCTTTTTATCCTGGGGAGACATTTGAATACCAGGGAGGAGATCCGTCCCATTCTTCTCAGAAACAGGCAGACGTAACAGTAGAAGGCTTATTAAGCCAAGATAGAACACGGTTTTCACTTGAGCTGAGTTTTTCTGGCAGCTCTCAATTTTATGGATTTCGAAATCTTCCAGAGGATATAGAGGAGGAAGCAAGGCAGCTGGAAGAGCCATTGTCTGTGGATTATGACAATCGGTTTGAGACAAAGAATAAAATCAAGCGCAGACTGTATGTATTGCTGCTTTTTGCCACGGGGAAAACACTTCCATGGGGGACTCTGACAGGAATTCGTCCTACAAAAATCGCTATGACAAGACTAAGGGAGGGACAGGACAGGGAGCAGATTTTCGACTATATGAAGAAAACTTACTTTACCAGCGACGAGAAGATTTCTCTTGCCATAGAGATTGCAGAGCGGGAAAAAAAGCTTTTGGAATTGATCGGCTGTGAGCAGGGATACAGCCTGTATGTCGGAATACCATTCTGCCCCACCACCTGTCTGTACTGTTCTTTTACATCTTATCCTATAGAAAAATGGGAAAAGAAGACAGGGCTTTATCTGGAGGCGTTGTTTCGGGAACTTGACTATGTGGCAGAGGCGAAGAAGGGATGTACATTAGATACCGTCTATATTGGGGGAGGCACGCCTACCTCTCTTTCGGCTGAGGATTTGGAGTGCCTGTTGAGAAAATTAAAGGATACCTTTGATTTTTCTACGGTTCGTGAATTTACAGTGGAGGCAGGGAGACCGGACAGCATCACCAGAGAGAAACTCAGGGTTCTGAAAAAATATGGAGTAAGCCGTATCTCTATTAATCCACAAACTATGCAGCAAAAAACTTTGGATTTGATTGGCCGCCGTCATACTGTGGAAGAGGTGAAGGAAAAATTTATCATGGCCAGGGAGGAAGGATTTGACAATATTAATATGGATTTGATTCTTGGACTTCCAAAGGAGGAGCTTAAGGAGGTACAGGATACGCTGGAGGCAGTTAAGGCTCTTGGACCGGACAGTTTGACGGTTCATTCTCTGGCGATTAAGCGGGCAGCCAGGCTGAATACGATGAAAGAGGTATATAAGGACTTAAAAATTACGAATACCCAGGAGATGATTGATCTGACAGCCAGGTATGCCGGAGAGCTGGGCATGGAGCCGTATTATTTGTACAGGCAAAAAAATATGGCCGGAAATTTTGAGAATGTAGGATATGCTCTTTTAGGAAAGGCTTGTATTTATAATGTGCTAATTATGGAGGAAGTGCAGACCATCATTGGCTGCGGCGCGGGAACCACTACCAAAAGGCTGTTTTTTAAAGAGAATCGGATTGAGCGTGTGGAAAATGTGAAAGACGTGACTCTCTATATAGAAAAAATCGACGAGATGATTGAACGCAAGAGGGGGATGTTCCAATCTAAATAATGTAGCAATGTCAGGCAAGGGTATGAGTTTCAGGCAGTTGATAAAGGAATATAGTTATCAACTGCCTGAAAAAATAAAAGCCAGATAAAGACTTGCCTAATCATCCTTTTTTTGTGCAAACAAGATCTCCACATAAGCCAGAATCAGAGGAGCCACGCCCTTTGCCTCATTTTGGACCACAGGCTCTCTCATATAGTAGTTAAAAGTTCCTTCCCTCATCTCTTTGTTTCCCAGACCAGCCACCAGGCAGATACCGCCTAGCTGCAGTTCACCGTCTTTTTCGGACAAATATTTCTTACAGATACCGTCAAATGCCTTTTGGCCATAGGAAAAGTAGGAGGAATTCAAGAGACCTAAACGAACGCTTTTCATTATAGCGTAGGCAAAGATCGCAGAGCCTGAGGTTTCCAGATAATTGGGGGTGATGCCGCCTCGGTTCACCACCTGATACCACATGCCGGTTTCCTCTTCCTGATAGGGCAGCATGGAGTCAATCAGTTCCTGATAGATTCTGGAAAGCTGTGCTTTTTCTTGTGCCATAGACTGGGGCATAATGTCAATGGTATCAACTAAGGCCATGGCGTACCAGCCCAGGGCTCTGAGCCAGAAGTTGGCAGACAATCCAGTGACCTTATCACACCAGAAAGCGGTTTTGGAATCATCATAAGCATGATAATAGAGCCCGTTTCGGGGATCTCTCATCAGTTGATATACAGAAAGAAACTGGTTGTAGCTGTCCTGACAATTTTTTCCTTCATTGTAGGCGAGTTCATACTGCATGTAAAAGGGCTGGGCCATGTAGAGGCCGTCGAGCCATATTTGGTTAGGGTAAATCAGCTTATGCCAGAAGTTCCCTGTGGAGGTGCGCGGCTGAGTTTTAAGCTGTCCATATACGGTGTCAATGGCTCTGCGGTATTTTTCTTTGCTTGTCAGAGTGTACAAATCAAACAAAGTCTTTCCGGCATTGACATTGTCCAGGTTATATTCTTTGGGATCATAGGAAAGGATGGACCCGTCTTCCTGCACAAAGTAGTCGATAAAGTTGTCAGCGAATTTCAGGTAGTGGGAATCTTTGGTGATGTGATACAATTCCAGGAGGGCTTTGATCATACAGCCGTCAATGTAGTTCCAGGAAGGTTTCTGGCCCTGATTGATTTTTTCAATATTCCACACAGGAGCCTGAGGACTGCTTTTTTCCAGAAGCTGTTCAATATAGTGATCCAGTATTTTCATAAGCTATTCACCTCGTTTTTTATGATAGGAATATTGTAACATAGATCCAGAAGAAATAAGTGAACAATCTGAAAAAGATTTCCACGCTGGATAAAGGGAAATGGTTGATATTTAGAAGGTGGAATAGTATAATCGTTAGGAAAACAATAGAGCCCTTATGAGGAAATGGAGAATTTATTTATGGCATTGAAGAAGAAGCCGGTAACCGGCATGAGAGACATTTTGCCTGGGGAAATGGAGATTCGAAATTTTGTAATGAACCAGATTAAAGAGACTTACAAAGGATTTGGATTTTCCCAGATTGAGACTCCCTGTGTGGAGCATATTGAGAATCTGACCAGCAAACAGGGCGGGGACAATGAAAAGCTGATCTTTAAAATTTTAAAGCGGGGAGAGAAATTAAATCTTGAGACTGCCCAAGATGAGAAGGACCTGGTGGACAGCGGGCTGCGTTATGATTTGACCGTTCCGCTCGCTCGGTATTATTCCAGCAATTTATCTCAGCTTCCAAGCCCTTTTAAGGCTCTTCAAATGGGAAGCGTATGGCGTGCAGACCGCCCGCAGAAAGGACGTTTCCGCCAGTTTACACAGTGCGACATTGATATTTTGGGAGATGCCAGCAGCATGGCGGAGATTGAGCTGATTCTGGCCACCACCACGGCACTGGGAAAGATATGCCCTAACAACGCCTTTACAGTGCGTATCAACGACAGGGGAATTTTGAGAGGAATGGCTCTGCACTGCGGATTTCCTGAGGAATCTTTGGATCAGGTGTTCATTATCCTGGACAAGATGGACAAGATTGGAAGCGACGGAGTGAAGGCAGAGCTTTTGGAGAGCGGATATGGTGAGCAGGGCGTAGATCAGTACCTGGAGCTGATGACAGAAATAAAAAAGGATGCAGAAGGAGTCAGACAGTTAGGACAGATTTTGGAGCAGGTGCTTCCAAAAGAAGTGTCAGAAAATCTGGCCTTTATCATGGATACTGTGACCACGGTGGCCGAGACTGATTTCCAGCTGAGCTTTGATCCGACGCTGGTGCGGGGAATGTCCTATTATACAGGTACAATTTTTGAGGTTTCTATGGAAGGCTTTGGCGGTTCTGTGGCAGGCGGCGGCCGTTACGATAAGATGATCGGTAAATTCACTGGAGTGGATACACCGGCATGTGGATTCTCTATTGGATTTGAGAGGATTGTCACAATCCTTTTGGACAGGGGCGAGTGTGTAAAAAGCGAGACAATTAAAAAGGCGTATCTCCTGGAAAAAGGGCTGGACTCTGACAGGCTTTGCGAGATTATGAAGCAGGCTATGGCGGAGCGAAAAAGCGGGGTACAGGTTTTAGTGTCCCAGATGAATAAAAATAAAAAATTCCAAAAAGAACAACTGGGTAAAGAAGGATATACAGAGTTTGTTGAATTTTACAGAGACGCCCTGAAGGGAAATTAAAAGGAGAAAAAAGATGGCAGAATCAATGTTGGGATTAAAACGTTCTCATCGGTGTACAGAGCTGAATATGGAGAATATTGGTCAGGCTGTAACCGTTATGGGATGGGTGCAAAAAAGCAGAAATAAGGGCGGAATTATTTTTGTGGATTTAAGAGACCGCTCTGGAATTTTGCAGATTATATTTGAGGAGAGCGCTTGTGGGGCAGAGTATTTTGCCAAGGCGGAAAAGCTGAGAAGTGAATTTGTCATTGCCGTAACGGGCAAGGTGGAGAAGAGACAGGGAAGCATCAATGAAAATCTTGTCACCGGCGCTATTGAGGTACGGGCGGAGAGTTTAAGAATTTTATCAGAGTCTGAGACGCCGCCATTTCCGATTGAGGAAAATTCCAAGACAAAGGAAGAGCTTCGCTTAAAATACCGTTTTTTGGATTTGAGGAGACCGGATATTCAAAGAAATATGACGTTTCGCAGCAATATTGCGATTCTCACCAGACAATTCCTGGCTGAGGAGGGATTTTTGGAGATCGAGACTCCTACGTTGATTAAGAGTACGCCAGAGGGAGCCAGAGATTATCTGGTGCCAAGCAGGGTGCATCCAGGATCTTTCTATGCCCTGCCTCAGTCTCCTCAGCTTTTTAAACAGCTTTTAATGTGCTCTGGATATGACCGCTATTTCCAAATTGCCAGATGCTATCGAGATGAGGATCTGCGCGCGGACAGACAGCCAGAGTTTACACAGATTGATATGGAACTTTCGTTTGTGGATGTGGACGAGGTGCTTGACGTTAATGAAAAACTCCTTTATAAATTGTTTAAGGAACTTTTGGGAATGGAGATTCCTCTTCCGATTCCGCGGATGACCTGGCAGGAGGCAATGGACCGTTTTGGCTCTGATAAGCCGGATATGCGGTTTGGCATGGAGTTAAAAGATGTTTCTGAGGTGGTAAAAGACTGTGAGTTTGTGGTGTTTAAGAGCGCGCTGGAAAACGGCGGCTCTGTCAGAGGACTAAATGCCCAGGGAAAAGGGAATATGCCTCGGAAAAAGATCGATGCTCTTGTGGAATATGCCAAGGACTTTGGAGCCAAGGGACTTGCATATCTGGCGATTCAGGAGGATAATTCCTATAAATCTTCTTTCGCCAAATTTATGACCGAAGAACAGCTTCATGACCTGGCAGAGGCTATGGAAGGAAAGCCTGGAGATCTGCTTTTGTTTGCAGCTGACAAAAATGAAGTGGTATGGGATGTTCTGGGGAATCTGCGCCTGGAAATAGCCAGACAGTTTGATTTGCAGAAGAAAGGAGAGTTTAAATTCCTCTGGGTGACAGAGTTCCCGCTTTTAGAGTATTCTGAAGAGCAGGGACGGTTTGTGGCCAAGCATCACCCCTTTACCATGCCTATGGAGGAGGACTGGCATCTGATTGACAGCGACCCTGGGGCGGTTCGGGCCAAGGCTTATGATATTGTGTTAAATGGCACAGAGCTTGGCGGAGGTTCTGTCCGGATTCATCAAAGCGATATTCAGTCAAAAATGTTTGAGGTGCTAGGCTTTACGCCGGAAAGGGCCCAGGAGCAGTTTGGATTTTTATTAGAAGCATTTAAGTATGGCGTTCCGCCCCATGCTGGTCTGGCGTATGGACTGGACCGTGTGGCTATGCTTATGGTTGGCTCTGACAGCATCAGGGACGTTATCGCCTTCCCGAAAGTAAAGGATGCCTCCTGTCTGATGACAGAAGCTCCTGCTCCCGTGGAAGATAAGCAGTTAGAGGAACTGGGCATCAAGATTAAGTAATGGACTTTTAGGACGATTTTACGCCAGTATTAAGGCGGTGTCTTTTAACGCCTTAATACTGTTGCGTGGAATTGTGGAAGAGCATGTCTGAAAAGGTTTTGTATATTGTGGAAGAAGTTTTTCTTCCATCTTTCTTTAAACTGTGTTATACTCTTTATAACCATTCTTGGTTGTTGAAAATCAGATTTTATCTGTAGTGTTTCAGGAAGATCTTCCTACATTTCCCATTATTTTATTTTAGATTCAATTTATAGTTGACATTTTGTGAAACGTGTATTATGATAAAGACGATAAGAACATTTGTTCGGACTGGAGGAGAATATGAATAAGGATGACAAGATGAAGGCCCTGGATGCGGCCCTGACACAGATAGAGAAAGCATATGGGAAGGGCTCTGTGATGAAGCTGGGAGATACAGGGACCAACATGAATATAGAGACAGTTCCAACTGGTTCCTTGAGCCTGGATTTGGCCCTTGGACTTGGGGGAATTCCCAAGGGAAGAGTGATTGAGGTATATGGCCCAGAGTCTAGCGGAAAAACGACAGTAGCCCTTCATATGGTGGCAGAGGTACAGAAGAGAGGCGGCATCGCGGGATTTATTGATGCAGAGCACGCTCTGGACCCTGTGTATGCAAAAAATATTGGAGTGGATATTGACAACTTGTATATCTCTCAGCCGGATAATGGGGAGCAGGCGCTGGAGATTACGGAGACCATGGTACGCTCAGGGGCTGTTGACATTGTGATTGTAGACTCTGTGGCTGCCCTGGTGCCAAAGGCAGAGATTGACGGCGAGATGGGAGAGTCCCATGTGGGACTTCAGGCGCGTCTGATGTCTCAGGCTTTGAGGAAATTGACAGGTATTATCAGCAAGTCAAATTGTACGGTTATCTTCATAAACCAGATTCGTGAGAAGATTGGCGTGATGTTTGGAAATCCAGAGACTACAACCGGCGGCCGTGCATTGAAGTTCTATGCTTCTGTTCGTATGGATGTGAGGAGGACCGAGACATTAAAGCAGAGTGGCGAAATGGTGGGGAACCATGTAAAGGTAAAAGTTGTGAAGAATAAGATTGCTCCACCATTTAAAGAGGCTGAATTTGATATTATGTTTGGCCAGGGGATCTCAAAAGAAGGCGATATTCTGGACTTGGCGGTAAAGGAGAATATTGTAGAGAAGAGCGGCGCATGGTATGCGTATCAGGGAAGCAAAATTGGCCAGGGCAGAGAGAACGCCAAGACATATCTTCGAGAGAATCCCGCTATATGCGCGGAAGTCGAGAATAAGGTACGGGAGCAGTATGGACTGAGACCAGGCGTTGTACAGGAGAGTAAAGAAGGTAAAGAAAGCAAAGAAGGTAAAGAAAGCAAGGAAAATAAAGAGAATAAAGAGAATAAGGCAAGCGGTAAAAAAGGAACAGAAGAATCATAGAATGGTTTATGATACCGCTGTGATGATTTCAGAACAGGAGCGGGTCAATGGAGATAACGGCAGTAGAGCCTTTAGATAAACGAAGAAGTAAGATTTTCCTGGAAGAGAAGATTGCTTTTGTTTTATATAGAGGAGAATTGAGGACCTACCAGATTGAAGAAGGCGGGGAGCTGTCAGAAGAGAACTACAAACAGATCGTAGAAGAGGTTCTTATAAAACGGGCCAAAGAGCGTGCGTTATACCTTTTAAAGGACAGAGACAGAACGGAAAAAGAGATAAAAAAGAAACTGACAGAAGGATATTATCCAGAAGATGTCATTGACAGGACGATTGCTTTTTTGAAAGAATACCACTTTCTTGATGATTTGGACTATGGACGGCGTTATATCCTGACTTATAAGGAGAAAAGGAGTAAAAAGCGGATTCAGTTCGACTTATGTCAGAAAGGACTGGAGCCGGAACAGATTTCTATGCTTTTGACGGAAGAAGAAATCTTAGAAGACGGTCAGATTGAAGCTTTTCTTCGGAAAAAGGGGTACAGACAGGAAGAAGCGGCTCCGAAAGAGAAGGGAAGACTGGCGGCGGCCTTAGCCAGAAAAGGATTTTCTTTTGAGGCTATATATCGGGTTATGGGAGAACCTCTGGCTTAATTGTTACAGTTTACGCATATTCAGAATCTGTTTTTCTGGAAATGAGCGAACTGTAACGAGTGATTAGCCAGATGTTGTGCAAGACTCTTGACATAATGCACAAAACAGTTTAAAATTGTAGTGTTGTATTCCTTGTACAATGAAAATTAAATAAGGAGGTGCTCCTGTGTCAGTAGAATCGATAATAGTAGTTATCACGGTATTGTTAACGATAATTATTGTGGCTCCTATTACATGGGTATTGGCTGTTGCACACCGTAAAAACACGTATGAAAGCAAAATCGGTAGTGCGGAAGAAAAGTCAAGAGAGATAATAGATGAAGCATTAAAGACCGCAGAGACAAAGAAGCGAGAAGCTCTCCTGGAAGCGAAAGAAGAGTCTATCAAGACGAAGAATGAGCTGGATAAGGAGACAAAAGAGAGACGAACAGAGCTTCAACGGTACGAACGACGAGTATTGGCTAAGGAAGAAAATCTGGACAAGAAGTCAGAAACATTGGAACGTAGAGAAGCAGGAATTACAGCACGAGAAGAAAGTTTAAACAGAAAACTGGCAGAAGCAGAAGAATTGCATGGCAGAAGACAGCAGGAACTGGAACGAATTTCGGGGCTGACCTCTGAACAGGCAAAGGAATACCTGCTGAAATCTGTAGAGGATGATGTTAAACATGACACAGCCAAGATGATCAAAGAGATGGAAGCCAGAGCCAAAGAAGAAGCGGACAAGAAGGCGAAGGAATACATTGTAACTGCCATTCAAAGATGTGCAGCAGATCATGTGGCAGAGACCACGGTGTCTGTGGTGCAGCTTCCAAATGATGAAATGAAAGGCCGGATCATAGGTAGGGAAGGCCGGAATATTCGTACATTGGAAACTATGACTGGTGTGGAATTGATTATTGACGATACACCGGAAGCAGTCGTTTTATCAGGGTTTGACCCAGTAAGACGAGAAGTGGCGAGAATCGCCTTGGAACGTTTGGTTGTAGATGGGAGAATCCATCCGGCCAGAATTGAAGAAATGGTTGAGAAAGCACAGCGGGAAGTAGAGTCCAGCATGAGAGAAGAAGGGGAAGCGGCTACTTTGGAGGTAGGCATCCACGGTATTCATCCAGAGCTGATTAAACTTCTTGGAAGAATGAAATTCAGAACGAGTTATGGACAAAATGCACTGAAGCACTCAATAGAAGTAGCTCAGTTGTCAGGTCTTTTAGCCGGAGAGATTGGCGCGGATATCCGTTTAGCAAAACGCGCTGGTCTATTACATGACATTGGTAAATCCATTGACCATGAGGTGGAAGGCTCCCATGTGAAACTTGGTTCGGAGCTTTGTAGAAAGTATAAGGAATCTGCAGTGGTGATTAATTCTGTGGAATCCCATCATGGCGATGTTGAGCCAGAGAGTCTGATTGCCTGTATTGTTCAGGCGGCTGATACCATATCTGCCGCAAGACCGGGCGCAAGAAGAGAGACTCTGGAAACATATACGAACAGACTGAAACAATTGGAAGAGATTACGGATTCCTTTAAGGGAGTTGATAAATCTTACGCAATCCAGGCAGGACGGGAAGTCCGTGTTATGGTGGTTCCGGAACAGGTAAACGATGACGACATGGTTCTTATGGCAAGAAATATTTCTAAGAAAATTGAAGAATCCATGGAGTATCCGGGACAGATTCGTGTCAATGTAATTCGTGAATCAAGAGTTACTGATTATGCAAAATAGGAAAGCTGAGAAGGGACTGTAAGAGGTCTCTTCTTTTTTATACTCCTGTTGCAGTCACACCCAGTCAGCTATATAAACTGCAGCATGTTCTTCTTGCATTTTTCTTAAGTTTCAGGAAGTCTATTGACAGAAGATAGGAGAAGGAATAAAGTTAAATCAGATAACAACAAACAGAAGGAACATGATGGAAGGGGATAGGATGTTAAAACGAAAAAGAATCATATTATTAGCTTTCCTGATGATTTTTCTGTCGCAAACAGGGATACAGGCTTTTGGAGCCCGAAAAATTTCTAAAGTGTCCATTACAGTGACCAGCAATTTTAAAATTGGGGAAGTGTGCCTGGCAGAAGATGTGGAAGTTTCCACAAACAGTAAATACTTTTCTGTTGGAGAGGTTACCCTGGTTACAGAAGAGGAGCGGTGGGGAATCAGGGATGTACCGGTGATTGAGGTGAGCCTGGAGGCGGAAGAGGGTTCTTATTTTTCTATTGCTGAGGTAACGGATATTCAGCTTAAGGGCGCCGAGTACATAGCAGGCACAAGAGAAGATGCAGATACTCTAATTTTGCGGCTGCGGCTGCCTTCTCTGCGAAACCAGGTGGGAGAGATTGCAGAAGTCCAGTGGGCGTCTGTAAATATGGGAGGATGGACAGAGGCATATAATACAGGATATTATGAGGTTCGTCTTTTCAGGGACGAAAAGGGTGTGGGTTCGATTCAGGAGACAACCAGTGCCAGTTTTGATTTTTCTCCATGGATGACGCGCTCTGGAATGTATACTTATGAAGTACGAGCCGTGAATGTGCAAAATAAAAGTGTAAAGACGGACTGGAAGAAGTCGGCAACCTCTGTTTTTGTTGACGAGACTATGGCGAAACAATTCAAGGCACAGTATGGCATGGCGATTCCTACAGATATGACAGACCCGGGACAGGCCATAGAGTGGCAGAAACAGCAACAGCAGAAACAACAGCAAGCCGGATGGTTTCAGGACAGCACAGGATGGTGGTATCGAAATCCAGATCACAGCTATACCACGAATAACTGGCAGTTGATTGATGGAAAGTGGTATTATTTTAACTCATCAGGATATAGAGTCACAGGATGGGTTGACTGGGAGGGCAAATCTTATTATTGCGACCCAGTAAGCGGGGAGAAACTCACAAATATGATTGTTCCAGATGGAAGCGGAAGAAGAGTGGATTCCACAGGAGCCATGATAGAGTGAGCGTTTCCAGAATAAAACATGGAGGATAGGCAAGATGGCAGATAGTGTTGTGCGGTTAGACAGACAGCTGCGGTATCAGGGAACAATTTTAAAAATATATGAAGACACGGTGATTGCCAATGGTCACAAGGCATACTGGGATTTTATTCATCACGATGGAGCGGCGGCGGTTTTGCCGGTCACAGAAGATGGGAAGATTCTTATGGTGCGTCAGTACCGCAATGCCCTTGACAGAGAAACGTTGGAGATTCCGGCTGGAAAGCTGGATGCGCCAGATGAGCCAAAGATTACGTGTGCATATCGGGAATTAGAGGAAGAGACCGGATTTCGCTCAGACAATTTAGAGTACTTAATCAGTATTAATACTACGGTAGCTTTTTGCGATGAAGCTATAGATATTTTTGTGGCAAGAAATCTGATTCCGTCTCATCAGCATTTGGATGAAGATGAAGTGATTGACGTAGAGCCATGGGAGCTGGAGGATCTTTTGAAACTGATCTATGAGGGTAAGATGACAGACGGAAAGACCGTTGCGGCTATCTGCGCCTATGGAATGAAATATGCCAAGCCGGAATAAAAAACAGAATCGTTTCATACTGTATAAGAAAAAGGGTATGCGTGACGTCAAATGAAAAAGATTCGCTGGATTTCACATTCGGACCTTTTATGTCTCCTTTTTCTGACAGGGAGTATAGCCGGATGCGTGACAGCCAATCTGTTAAGCGTTGAATTGCTGAGACAGATTGGCTATTTTGATTCTGTATATCAATGGGGGAGCTCCATAGGAAGGGAAGAAAAGGGGCAGTTGTGGCGTTATCTTGCCAAACGGCGTTTTTTAGAGTTTGGAGCAGGCTCTCTGGTTGGAATGACGCCATTTTCTTCTGCGGCCTTTTGCTGCGTAATGTTTGTGTTTGGATTCAGCGCTGCATTGCTCATTTCTGTTTTTACCCTTCAGAGCGGATGGCTGGGTATGGTATATTTTTTAAGAACCATACTGCCTCAATGGGTCTTGTATGGTATGGTTTGGGGAATTTTGGCTATCGGAGCGGAAAATGGCCTGGATAAAATGAAGATTCGGGTATGGCCATTGTTGATTTTGATTGTTTTTCTTGGAACCTTTTTAGAGACAAAATTTGTTTGATTTTATTGAGAGGAGCGCTTTTAGAGAACAAAGGCATGGACACAGAGATAAAACACTTTATACAATATCTTGTAGAAATAAAGAGCGCATCAAAAAATACACAGCTTTCTTATAAACGGGATTTGATGCAGATGAAGGAATACCTGACAGGAAGAGGTATCACAGAGGCGTCCAAAGTTACAAAGACAGCGTTGACTTCCTATCTCCTTTTTCTGGAACAGGAGGGAAAGGCTTCCAGTACCATTTCCCGTGTGCTGGCATCCATAAAGGCGTTTTTTCACTATGAGTTCCGAGAGGGAAGGATTCGTAAAGATCCTTCTGAATTTCTGAAGGCTCCTAAAGTTGAGAAAAAAGTTCCGGATATCTTAACAGTAGCACAGGTGGACAGCCTGTTGAGTCAGCCCAAGGGAGTCAGTCCAAAGGAGATTCGTGACAAGGCGATGATGGAACTTCTCTATGCAACGGGTATTCGGGTTTCGGAGCTGATTGGTCTGCGTTTGGAAGATTTGAACATGAATATCGGATTTATTACCTGCCATGATGAAAATAAAGAACGGACCATTCCTTTTGGAAAAAGCGCGAAAGAGGCGCTGTCAAATTATCTGGATTCTGCCAGAGGCTGTCTTTTAAAGCAAAAGGAGACAAAGGAGCTGTTTGTGAACTGCAACGGAAACCCGATGAGCAGGCAGGGGTTTTGGAAAGTGATAAAATATTATGGCCAGCAGGCGGGGATTGAGGTGGATATCACTCCTCACACCCTTCGCCATTCTTTTGCCGCCCACCTAATAGGCGGAGGCGCGGATCTTCATGCAGTGCAGACCATAATGGGACATTCGGATATGACCACAACGCAGGCATATTTGACTTATGCTCAGAAATCCGAGTCATTCAGAGAAATTTATCAAACTGCCCGTCTGCGGAAATAGAGGACAAAAAGAGGGCGTCCCTCAGTCATTTCACGACTTCTGGGACGCCCTCGCAAAAAGGATCATCCTTCAATTTCAATAAAACGTTTTTTCTCAATAGCTTTCTCATCTTCTTTTGGAATATTCAGTGTAAGAATCCCATTTTCATACTTGGCGTGAATATCCGGTTCTGTGATACGGGATCCCACATAGAAGCTGCGGCTCATGCTGCCAGAATACCGTTCCCGACGGATATATCTGCCTTCTTTGTCTTTCTCATCCTTATCGAATGCCTTCGCAGCCTGAATGGTCAGATAACCGTTATTTAGCTGGAGAGACAGGTCTTCCTTCTTAAAGCCAGGCAGATCCACTGCGATTTCATAATGATTTTCCATATCTTTTACGTCTGTTTTCATCATATTCTTTTCGTGTTTCCCATACAGAGCATTGTCAATATCCGGGAAAGAAAAATTCATCCAATCATCAAATAAGTTTTCTCCAAAAATACTAGGCATTAACATAATCATCGCTCCTTTTTTTATAAAACTGTTTTATTTGTTCTATACGTAATATAACATATATTATCAGCAGTGTCAAGAGGCGAGTGCTAAAAAATTTAAACTTGTAGAAACAAGGGACATCCCTTATACTAAAACCAAAGGAAAGGGAGTCGTTTTATTCATGAACAGAATCAGCAGGGATATTTTCCAGTCCATCCATGAAGGCCGGTGGCTGAGTGTGGAGTATAAAAATAAAGATCAGAATATTACTCATTACTGGATTGCCATCAAGGATATTGTGGCGTCCAGACGCGTGCTGGTTGTGGACGGATTTCATCTGAAAAAACATACCCTGCAGGAATTATCAATTTATATGGACTCTATTTTATCCAGTACAGTGATTGAAGGCTCTTATTATAAGGTTAACCAGAAACTGATTGAAACCATTCACACAAAGCCAGAAAAGTTTGCTTCTATTTTTTCCCATGTGTCGAATTTAAAGGTGTTAAATTACCTCATTGACTGCAGCCGCCTGGATACCACGCCGTACAAGACGGATTATGGTTTGATCAGTCGTTTGGATCTGGATGTTTTAAGAGATGAGGTTTACCGGCTGGACGAAATACAGTTTTCTCAGATTGTGAATGAATTTCAGTCAAAGGCAGAGAAGCGTGAAAAGAGGAGAGTGGAAGCAGGGAAAGGAGCCTTTCGGGTTCAGCAGCTTGCCATGAACGTGCTGAGTCTCCACACAAAGCGGGGGCTCTATGTACTGGCCTATAAAAAAGTTCAGCTCAATGTCCATACCAGGTGCCTGACTCCGGCCAAAGAAGTTACGATCTGCAGAGAATTTACGGTGGACGGGGAACGTTTGAGCATCCGCAAGTTTCTGGATACAGAAGATTATGAGCTGCTGGAGGAATTTGAAAAAAATCAGGAGCTGATAAAGGATCAGATTTGCCAAGGCAGCCGTCAGATTCAGAGTGTGGATGACATGCCTTATCTGATAGGAATCGAGGCTCGGATTCAGGTGGATTTAAACAGAGAGTACAAAGGGATTCTGGATATGTACGACCAGGGCAAGGTTACGTATCCGGTAAAGGCTTTTTTTGGAGACCTTTTGAAAAGACCAGACAGGAGAAAGGAGTATCCCATCACGCTTTTGAATCAAAAGGTGAACTTAGACCAGCTCCTTGCCATTCATAATGCCATGAAGTATCCTTTGACCTATGTTCAGGGGCCGCCGGGAACGGGAAAGACCAACACCATCATCAATGCCATTGTCACTGCATTTTTTAATGGAAAAACGTTATTGTTTACCTCCTATAATAACCACCCTATTGACAGTGTGTTTCAGGTTATGGCGAAAATGTCCTATAATGGTCAGATAATTCCGTTTCCCATGGTGCGTCTGGGAAGCCAGGAAAAAGACAGTCAGGCATTGGTTTATATGAAAGAACTGTATGAAAGGACAAGGCAAGTCAAGGTTTTTTCTAATACCCTGGAAAAGAACAGAGGGGACCGGATTCAGAGAACGAAGCAGCTGACAGCTTTATTAAAACGCCATGAGGAGTTTTTGGATTTGGCTGAGCGGGAGGAGACGTTGGAAAAGCTGATTTCGGCCAATCACCAGATGACGTTTACCACAGAGCTTCAGGGACGTCAGCTTTATGAGGTGAAGAAGCGTTTGCAGCAAATTGGCAGAGTAACGGACGAGGAAGCATTAGCTCTTGTGACAGAAGATATGGAGGAATTTCGAAAATATCTGTTTTATATGTCCGCCACCTATATGAAACGTTTAGAGGAACCGAAAAATGAGGACTTGTTGAAAATTCTCTATATAGAAGATAAGAAACTGAGGCTGGAAGAATTTGAGGCATATTTAAAACAGGGCGAAAACATAAAAAAGCTTCAGAAAATCTTTCCGATTATTGCCACGACCTGTATTTCTGCCCATAAACTGGGAGAACCAAAGCCTTATTTTGATATGGTGGTAATGGATGAGGCCAGTCAGTGCAATCTGGCAGTTGGGATGATTCCTGTTATCAGAGGAGAGAACCTGATGCTGGTAGGGGACCCGCAGCAGCTAAATCCAGTTATTCTTTTGGATGCGAAAGACAATCAGATTCTTCGGAAAAATTATTCTGTGGTAAATGAGTATGACTATCTGACAAACTCCATTTACAAGACCTATTTGGCAAATGATTCCGTCAGCGACGAGGTGCTTCTCAGCTACCATTACCGATGCGACAAGAAGATTATTGATTTTAATAACAAGAAATATTACAATAACAAATTAAATATTATGACAAAAAGCGTGTCCCGGGAACCTTTGGTTTATCTGGAGATTGAGGAGAACAAGGCTGCAGGGAGGAATACGGCTCCTGCAGAGGCAGAAGCCGTTGTAGATTATGTGCTAAAGCATCCTCATAAAAAGATTGGAATAATCACTCCGTTTGTGAACCAAAAGGAAGAGATTGACCGTCTGTTGGAGGAAAGAGGCGTGGAACATGTGACCTGCGGTACGGTTCATGCCTTTCAGGGAGACGAAAAGGATGTGATCCTGTTTTCAATGGCATTGACGGATCAGAGTCATAAAGGGACTTATCAGTGGCTGAAAAACAATAAAGAATTGATCAATGTGGCCACATCAAGGGCCAGAGAGCAGTTGATTCTTTTGGGGAATAGCACAACGATGGAGCGTCTGCATGAATCGGAGACGGAGGATGATTTGTTTGAATTGGTGGAATACGCCAAGTCCAACGGGGTGTCGAAGGTGACGCCGAAAACGGTTTCTTCTAGGGCTTTAGGAGTAAAGCCGTACAGCAGTGAGACAGAAGAGGCGTTTTTACAAAATCTAAGTCATGCTCTGGATAATATTTTATACGGCGGACGGCGGTGCGTGATCCACAGGGATGTAGAGGTTTCAAAAGTGCTGAAAGAAGCCAATGAAGACTCTATGCTGTTTTATGGAGGGCAATTTGATTTTGTGGTGTTTGAGCAGAAGAAAAATAAAGAGGAGATACCGATTCTGGCTATTGAATTGGATGGAAAGGAACAGATGGAGGAATCGGCGTTGGCAGTCAGGGAGGAGAAAAAGCAGAAAATTTGCCGCAGGCAGGGCGTTGAGTGGATTCGGATTGAGAACTCTTATGCCAGGCGGTATCACCATATAAAGGACATTTTAATCAGATATTTTGAAAAGCTGTATCGAATCTAAGAGACGAGGAAGGAAGAGGAGAAATGAAACTGCTTCATCTTTCGGACCTTCACATTGGAAAACGGGTTAATGAGTTTTCCATGTTGGAGGATCAGAAGCATATTTTGACGCAGATTTTAGAAATTACAGACAGGGAACGGCCAGAGGGAATCCTTCTGGCCGGAGATATTTATGATAAACCTGTGCCGCCTACAGAGGCAGTTCAGATGTTAGATGATTTTTTTACAGAGCTGGCAGAACGGAATCTGGCCGTTTTTGCAGTCAGCGGGAATCATGATTCCCCAGAGCGGCTGTCCTTTGGAAGCCGTTTATTTCAGAGTAAAGGGCTTTATCTTTTATCTATCTATGACGGACAGGAAAGAGGGATTGTATTGGAGGATGAATATGGGACGGTAACGATTCACCTTCTTCCCTTTGTAAAACCTTCTGTTATGCGCCATGTGTTTATTAAAGAAGAGATTCCCACCTGTGAAGCGGCAGTAAAACTGGCGGTGAGACATATGAACGTGGACAGACGTGAGAGAAACGTGCTGGTGGCCCACCAGTTTGTCACAGGAGCAAGAAGGTGTGAGTCTGAGGAGCTTCAGATTGGCGGCGTAGATCAGGTTTCAGCTTCTGTATTTGACGATTTTGATTATGTGGCTCTGGGACATCTTCACAGTCCACAGTCTGTGGGACGGGAAACGGTCCGCTATTGCGGAACGCCGTTAAAGTACTCTTTTTCCGAAGCAGACCAGGAGAAGTCGGTTACGGTGGTAGAATTGGAGGAAAAAGGGTGTGTCAAAGTCCGCCAGATTCCGTTAAAGCCGATTCGGGATATGCGAAAGATTCGGGGGACTTATATGGAGGTGACAAACCGAAGCTTTTATGAGGGAACCAATACAGAGGACTACATTCACGCCGTTCTCACAGATGAGGAGGATATTCCTGACGGGATACAGAAACTGCGGGTGATTTATCCCAATATTCTGCGTCTGGAATATGACAACCTCCGTACTCGGGAAAGCAGGGAAATAGAAGGAACGGATCATGCGGAGGAAAAAACGGAATTGGAACTGTTTGAGGAGTTCTATAAGCTTCAGAATAACCAGGCGATGAGCCTGCAGCAGAGAGCTTATATGGAACAGATGATAGAAGATTTGCGGGGAGAAAGCCAAGAGATATGAAACCGAAAAAACTGATTATCAGCGCTTTTGGGCCTTATGCAGAAAAGACAGAGATTGATTTTGAGAGGCTGGGAGCGTCGGGCCTTTATTTGATTACCGGAGACACAGGGGCTGGAAAGACGACCATCTTTGACGCCATTACGTTTGCCCTGTATGGGGAGTCCAGCCAGAAGGTGCGGGAGGCAGGAATGCTCAGAAGCAAATATGCCAAAGCACAGGCGCCTACTTTTGTGGATTTCACCTTTGTCTATCGTCAGAAAGAATATCGGGTTATCCGCAACCCGGAATATTTAAGACCAAAGGAGCGAGGCGAGGGGATGACGGTTCAGAGGGCGGAAGCGACTCTGTATTTTCCAGACGGGCGTCAGCCTGTAACCAGATTCTTAGATGTGACCAGGGCTATAGAAAAGCTTATCGGGCTGGACTGCCAGCAGTTTACGCAGATCGCCATGCTTGCTCAGGGTGAGTTTCAGAAGCTGTTATTAGCCGGAACCGGACAGAGAGGCGAGATCTTCCGCCAGATTTTCCACACCGGATTTTATCAGAAAATACAAATCCGCCTTGGAGATGAGGCCAAAATCTGTAAAAGGACGTATGAAGAGGTCAGGAAAAGTATTTGCCAGTATATGGAGGGTGTGGTTTGCGGCGAAAACCAAATTCTGAAGGCGGAGCTGGAGGTTCTAAAGAAAACGGGATTTCAGGGAAACGTAGAGCGGGGACTGGAGATTCTTTCTGACGTCCTCTTGGAAGACGGAGCCTTGCTTGCAAAGCTGGACGAAACGCTGCAGGAGCTGGATTTGTCCATACAGAGAGAGGATCAGCTTCTTGGAAAAGTGAAACAGAGCCGGAAACTTCAGGCAGAGCTGGAGAAAAAACAGAGCGATTACAGTGAACAACAAATAAGTCTGAACGAAGCCAGGATAGAGTGGAAGAAGGCAAAAGATTCTATGGAAGAAGGAGAAGAACTGGCCAGGAAGATTCAGGCAGGGAAAGAGGCTGTAAAGAAATGGGAGAGATTTGAAGCGATTTGTATCTTGCTGGAAGAAAAGCAGAATCTGGCGGATTTTCATGGTAAAAGCTGTGCTAAAAAGGAGCAGAAAAAAGGAGAATTAAAACAGGAACTTTGGAGGTCGCAGGAACAATTAAACAGCTTAAAAGGTGCAGAGGCAGAACGGGAGCGCCTCATGCATCAGCAGGAATGGTGGAGATTTCGCAAGCTTAAGCTGGAACAGTTAAAAAAAGAAGCAGATCATCTTCAAAAGCAAGTGGATTCTTTGACAGAGGAAAAAGAGAAGCTTGACAGGCAGGAGGCAGAAGGACGGATTCTTTGGCAGGCTCATCAAGAGGAATGGGAAAAACTAAAAGAGGTTGAGAAAGCGCTGCATGTACGGCGGCTGGAGGATAGGCGGGAAAGGTCAGAACAGGAGTATCAGGAAGCAGTCAGACAGAGAAACAGAAAAAGAAGCGTTTATCAGCACTTGGAACAGTTGTTTCTGGATGCCCAGGCGGGGATGCTGGCCCAGCATCTGAGAGACGGGGTTCCCTGTATAGTCTGCGGTTCCATTCATCATCCTAGTCCGGCGGCTTTGCCGTCAGAGATTCCTGAAAAAGAGGAACTAGATGCGAGAAAAGAAGAGTTGTCACAGTGGGAAAGTAAGGTACAGCAGAAAAGCGCCGACATCCGTCATTTAAGAGAGCAGATCCAAATGGAGACAGAAAATCATCTGGAAAATCTGGTGCAGCAGGATATTCTTTGGCTGGAAGAGAAAAAGAAGAGAAAGCAGGAACTAGAGTTTCTTCTGAAAGAGGACGAGGCGGCGGTTTGGACAAGCGAGAAAAGGAGACAGGAGAAAGAAATCCAGCTGGCTTCGGTAAAGGGGCAGTCAGAGGAGAAAAAATGGCAGAGGGAGAGCGTAGTTGGGGAAATAAAAGAGCAGGGGGCAAAAGAGGAAGGATTTTTGTCGGTTATGCTAGAGCAGATAGAAGAAGCATTGTCTGCGAACAAAGAAAAGCTGGCCAGGAAAGAAAGGCTGGAGGAAGAGCGGCCCCTAAAAGAGGCGCAAATCACCGCCTTGGAAGAAGAGATTTCCAAAGGAACGATTCAAAGGGAGCGATTAAGAGCAGAAGAGGAGCAGCTAAAAGAGGAAATTCTTCTGATGAGAGAGGAACTGGGGGACAAGAAAAAGGAGGAGCTAAAAGAGCAGATAGAGATGCTCTGCCAGCGAAAAAAGGACCTTGAGGAGAGCTATGGTCAGGCAGAGGCGGACTATCAGGAAAAAGTTTCTGAAAACGCAGCGATTGTCTCAGCAATGGAAACGTTAAAAGGCCAGCTAAAGTATACAGAAAATCTGAGAGAAGAGGAGATACGGCTTAGAAGGCAGGAGTTTTTGGAACAGAAGGAAGCCGTTTCCCATCAAAGAGCAGAACAGTATGCGGCCAGGAAACAAAACCAGAAAATTTATGGTTTGGTACACGGAAAGCAGAAAAGTATGGTAGAGGCGGAACAAAGGTTTATCTGGATGAAGGCGCTTTCTGATACTGCCAATGGAACTTTGGCTGGAAAACAGAAGATGGAGTTTGAGACCTATGTCCAAACCGCATATTTTGACAGAATTTTAAGGAGAGCGAATCTTCGCTTCCTTACCATGACTCTTGGGCAGTATGAGCTGAAACGTCAGACAGGCAGTGATAATAAGAAGGAGAAGTCTGGGCTTGAACTGGAGGTGATTGACCATTACAATGGCAGCAGCCGGAGCGTGAAGACGTTGTCTGGCGGAGAGTCGTTTCAGGCGTCCCTCTCTTTGGCTTTGGGGCTGTCAGATGAAATCCAGTCCTATGCAGGAGGAATCCGTCTTGACGCCATGTTTGTGGACGAGGGCTTTGGCTCTCTGGGCGAGGAAGCTCTGAATCAGGCTGTGAAGGCGCTGAATGATTTGACAGAAGACAGTCGTATGGTAGGAATTATCTCTCATGTGCCAGAGTTAAAAGAACGGATCGAGAAAAAGATTGTGGTTAAAAAGGATCGAAAAAGAAATGGAGTCGGCAGTACAGTAGAGATTTTATAGGAGGGACTATGCAATAGAAACATTTGCCATTTTTGTGAAGAGCGGTTATAATAGGCTGCATAGAGGAAGGAGTTGTTACGATGAGATTGATTGAAAATCAGACTTTTGATATGGAAAGAGCTTTATATGGAAGCGACGGCGTCACGGTTTTAAATTGCGCTTTTGACGGCCCCGCAGACGGAGAGAGCGCGTTAAAGGAAAGCCGGAATGTTCAGATTGATAAATGTTTTTTTAATCTTAGATATCCTTTTTGGCATGACCATGGATTACATATCGCCGGTTCCGAGATGACAGAGCTTTGCCGCGCCGCCTTATGGTATTCTGACAATATTGAGATTGAAGACACAAAGCTTCATGGAATCAAGGCATTGCGAGAGTGCAGCCAGGTGAAGATGAAGGGCTGCGATGTAATTTCCCCAGAGTTCGGTTGGTTCGTATCAGAGATTGAGATGGAGGACTGCACCGTTCAGGGAGAATATTTTATGATGCGCTCCAATGTCCTTACCTTTAGAAATGTAAGCCTGAAGGGAAAATATTCGTTCCAGTATATCGAGAACTCTGTTTTTGAAGACTGCCATTTTGATACCAAGGATGCGTTTTGGCATGCAAAAAATGTGGTGGTGCGCAACAGTGTGGTAAAGGGAGAATATCTTGCCTGGTATTGCGAGAACGTTACCTTTGAAAATTGTAAAATCATTGGCACTCAGCCTCTTTGCTATTGCAAGGGACTAAAGCTTGTAGACTGCCAGATGGTTGACGCAGATTTGTCGTTTGAAAAATCAGAAGTAGAGGCTGTGCTCACCACAGAGGTAATGAGTATCAAGAATCCTCTGTCCGGCCATATCTATGTACCGGCTGTGGGCGAGCTGATTCAGGATGATAAGACCTGCCAAGGTCAGGTGATACTGGCTAAAAAGTGCAGCTGTGCATAGATTTTGCAGGCTTGATTTTGAGAGAGGAATCGTGTACAATAATCCAGACAGCAGGTAGCTGTTATAAGACGCAGAAGCGTCCGTATTATCGTGTGTTTTTAGCAGTTTAGAGAGTAACAGGAATTGATGCTTAGAAGGCATACATGTTTCCAGCAGGGGATTTGTGTGCCTTTTTTTCTGTGAAAAGGATCAGAAACGAGGTGTTTATTTGACATTAGAAGAATTTTTTAAGGAAAATCCAGAAGTGGCCGTCGCGTTTTCCGGTGGTGTGGATTCGGCCTGCCTTTTATACGCGGCCAAGGCTGCCAAGGCAAGGGTGAAGGCGTATTATGTAAAGTCCGAGTTTCAGCCGGAATTTGAGCTTCAGGATGCAAGGCGGATGGCGCAGGAGCTGGAGGTAGAGCTATGTATACTGGAGGTTTCTGTATTGTCTGAGGAAAAGGTAAGAAAAAATCCAAAGGACCGCTGTTATGATTGTAAGAGGCTAATGTTTAACGCCATTGCAGAAGCGGCAAAAAGAGATGGTTTTTCTGTTCTTTTAGATGGGACTAATGCTTCTGACCAGGCAGAAGACCGGCCTGGGATGAGGGCTCTCCAGGAATTCTCCGTCTTATCTCCCTTACGCCAATGTGGTTTGAAAAAAGAGGAGATTCGGCGTTTGTCGAAGGAATGGGGACTTTTTACCTGGGATAAGCCCGCCTATGCCTGCCTTGCCACAAGAATTTCGACAGGAGAGGAAATTACGTCGGAAAAGCTTCGGGCCACACAGGAGGCGGAGAGCTATCTATTCTCTCTCGGGTTTCGGGATTTTCGCGTTCGGCGTTATGGAAACGGGGCCAGGCTGCAGATTATAAAGGAGCAGCTTCCGCTTCTGATGACGTGTCGGCAGGAGATTTTGGAGAGACTGAAAACTTGGTATGAAACGGTTTTGCTGGACTTGGAGGTAAGGGGATGAGAAATGAGATTCAACAGCTGCTGGAAGGGGTCAGTCAGGGAAAGGTCTCTGTGGAAGAGGCTCTTCTTACATTGAAGACAAAACCTTTTGAGGATATCGGCTATGCGAAGGTAGACATGCATCGCAGGATTCGCCAGGGAACTGCAGAAGTTATTTATGGAGCCGGAAAAACGCCTGAGCAGATGATTGGGATTATTGATGTGATGAAGGAAAACGGCCAGGACAGAATCTTGATTACCAGACTGTCAGGGGAGGCTGCGCAGGAGATTCAAAAAAGCCATCCTTTGCACTACTATGAGGAGGCGGGGGTGGGGATTCTGGGAAACCTGCCTGAGCCAGACGGGATTGGAACCATTGTTGTGGCAACAGGAGGAACCAGCGATATTCCGGTGGCGGAAGAGGCTGCTTTGACAGCGCAGATTTTGGGAAATCAGGTGATACGATTGTATGACGTGGGCGTGGCAGGGCTTCACAGGACGTTAGCCCATCTTGATGAGATCATGAGCGCCAGCGTTATCATTGCAATCGCCGGAATGGAGGGCGCTCTTGCCAGTGTGATTGGCGGTCTTGCAGACTGTCCGGTGATTGCGGTTCCCACCAGCGTTGGATATGGGGCTTCCTTTCATGGATTGTCAGCACTTTTGTCTATGCTTAATTCCTGCGCAAGCGGTGTTTCTGTGGTAAATATTGACAATGGATTTGGGGCGGGATATCTTGCGAATATGATCAATCATATGAGGCAGGGGTAAAGGAACCTGGCTGGAAGCCTCAGCTCAGGTTTGACTTTGCTGCTGGGCGAAGAGAATAAGGAGGAATTTTGAATGAGGACATTGTATTTGGATTGTGGAATGGGAGCGGCTGGGGATATGCTGGCGGCCGCGCTTTTGGAGTTGATTCCAGATTCGGATGAATTTCTGGAGAAGGTGAATGGACTTGGGATTCCCGGGGTCAGCGTGGAACGAGAAGTGTCTGTAAAGTGTGGAATTACAGGGACTCATATGAAGGTTTGGGTAAACGGCACAGAGGAGGAGAGCAGCGATCACGACCATGAGGAACATCACCATGAGGAGCATGGGAGCAGTCATGAGCATCACCACCACCATGGGGAACATGGGCATTCTCATAACAGTATGAGTGCGATCCGCCATATTGTGGAGGGGCATCTTAGTCTGCCTGAGAAGGTGAAAAAAGATATTATGGCAGTTTATGAGCTGATTGCTCAGGCAGAAAGCCAGGTACATGGCGTTCCGGTGACAGAGATCCATTTTCATGAGGTGGGGACTATGGATGCGATTGCAGATATCACCATGGTTTGTCTTCTGATGGACCGCTTGTCTCCTGAGCGGGTGGTGGCGTCTCCGATTCATACAGGCAGCGGGCAGATTCGGTGTGCTCACGGTATTTTGCCGGTTCCGGCTCCGGCGACGGCTTATATTTTAAAAGGCGTGCCCATTTATGGTGGAAGTATAAAGGGAGAGTTATGTACGCCTACAGGAGCGGCTCTTTTAAAATACTTTGCCACGGAATTTGGAACCATGCCTGTTATGAAGACAGAGTCTATCGGATATGGCATGGGAAAGAAGGATTTTGAGGCTGCCAACTGTCTTCGGGCATTTTGGGGAGAGACTTGATAGATGGGAGAAAACCGCAGAAGAAAAGATTTGAGAGGATGGATTTTGGCAGGGGCCATCGCCTTGGCCGTTGGACTGACTACAGGCTGTTCGGGCGCTGAAAATGGAGGAGATGCTTCGTTCTCCTCTGCATTAGTGTATGGCAGTGGTGATTATACCCGAATCAATCCGGCTATGGATGAGCATGGGGAAATCAATAGTCTGCTTTTTGACGGTCTGACAGCTCATGACGGAGACAATCAGGTGATTCCTTGTCTGGCAAGGGAGTGGGAATTTGACTCCCTGGAGAATATCTATACCTTTTATCTGGAAGAAGGGGTGAAATGGCACGATGGGCAGCCCTTTACAGCTCATGACGTCAAGTTTACGATTGAAGCCATTCAAAACCCTGAAAATGGTTCTGAAAATGCGCCTGATTATGAAGAGGTTGAAGAAATTCGGGTAATTGACGATCATACTATTTCTTTTCGCCTCTCTATGCCAAATGTGGCGTTTCTCGATTACATGACTATGGCAGTTCTTCCCAGACATCTTTTAGAGGGAGAGGATATGCAGGAGTCGGAATTTTTTCGTCATCCTGTAGGCACAGGCCCTTATAGATTGGAGAGCTGGGACGAGGGGCAGGCCATTGTTCTTGCAAGAAATGAGGAATATTTCAGAGGAGCAGCCAGGATCCCAACCATTATTTTTAAAATTGTTCCAGACGATAATGCCAGAGCGCTGCAGATGACCTCTGGAGAATTGGATTTAGCTCTTTTAACACCCAGAGATTCCGAAAACTTTGTGGGCCGGGAAGGGTATCAGGTTTACCATATGACTACATCCGATTATCGGGGAATCCTTTTTAATTTTAGGAATGAGTACTGGCAGAAGAACCGAGACCTGATTCCCGCTATCTGCTATGGGATAGACAGACAGGCCATTGTGGATACGGTAGCGTTGGGACACGGCATTACTGCTTATGGCCCGCTGCAGAGAAATCTGTATGATAATGAGCAGGTAAAACATTATGATTATAATCCTGAAAAGGCCAGAAAGCTTCTGGAACAAAGGGGCTGCATTATGGGGCAGGAGGGATTTTATGAACGGGCAGGAGAAGAAATCGGTTTTATCTTAAGCGTAGGAGCAGGAGATCAGGTCCGGCTGGACATTGCCCAGGCAGCGGCCCAGCAGTTACAAGACATAGGAATCCGCTGTACAGTAGAAGTTCCCGCTAAGGTCGACTGGGGCGGCCAGATGGCCTATTTGATTGGATGGGGAAGTCCCTTCGATCCAGACGACCATACCTATAAAGTCTTTGGATCTGGAAACGCGGCCAACTACAGCGGATATTCGAACCCGTTAGTGGATCAATATCTGCGTGAAGGCCGTCAGTCAGAAGATCCGAATGTCCGAAAAGAAGCATATGATAAGTTTCAAAAGGAACTGGCAGAGGACCCGCCCTACGCATTTATCTGCTATCTTGATGCAGACTATGTGGCAAAATCAAAGATAAAGGGCATTGACAGCAGTACGGTTATGGGGCACCATGGCGTGGGTATTTTCTGGAATATCACGGAATGGACCATGGAATAAACGGCTTTTAGGTGGAGGATATGGCAAAATTATTGGAAGTTTCAGACCTTTTTGTCAGTTTTTATACCAGGCAGGGAGAGGCGCAGGCGGTACGAGGCGTGTCTTTTTATCTGGAAGAAGGGGAAGTGCTGGCGATTGTGGGAGAATCAGGTTGTGGGAAAAGCATTTTGTGCAAGTCGATTTTAAAGCTGCTGCCTTATAATGGAGTTGTCAAAGGCGGAAAAATCCTGATTGAAGGAACAGACATTACGGCATACAAAGAAAGGGATATGGAACGGCTTCGGAAACATGTAATTTCCATGGTGTTTCAGGACCCGCTGTCCACATTAAATCCTGTGATTCCTGTAGGAAAGCAGATTGGGGAAGCAATCCGCCTTTCCAGTCAGGGGATGAAGAAAAAGGCAGTAGAAGAAAGGGTGGCAGAATTAATGGAGATGGTGGGAATTGAAGAACCAGAGAGTCGATGGAAGTTGTATCCTCATCATTTTTCAGGCGGTATGAGGCAGCGCATTGTCCTGGCCATTGCGCTGGCTTCACACCCTAAAATCCTGTTTGCAGACGAGCCCACTACCGCGTTAGATGTGACTATTCAGGCTCAGATTTTGGATTTGTTTCGGGAGATACAAAAGAAAATGGGAACGGCAACCGTATTGGTTACCCACGATTTTGGAGTGGTGGCCCGGGCTGCGGACCGGGTTGCGGTTATGTACGCCGGAAAAATTGTGGAGACGGGAACTGTGGAGGAGATTTTTTATGACTCCCGCCACCCTTATACCCAGGGGCTTTTGCGCTCGCTTCCCGCCTATGCAAGGAGAGGGGAAGAGCTGTATGCCATTCCCGGTATGCCTCCCAGGCTAATAGATCCGCCTATGGGGGACGCCTTTGCATATCGCAACCCCTGTGCTCTGGAAATTGATTATGAAAAGATGCCGCCGATGTTTCAAATTTCTGATACCCATTTTGCAGCCACTTGGCTGCTGGATGAGAGAGCGCCAAAAGATTTGATTCCTGATTGGAGGCAGCCGTATGCGTGATGAGTTGTTGGCAGTGGAAAATCTGACCTACTGTTTCAGGCATGAAAAACACATTGCGATTCAGGCAGTAGACAATCTGTCCTTTCAGATTCGGGAAGGGGAGATTTTGGGGCTGGTGGGAGAATCCGGTTCTGGAAAATCTACCATGGCCCGATGCATTATGAATATTTACCGTCCAGAAAGCGGAAGGATTTTGTACCAGGGGATTGATGTGTGGAATCCAAAAGAGTTTCGCAGACATAAAAGACTTTTGCAGACTTCCCGCCAGTTTATTTTTCAGGATTCTTCCTCCAGCTTAAATCCAAAACAGACTGTGGAACAGATTATTGCAGAGCCTTTGAAAATTCATGGACAGAAACCCGAAAGGGGAACCTTTCGTGGCGAAGCCGCTTTTCAATTAAATCAGGTGGGACTGGGTGAGGAGTGTCTGGACCAATATCCGAATCAACTGTCTGGCGGTATGAGACAGAGGGTAGCCATTGCCAGGGCTCTGACTATGAAGCCCAGACTCTTGGTGGCGGACGAACCCATTGCCTCTCTGGATGTGTCAATTCAGGCTCAGATGATAAACTTATTGAAGCGATTGCAGAAGGAGCATGGTTTCTCTATGCTGTTTATTGCCCACGATTTGGCTGTGGTCCATTATCTCTGCGACAGAGTGGGCGTTATGTATCAGGGAAAATTACTGGAACTGGGACCAGTTACAGAAGTGTTTGAAAATCCCTGTCATACATACACAAAATCTCTTATAGGAGCGATTCCCATTCCAGATCCAAGACTGGAGCGGGCCAGAGTGCTGCCAGAGTTTGAGAAAGAAAATCTGGAGTGGAGAGGACAAAAAACAGAAGTATCTTTTGGACATTTTGTTTGGCGGTAAGGAGAGGGTTATGATTGGCAAGAAGATTGCTGCATTCTTTTTCAGCATGTTTTTACTATCTATGGCTGTATTTTCTGTAGCCAGACTTGCGCCGGGAGATGCGCTGATTTCTTACTATGGCGACAGGGCGGAAAGGATGACAGCGGAAGAAAGAGTGTGGGCGGAGGAGAAGCTGGGACTGAGAGATTCTCTTCTGGTTCAATATGTTCGATGGCTGGAGAACGGGCTGAAGGGAGATTTTGGCATTTCTTATAAATATAAAACGGGGGTTTTGCAGGTGATTGGAAACCGGATGGAAAATACGCTGCTCCTTGGAGGCACAGGGTTTCTTCTTATTTTTCTTGGAGCATTGGGGCTAGGGAGCATATGCGCGCTTACGGAGAACGGTTGGATGGATCGATGGATCTGCAGGGTGGGAACCATATCAAGCTGTATTCCAGAGTTCTGGATGGCTTTGGTAGCAATTCTGGTATTTGCGGTAAATCTGGGCTGGCTTCCCAGCAGCGGTGCCTATGACATCGGGAAATCCGAGGATGTGCCAAACCGGATTCTTCACCTGATTCTGCCTTTGTCTGTGGTGGTTGTTCAGCATGTATGGTATTATGCCTATATGGTCCGCAATCAGCTTCTAAAGGAGCTGGGGGCAGAATATGTCTTGCTGGCAAAATCAAAGGGATTAAGGAAAGGAAAGATTTTATGCCGCCATTGTTTTCCGAATATGATTCCTTCCTATCTGAGCCTTATGGCAATTTCCATTCCTCACATTTTAGGAGGCACCTATCTTGTGGAAGCCGTGTTTTCTTATCCTGGTCTTGGAACCCTTGCCTATGAGAGCGCCCGTTATCACGATTATAATCTTTTAATGGCACTGTGTTTGTTGTCAGGCTTTGTGGTGATTTTGTGCAACCTGGCTGCCCAGATGATAAATGAGAAGATCGATCCCAGAATGAAGGAACAGACTTATGGATAATGGTTTTGTACTTGCAGGAATCCGGCCGCTTCCTGCACCCAGATGTGAGAAAGAAACATGGTATAAAGGCAGGCCGGTGCTCTCTTTTTGTCTTTTTTTTCTGATTGCTGCAGGCTGCCTTTTTTGCGAGGCGTTTATTCCGAAAGATCCAACGTTTATGGATTTTTATCACGCCAATACAGCCCCAAACTCTGAGTTTTGGTTTGGGACAGACACGATGGGCAGAGATATCTTTTCGATGATTTGGTATGGAGGGAGGATTTCTCTGCTTATTGGCCTTTTAGGGGCTGGGATTTCTGCTTTCATTGGAATTTTGTTGGGAGCGATAAGCGGGCTGGGGCCTGAATGGCTGGATGGTCTGCTTATGCGTTTTACAGAATTGTTTTTGAGCATTCCCAATCTTCTTCTTGTCCTTTTGCTTCAGGCTTTTTTGGGAGAAGCAGATGTTTGGAGTTTGAGTTTTGTGATTGGCGTGACAAGCTGGACCAATATTGCAAAGGTGGTTCGGACAGAGGTACGGCAGCTTCGAGGCTGCGAATACGTGATTGCCGCCCGATGCGCAGGGGC
Source organism: uncultured Hungatella sp. (assembly GCA_910579515.1). Lineage (GTDB taxonomy): Bacteria > Bacillota > Clostridia > Lachnospirales > Lachnospiraceae > UBA3402. The sequence continues at coordinate 92,710 of CAJTUV010000006.1, forward strand.
CGGATTTTTTCGTATTGTGTTTATACACCTTTTGCCTAATTTTTTTGCGTCGATCCTGTTTATGGCGGTTATGAACATTCGAAGCGCAGTCAGCGCAGAGGCGGCCTTAAGCTTTTTGGGCCTTGGCCTTCCTCTGGAGGTGATTTCCTGGGGGAGCATGTTGAGCCTCTCTGAGCAGGCGTTTCTGTCTGGTTTATGGTGGCTGATTCTGATTCCGGGAGTTTTTCTTATAATGACCCTATTGTGTATCACAAATATAGGCAATTATATCAGAAAAGGGAAATCACAGACTGTCTCTCCACAATCTCCACATTTAAGGTAGCCACGCAGGGGGTCTTGCTGTCGGTTTGAATTTTTTCCAGAAGGAGCCCTGTGGCTACCCTGGCTTTCTTAGAGATATTTTGAGAGACAGAGGTAAGCTTGGGAGTGGTGAACTGGCAGAGGCTTAAGTTGTCATATCCCACAATAGACAGATCCACAGGGATTCTTAAATCGCCCAAACGGGTTCCTTCCATGATTCCTATGGCGCAAATATCGGCTATGGTGGCCACAGCAGAGATTTTATTTGCCTCAGCTGCAATTTTTTTGCCTGCGGCCAGCCCGCCTTCATAGCTGGCCACAAATGCAATATGAGTATGGCCTCGGTTAATCATGTATTTGGTGGACAAATACAAACCTTTCCTGTCGTCAGAGCAGACGTTAATCAGATTGGGAAGTTCCCACTGACTGTCAAAGATTACGATTGGGCAGGGAATGGTGGAAATTCAATGGTTCCAATCATAGCGCTGACGTAAGGGTTTTCCAGATAATTTTCTTCCACAGTATCTACCGTGATAATAAGTCCGGGCTTGGCCTGGCTATCGCCTATGCAATCTATTGTGCGCTGGTGAAGTATAAAAGCTTTTTTAGGTCTGTGTTTTATATGCCTGTCGTGACTCCCATGGTGGCGGTGGCTTTTGTATGGAAGTTTATGTATAACCCTCAGATTGGGGCTATCAACCAGCTTTTTGGTCTGGATATTAACTGGCTGATGAATCCGAAAACCGCTTTAGCGGCGGTCATGATTATGACCATCTGGAAGGATTTTGGATATGCGGTGGCCATGTATATGGCCGGTCTGTACTCCCTTCCATCGGATGCGCTGGAAGCGGCTAAAGTGGACGGAGCAAACGGATGGCAGAATTTCCGCTACTTTACGTTTCCGCTGTTAAAGCCTATGACCTTGTTTGTAACGATTACTTCTATCATCTCTTATATTCAGGCTTATGTACAGATATTGATTATGACTGAGGGTGGTCCGGGAACAGCTACCTATTTAGCTTCCTATATTATCTATGACGAGGCTTTTGTGAAGCATAACTTTGGTTATGCGTCTGCGCTGTCCTTTGTATTGTTTGTGGTAACCGCATTGCTGACCTGGATGTCTTTTAGAGTGTCAGGTTCAGAGGAATAGGAGGGCTGTTATGAGAAGAAAAGTCTATATTATTATTTTAAATGTGGCGCTGATTTTGGTGGGAATTGTCACGGTGTATCCGTTTGTGTGGATGCTGTCCTCTTCTTTTAAACAAAATAAGGAGATTATAGCTTTGGAGCAGCACCTGCTGCCTCAGGTATTTACGATTCGAAATTACATCAACATGAATGCCCATTTTAACTTCATGAAGTTTTTTGCAAACAGCTTGTTTGTGACTATTGTCATTACGCTGCTTGTGATTTATACTAGTACTATCTGTGGTTTTGTATTAAGCAAGTATAAGTTTAAGGGAAGAAACGTGTTGTTCAGTTTTGTGTTGTGCACTATGATGATTCCCTGGTGCGTGACTATTATTCCAAAGTATTCCATGATCCAGTCTTTTGGATGGCTGGACAGTTATAAGGCGCTGATTGTGCCTGCCATGTTCAGCGGCCAGTATTCTACGGATTATGGCGCGCTGTTTGCGGCTACAGCCATTTCCATTATTCCAGTCCTTGCTATTTACCTGATTTTCCAGAAACAGTTTATTGCAGGAATCGCTTCTTCAGCGGTAAAGGGCTAAAAGGACAAAGGGTTTATAAAAGGAGGTTCACATGCAGGAGAGATACAGAATTAAACCGCGCCCGATTGCGATTGAAGAGAATGTGGTAATAGGAAGCTGTTACAGGATTACCATGTTGACAGAGGGACTTGTTCGTCTGGAGTACAGCGAGGACGGAATTTTTGAGGATCGGGCGACCCAGATGGCTTTCTATCGAGATTTTCCCAAGACGAATTATCGGGTCATTCATACGAAAGATGGAATCGAGATATTTACTTCTCAGCTTCACCTTGTCTATAATGAAGGGAAATTTTCGGGAAATGGACTCAGTATTCAGGTCAATGGAAATCTCAGCCCTTACCACAGTATATGGCGGTACGGGGAGGCGGTTCATGATCTGAAGGGAACTGCTAGGACTTTGGATGAGGCAGACGGGGCTATCGAACTGGAGCATGGCATTGTTTCATGGTTTGGGTATTCGGTTCTGGATGACAGCTGTTCTCAGGTGTTATTAGAGGACGGATGGGTAGAACCCAGAAAGAAAGGGATTGAGGATCTGTATTTCTTTGGGTATGGTCATGACTATAAGGAAGCCTTGAAGGGGTTTTACGCTTTGTGTGGAAAGACTCCTATGCTTCCCAGGTATGCACTGGGGAACTGGTGGAGCCGTTACTATCAATATTCAGAGAACTCTTATCTGGAGCTGATGGACCGGTTTGAGAAGGAGAAACTTCCTTTTACCGTAGCGGTGATTGATATGGACTGGCATCTGGTAGATATTGACCCTAAATATGGCAGCGGATGGACAGGATTTACCTGGAATAAAGAATTGTTTCCAGACCCAGAGCGTTTCCTGAAAAATCTTCATGAGCGGGGAATGCAGACTGCGCTTAATACTCATCCCGCAGACGGCGTGAGAGCTTATGAAGAGATGTATGAGGAAATGGCCCGTAAGCTGGGAGTGGATTTTGAAAATGAGGATCCGATTCTGTGTGATCCCGCTGATCCGGAATTTATTGAAGCGTATTTCACATATCTTCATCACCCCTATGAAGAGATGGGGGTGGATTTTTGGTGGATTGATTGGCAGCAGGGAAGCACCTGCAAGGTTGAGGGCCTAGACCCACTCTGGATTTTTAACCACTTTTATTTCCTGGATAACAAACGGAGCGGGAAGCGGCCAATGACATTTTCCAGATATGCAGGCCCCGGAAGTCATCGATATCCAGTAGGTTTTTCGGGAGATACCCTGATCACGTGGGACTCTCTGGATTTCCAGCCGTACTTTACAGCCACAGCTTCTAATATTGGATATGGATGGTGGAGCCATGATATTGGCGGACATATGATGGGCTATAAAAATGATGAGATGGAAGCCAGATGGTTTCAATTCGGCGTCTTTTCTCCTGTGAATCGCCTTCACAGCTCGAAAAGCGAATTCAACGGCAAGGAGCCGTGGAGATTTAAAACGGAAGTTCGAGAAGTTATGGGAAAGGCATTAAGACAGAGGCATAGGATGATTCCTTATCTGTACTCTATGAATTATCGGAGCTATAAAGAGGATCTGCCTTTGATAGAGCCCATGTATTATGAGCACCCAGAAAATAGGGCGGCTTATGAAGCAAAAAACCAGTATTATTTTGGAAGTGAGCTGATTGTAGCTCCTGTCACCTCACCTCGGATTGAGGGGCTGAATGTGGCTAAGACAAAGGTGTGGCTGCCAGAGGGAACCTGGTATGATCTGGAAACAGGGATGATTTATAATGGCGGCAGAACTTTGAATCTGTATCGGGGACTGGAGAGTATTCCGGTTTTGGCAAAGGCAGGCGGAATTCTCGTCTTTACAGAGGAAATCGAGGCGAAAGAGGTGATTGCGAATCCTTCTTCCTTTGTGGTTTCTGTTTATGGGAGAGCGGATGGAAGATTTATTCTGTATGAGGACGACAATGAGACCTGCGATTATGAAAAGGGCATTTGTGTCAAGACGGGATTTGCGTATCAGGAAGGGGAAGAGGCGGTGTTTACCATAGAAGAGGCTGTGGGGGACCTTTCTCTGATTCCTAAGAAACGGGATTATACCATAAAGCTGACAGGATATGGTGAGGCGGCTGCAAAGACTGTTAAGGTTCTGACAGAAGGGTTGGAAAGCTGCGTAAGTTATGAGAAGCGGACTCAGGCAGTGGTGGTTGTGCTGAAAGACGTCTGTACAGACAAAGGAGCTCGGATTTCTGTGAGAAAAGAGCTTCAGACCAGAGACAATTTAGTATCTGAGAGAGTTTTCGACTTTCTAAATCAGGCGGAGATTGATTTTACGCTGAAGGATCAGATTTATGAGGTTGTTCAGTCTGGCAAGAGCGTGGGACAGATTCTTGGAGATCTTAATGCTATGGGAATCCATGAAGATTTGTATGGAGCGTTACTAGAATTGTTTACCGCTGTTTCTTAAAAGGAGCGAGGCGGCTGCACAGGGAAATTTTCTTGTGCAGCCGCCTTGCGTTTTATCCATTTCCTTTCTGTTTTTCATACTCTTTCAGGGCCTCCAGGGCTTCCTTGGACATGGGAAGAATGACGATGATGTTGAAAATGGTCATCAGTCCGATTCCTACGTCTCCCAAATCCCAGACAAAGGTGTAAGCGGCCAGGCCGCCGATAAAGAGCATGATCAGAGCCAGCACTTTATAAAGGGTCTGGGAGATCCAGTTGTCTCCAAAGAGATAGGCTACATTGGAGCGGGCGTAAAACAAGATGCCGATAAAAGTGGAAAAGGAAAACAGCCATAATATCAGGGCGATAAAAATGACTCCAAACCGGCCTAAATGATAGTCCATGGAAGCCTGAAGCAGATCCATGCCGTTTAAACCGACAATATGCTGGGCTGGGGTCACCAGCATGATGAAAGCGGTACAACTGCAGATTACTATGGTGTCGATAAACACGCCGAGAGCCTGCAAAAGGCCAGTCTTTACGGGATGGCTGGTGTCTCCTGCGGCGGCTGCGCAGGGGGCGGAGCCGGAACCCGCTTCATTAGAGAACAGCCCCCGTTTTACTCCGTTCATCAAGATCGCTCCAAAGCCCCCGGCCACTGCCTGGCGCAGTCCAAAGGCTTCCTCAAAGATCTGTTTAAACACAGAGGGCATCACAGTGATGTTTTTTAAAATAAGAAAGATGGTCATGACAAAATAGCAAGCTGCCATGATGGGGACCAGAATGTCTAATACCTTTACGGTTGCGTTCTTTCGAAGAACAATGACTGCCGATAAAGCCACAAGGACAATGGTGGTGTAAATAGGCGGAATGTGGAAGGCATTCTGGAAGGCGGCGGATACAGAGTTACTGATTACCTGACTGATGCCGCACCAGCAGATCAGACCGGAAATGGCGAATAAAATAGCGGTAATGGAACGTTTTCCCATTTTTTTGCCACGTTTTTGCTTGACAAATCCATGAATGTAATAGGCAGGACCGCCTCGGTAGCCGCCGTAAAGGGGATCTTTTTCCTTGTAAAGCTGGGCGAGAGTGGCCTCGATAAAGGCAGTAGAGGAACCGATGAGGGCGGAGAGCCACATCCAGAATACGGCTCCTGCGCCGCCTGCAGAGATGGCGGCCACTACACCAATCATATTTCCCATACCTACTCTGGTGGCTGTGGAGACTACCAAAGCCTGAAGGCCGGAAATAGCGCCTTTGTGGGAGGAACTGATTCGTTTCTCTTTTGTTACCCGCAGCATGTCTGGAAACAGACGGATGGGAAGGAAGCGGGTGCGGACAGTGAAATAGATACCTGTGGGAATTAAGAGAAGCACCAGCAATGAGACGCCCATAGAGTTGCCGCCAGGAAGGGAAAGGGTGAAGAGGTCTCCCCATAAGAGTGAGTATATCGTGGAAATGACAGTTACAATCGTATTCATGACCTGATTCCTTTCTTTTGTTGATTTTGCAGTATGTATAGTATATAATATGGAATATCATTTGTAAAATCAATAAAATCAATAAGATAAATCGAATTTTTAGATGGATGGGGAAAACAGATGGATTTGAAGAATATCAGAACGTTTATCTATGTGGCGGAGCTGGCTAATTTTACCAAGGCAGCGGAACTTTTGGGTTTTTCTCAGTCTACGGTCTCTTTTCAGATCAAGCAGTTGGAAAACGAACTGAATGTGAAATTGTTTGAGCGCATTAATCACACAGTGAAGCTGACGGAGCAAGGAAGAGGGTTTTTGAAATATGCTCATGAAATGGATAAATTGACTCAGGAGATGGCGGTTCAGTTGAGGGAAGAAAAGGAGATTACAGGCCACATCCGCGTGGCAATGGCAGACAGTCTTTGCGTACTTTTTGGGGAACGGCTGGAACAGTTTTGGCTTCGGAATCCTAAAATCAGTCTGAAGGTGGTTGCAGCAGGCACGGAGGAAATGATTCGTCTGTTAAATCACAATGAGGTGGATTTAGTGTTTACTCTTGACAATCATATCTATGACACAGAATATCATATCCTTCGAGAAGAAAAGATAAACACCCATTTTGTGGCAGCTTTTGGCTTCCCTCTGGCTGATGGCCGTCCAATTTCTATTTATGATATAATAAAGTATCCTTTTCTTTTGACGGAAAAAGGAATGAGTTACCGCAGACTGATGGATGAGAGGCTGGCGGCTCTTTCTTTGGAGGTTCACTCTGTGTTTGAAACTGGAAATACGGAGGTAATATGCAGACTGGTGGAACAAGGAGCAGGATGCTCTTTTTTGCCGGATTATGTGACTGAGGCTGGGGTAAAACAGGGGCGGCTGGTCCGGCTTTTGGTGGAGGATTTTCAGATTGATGTCTGGAAGCAGCTGATCTGTCACAGGGATAAATGGATTTCTCCTCAGATGGAAGCAGTGATGGAATATTGTGTAGAAATATAGAGATTGGAGGCTGACAGTTAAGAAAGAGATAAGAAATATTTGTTTCGATTTCTCTTCTTGTAATTAGAATTAAATAGAGTTATAATAAAGCCCGAAGTTTTTGAGAAAGGGGGATTTTAGGGATGTTTTTATTATTTTTTGCGGTGTGGCTGATTCTTAACGGCAAAGTGACAATGGAAATTTGTATCTTTGGCCTGCTGATATCAGCCGCGCTTTTCTGTTTTATCTGCAAGTATATGGATTACAGTATACAAAGCGAGATACTTTTGTTTCGGCTTGTTCCATGGCTGCTCCGGTATTTCTGGGTGTTGGTTCAGGAGATTGTAAAGGCTAATGTGGCTGTTCTTAAAATCATAATCTCCCCGGAACTTCAGCCAGAACCAGCTATCGTGTATTTTGATACGGATTTTAAAACGGGAATTGCCAAGGTGTTTCTGGCCAATTCTATCACGCTGACACCTGGGACCATTACGGTGTCGGTAGAGGAAAATCGGTTTTGTGTTCATTGTCTGGACAAGGAGTTGGCAGAAGGACTGGAGGATTCGGTGTTTGTGGAGCTGTTAAGAGAGATGGAGGCGAAGGAAGAGAGATGGAAATGATCGGGCAGGCATATGGGATATTGTTGACCGGAGCCATGGTGATGCTGGCAGTCTTGATTGTTTTAAGCCTGGTTCGCTCTGTGCTAGGGCCTGGGATTTCGGACCGAATCATTGCGGTAAATATGACAGGAACAATGATTATCATGATTATCGCCATATTGTCCGTGTTTTTGGAGGAAAACTATCTGGTGGATGTTTGCCTGATTTATGCCATGATCAGCTTTTTAGGCGTTGTGGTTCTCTGTAAGGTATACACAGGTGTGTATCTCCAAAGAAAACATAGGAAGGCAGACTTAGGAGCTATTGACGACAACCTGCATCATCAAAAAAAGGAAAAGTCAGAAAAGGAGGAAATCGTATGATAGGAGCTTGGATTCGATTTGTACTTTCTGTCGTCTGCCTTTTAATAGGATTGTTTTTTATGCTAGTGGCTGTTTTTGGCGTTAATCGGTTTCATAAGGCGTTGAATCGAATGCATGCCGCCGCATTGGGAGACACTCTGGGAATTTTGTTTGTGATTTTGGGGCTGATTCTCATGCGAGGATTTTCTATGGATTCCTTAAAATTGTTTCTTGTGGTTTTGTTTTTCTGGATTGCTTCTCCGGTGTCTGGTCATATGATCAGCCGTTTGGAGGTTATGACGGATCAGGAATTGGGAGAAGTAGCTCTGATTCACAGAGAAGAGCAAAACAAAGAGCCTGATTCAGGGGAGGAGTAAAGATGGAACTGTTTAAGATCATTCTTTTAGTTTCTTTAATTGTATGTGCGGTGTCTGTGGCGTTTACGAAAGACCTGCTGACTTCGATTATTATTTTCATGTCTTACAGTCTCATTATGTGCGTGATCTGGGTGCTGCTTCAGTCGCCGGATCTGGCGATTACCGAGGCTGCAGTTGGAGCCGGCGTCACCAGTATCCTGTTTTTTGTGACATTGAAGAAGATTAGGGCTATCAGAAGGGAGGAACAGGATGAGTAGGCGAAGGGACAATTATGAGAATAGCCGGTGGATGAAGTTTAAGAGATGGGTGGACGGAGAGACAGACCCTCTGGCCGGCCGGATGGAAGCCAGGGCTTATGAGGACAAGAAAGCCTCCCACAGCTCAAACCATGGAAGGGAAAGGCTGGAGGATTTGGAGGCGGACACAGAGGAGGTACTAAAACGGCTTCCGATTTTTGCAAACGGCTATGACAGCGTGGTGGACAAAGGACTAATGGCTTTCAGGCGGATGTACAAAGTTATGTCTGTGCTTTTGTGCGCAGGTATAATCGCTGTGCTTTTGTGGACGGTGTCATATCTTCCTGTGTTCGGTGATGCGAAAAATCCAGATAATAATGAAGTGTCAGCCCGCTATATTGAAAAAGGGCTTCAGGAAACAGGAGCGGTCAATATTGTTACAGGTATGATTCTGGATTACCGTGCCTTTGATACATTTGGAGAGTCCTGCGTGTTGTTTATCGCTTCTTGCTGTGTTCTGGTACTTCTTCGAATTGATGATGCAAGCAAGGACGAGCATGTGCAGATGAGAAAAAAGGAAGCGGAATATGATCGGCTGTATGAGCCTAAGAATGATATTATTTTACAAAAATGCGCTTGTATATTGGTGCCGATTATTATGATATTTGGAATCTACATTGTGCTCAACGGACACCTGTCTCCGGGTGGAGGATTTTCTGGCGGGGCAGTTTTAGGCTCTGGGCTAATCTTATACTTAAATGCTTTTGGCTTTCAAAAGACTGGCAGATTCTTTACTCAAAAGGTTTATCAGAGAGTCACTTTGTCTGCCTTAACCTTTTACTGTCTTGCCAAAAGCTATTCCTTTTTCACAGGAGCCAACCATTTGAAGAGTGGAATTCCTCTTGGAACACCAGGGGCTATTTTAAGCAGTGGACTGATTCTGCCTCTGAATATCTGTGTGGGGTTGGTGGTGGCTTGTACCATGTACGTGTTTTACACCTTGTTCCGGAAGGGGGGAATGAAATGATACAGCACATTTTTCTGAATCTGGAGGAAGCGGTTTCTGTGATTTTATTTGGTATTGGATTTACTATGCTGCTTCTGCACCAAAATCTGATTAAAAAGATTATGGGAATGAATATTATGGATACTGCGGTTTATCTGTTTCTGGCTGCCAAAGGCTATATCAACGGGCGTATGGTTCCTATTGTGGTGGATGGGATTCAAGACGCTTCCGCATACATCAATCCTGTGCCCAGCGGCCTGGTTCTTACAGGAATTGTGGTGTCAGTGAGTACCACGGCTCTTATGCTGGCTCTGACGATTCGCTTGTATGAGCGGTATGGTTCTTTGAGTCTGGACCAGATTCTCACACAGATAAAGGAGGAAGAAAGGGCATGAGTTTTGTACAGAATTTTCCGTTTTTCTCCATTATAATTGCCATGTTTTCTGGAATTGTGTCCTCAGTGCTTCCTGGAAAAGCAGCAAAACGGCTAAGCTTCTTCGCTATTGGGATCACCACGCTGATGTCTGCTGCGGTTCTTGCTTTCTGCCTGGGCACAGGGGAAAGTTATACTTATATGATGGGACATTTTCCGGCGCCTTGGGGGAATGAGATTCGAGCCGGAGTGTTAGAGGCTCTGACGGCTCTGCTGTTTGGAATCGTGATGTTTCTGGCAGTTTTAGGAGGGTTGGATTACACGAAGGTAGACGTAGAGGAGAGCAAACAGAATCTGTTTTACATTCTGATTGATTTGATGTTAAGTTCTCTTCTGGCTCTGGTTTATACAAACGACTTGTTTACCGCATATGTGTTTGTGGAAATTAATACTATCGCAGGCTGCGGCCTGATTATGATTCGACAGAAGGGGCGCAGCATGTCCTCTGCTATCCGCTACATGATTTTCAGCCAGTTGGGCTCAGGGCTATTTTTAATTGGGTTAAGCCTTTTATATGATGTAACGGGTCATCTTCTCATGAGCCCTGCCAAGGAAGAAGTAGGACAGATTATGGCTGCGGGTATCTATAAGATTCCCATGCTGGTCATTCTTGCCGTAATCAGTGTTGGACTTGCCATTAAAAGCGGTTTGTATCCCTTTCATTACTGGATTCCTGATACCTATGGATACGCCACGCCAACGGCCAGTGCCATCCTTTCGGGTCTGGTGTCTAAGGGCTATATTTTTTTGCTGATTAAAATCTTTTACAGAGTTTTAGGACGGGAAAATGTGATAGACAGCTATTTGGCAAATGTGCTCTTTCTCTTTGGCGTGGCTGGGATGCTTATGGGGTCTATCCATGCCATTGCGCAGAAGGATACAAGACGGATGATCGCCTATTCTTCTGTGGCTCAAATCGGGTATATCTATATGGGCATCGGCCTGGGGACTCAGGCAGGAATGGTGGCTGCAATCTTTCATATTTTTTCTCATTCTGCTTCGAAAGCGCTTCTGTTTATCAGTTCTGTGGGACTGTATGAGGTGTCTGAAAATAAGAAGGATTATTTAAGTCTAAGGGGAGCGGGATACCGCAATCCTATGGCAGGAATCGGATTCGGGGTCGGAGCTTTGTCTATGGTGGGCGTGCCTATGCTGGCAGGATTTATCTCCAAGCTTTTGTTTGCCACCTCTGCTCTGGAAAGCCCGCATAAGATGTTTATCACATTACTTGCTCTGGCATTCAGTACTGTGCTGAACGCAATCTATTTTCTGAGAATGGTGATTACTTTATATCGTCCCTCTACGTCTTCGGAAGGCAAAGAAACAGAGGATGAGCCGATTGAAGCCAAAAAATCTTCCTGGAATCTGCGTCTGGCAATTCTGTGTTTTATTGTGCTGAACTTAGTCCTTGGAATGAGTTCTCAGCCGATTGTTGCGGCTATCGGCGATGGGCTTATGATGTTTGAGTAAGAGGAGGAAAACGTATGAAATTGCTGTTGCCGGTACTGTTACCGATTTTTGCAGGAATTTTGGTTTTGCTGTCAAAGGGATTGCGAAAAAAGAGAACATCGCTCACTGCCTTTGCTGCCTTTATTTTGGCTGTGGAAGCCTCACTGGTGCTCTGGGCGGTTTGGGAGGAGAGCAGTGTTGTGCTGTTTTCCCTGACAAATACTCTGACGATTGCTTTTCATGTAGATTCGATCGGTCGGCTGTTCGCGGTTCTGACTGTGGTTATGTGGCTTTTGGTGGGAATTTATGCAATGGCCTATATGAAGCATGAGCATGAAGAGCATAAGTTTTTTGGGTATTACCTGATTGTGACAGGTATTTTGATAGGCCTTGATTTTTCATCCAATTTGATTACCATGTATGTGTTCTATGAACTGATGACTTTAACTTCTCTGCCGCTTGTGCTCCATGAGAGGACGAAGGAGGCGGTACAGGCGGGATTAAAGTATCTGTTTTATTCTGTGGCAGGAGCGTTTTTTGCCTTGTTTGGAATTTTCTTTCTGGCAAGTGTCTGCAGCAGTCTGGAATTTGTTCCCGGCGGTGTTTTGGCCGGAGAGGCTGTAGCAGGAAAAGAAGGGCTTCTGCTGACGGCGGCTTGTTGTATGATTATTGGTTTTGGCACAAAGGCGGGTATGTTTCCGTTCCATGGCTGGCTGCCTACAGCTCATCCGGTAGCTCCGGCTCCTGCCAGCGCAGTGCTGTCCGGTGTTATTACCAAGGCTGGCGTGTTGGCAGTGATTCGTGTGATTTACTATATTATCGGACAGGATTTAATTCGTGGGACCTGGGTGCAGACCGTGTGGGTGGTTCTGTCTCTCGCTACAGTCTTTATGGGTTCCATGCTTGCTTACAAGGAGCATGTGCTTAAGAAGCGGCTGGCTTATTCGACCGTAAGCCAGGTATCCTATATTATGTTTGGCTTAAGTCTGCTTGAGCCTACAGCTTTTGTGGGAGCCCTGTCCCATGTGGTGTTTCATTCTATTATCAAAAATGGTTTGTTTATGACGGCTGGGGCTATTATTGTGACAACAGGATGGACAAGAGTGGAGCAGATGAGAGGTCTGGGAAGAATAATGCCCTTTACGCTGGCAGGTTATACGGTGCTGTCTCTGGCTCTGGTGGGAATTCCGCCAGCCAGCGGTTTTGTCAGCAAATGGTATCTTGCCACAGGCGCTATGGCCTCCGGAGTTGGAGTTTGGGCTTTCGTAGGACCTGTGGTCCTGCTGATCAGCGCCCTTTTGACGGCTGGGTATTTGCTTCCTGTGACCATTCAGGGGTTTTTCCCTGGCAAGGATTTTGATGATTCGGAGCTGAAAAAACGGAAACTGTTGAAAAGGGAGCCGGCCTTATTTATGCTTGGACCTATCCTGCTTCTGGCGGCTGTTGCGCTGCTGTTGGGATGTTTCCCAGGAAGCCTGATTCAGATGGTTCAGTCCATTGGGGCTTTGGCGCTTTGACGGAGGGATGTATGATGAGTAAAGTATACCTGGCTTTGCCAGTATTTCTCCCTATTCTTGGCGGACTTTTTCTGTTGGCGATCCGGTCTGAGATTGTAGGGGAAAAAAGAGAACGGTACATGAATATAGGAGTTGAGGCTTTGGTGCTTCTAAACAGCCTCATTGTGTTTTGGATTCTTTTTAAAATGTATTCTTTTCCAGAGGCGGGAGAGTTTCGACTGGTGTTGTTTAAGCTGTTCGGAAATCTGACCGTAATGTTTAAGCTGGATAGGATGGGGAGTGTGTTTGCCGGATTGGTGGCTTTTTTATGGCCTCTTGCAACCCTTTTTGCCTTTGAGTATATGAAGGAAGAACACAGAAAGCCAGCTTTTTTTGCATATTATATGATGACCTATGGCGTGACTATGGGAATTGCCTTTGCGGGAAGTCTCATTACCTTGTATCTGTTTTATGAGACTTTGACATTGGTCACCTTTCCGCTGGTGCTTCATCCATTGACCAGAGAAGCAGCTAGGGCAAGCAGACAGTATTTATACTATTCCATTGGCGGCGCGGCTTTTGCTTTTTTAGGTCTGGTGTTTGTGCTGGGATTTTCTGCTACAGGAAATACAGAATTTCTCCCTGGCGGCGTGTTAAATCCTGTTATGGCCCAGGGAAAAGAAAATATTCTTCTTTCTATTTATGTTATGGCATTTTTCGGATTCGGCGTCAAGACGGCTCTGTTTCCATGCCACGGCTGGCTGCCCAAGGCTACGGTGGCTCCCACTCCGGTTACAGCCCTTTTGCATGCTGTGGCTGTGGTTAAGTCCGGCGCTTTTGCCATTTTGAGATTCACATATTTCAGTTTTGGCATTGAGTTTTTGAAGGGAACCTGGGCTCAGTGGGTTGTTATGGCGGCAGCGATGATCACCATTGCCTATGGCTCTACCATGGCGGTTCGTGAGGTTCATTGGAAGAGGCGTCTGGCATATTCCACTATCAGCAATCTGTCCTATATTTTGTTTGGCGCGACGCTTATGAGCCCTGTTGGATTGGCGGCGGCTTTAAGCCATTTGGTAGCCCATGCATTTATGAAGATATGTGCCTTTTTCTGTGCAGGCGCCGTGATGCACCAGACCGGAAAAACATATATTTATGAGCTGGAAGGGCTGGGAAAGAGGATGCCGGTAACGTTTGGATGTCTTACTATATCAGGTCTTTCCTTGATGGGAATTCCGCTATTTGCTGGTTTTATCAGCAAATGGAATCTTTGTCAGGCTGCATTTGTATGTGGCGGCCAGGCGTCAGGTTCTAACTTTGGCTGGCTCCCCTATGTCGGCGTTTGTGTGATTTTGTATTCAGCTCTGATGACAGGAATCTATATGCTTACAGTTTCGGTACGGGCTTATTTTCCAAGAAATGAAGGCGCAGTGAGAAAAGGTCAGGAGAAGAATTGTGACCCAAACTGGAAGATGCTTCTTCCTCTCTCTGTCTTTGCGGCAGCGATTTTGTTCATTGGTCTTCATTCGGAACCATTGATGCAGCTTTTGACTGCTATAGGAGGTGAAATGGGATGAGTGTTGTATGGGATCTTGCGCTTCCACAGGTTTGCGGCCTGGGATTGCATCTATGCTTAGATGGTTTTCGGCTGGTCTACATCTGTATCGCTATTTTGATGTGGACTGTAAGCGGAGTGTTTTCCAAAGAGTATATGGCCCATTATAAAAATCATGGAAGATATTATGGCTTTTTCTGGGCTACTTTTGCGGCGACAGTGGGAGTGTTCTTATCCGCTGATTTGTACACTACTTTTATCTTTTTTGAGATTATGTCTTTTACCTCTTATGTATGGGTGGCCTTTGACGAGCGCAGGGAAAGCCTGAGAGCGGCACAGACCTACCTAGCTGTAGCGGTGATTGGCGGTATGGTTATGCTTTTGGGATTATTTTTGCTGTACGATTTATTTGGAACTCTCGAGATTGACAGGCTTGGCGGGATGGCCAAGGAGGTCCTTAACAACAGGGAGGGCGCGGCGGATGGGATCTCTAAGAGATGTGGCATCTTCCCCTCTTCGGCGGCACAGCTTTACACAGCGGCTGGTTTGCTTTTATTTGGCTTTGGAGCCAAGGCCGGAATGTTTCCGCTTCATATTTGGCTTCCGAAGGCCCACCCAGAGGCCCCTGCACCTACCAGTGCTTTGCTGTCAGGAATTTTAACCAAGGCTGGAGTGTTTGGAATCATTGTAGTGTCTATGGTACTGTTTGAAGCGGAGGAGGCCTGGGGGACTCTGATTGTGGCTCTGGGGTTGATTACTATGTTTTTAGGGGCGTTTCTGGCAGTGTTTTCCATAAATTTGAAGAGGACTCTTGCATGTTCGTCGATTTCTCAGATTGGTTTTATTCTCACTGGAATCGGCATGTCCTGCCTGTTGAAAAGTGCAGGAGAAAGCAATGCCCTGGCTGTTCGCGGAGCTTTTTTGCACATGGTGAACCATTCATTGTTTAAGCTGGTGCTGTTTTTATGCGCAGGAGTGGTTTTCATGAACCTGCACCAGTTGGAATTAAATGATATCAGGGGATTTGGGAGAAAGAAACCAGTTCTGGCCTTTTGCTTCCTTATGGGTGCTCTGGGGATTGGCGGAATCCCTCTCTGGAATGGTTATATCAGTAAGACGCTGATTCATGAAAGCATTGTAGAGTACATGGAGCTTATGGGGAGTCCATCGGTCTGGAAGAACGTGGAATGGGTATTTTTGTTCAGCGGCGGTATGACAGTGGCCTATATGTTAAAGTTGTTTGTGGCTCTGTTTGTGGAAAAACATCCACAACGTCAGGCGGAATTTGATTCTATGAAAGGGATGAACCGCTTCAGCGCCATTGCATTATCAGCAGCGGCTGTGATTCTGCCAGTTTTGGGCTTTGCTCCTCATCTTACCATGGACAGAATTGCGGATTTAGGGCAGGAATTTTTCTTAGGTGCTCATGGGCATCAGGTTTCCTATTTTTCGTTTCAAAATTTAAAGGGCGGTTTGATTTCTATCGGGATAGGCGTCGTTTTATATGTTGTTGTGGTTCGTGGATATTTCATGGAGAAGGAGGCAGAGGGAAAACGATATGTGAACCGCTGGCCTTCTTGGCTGGATCTGGAGAATTTGATTTACCGTCCAATCATAAACGCATTTTTAGCGATTTCGGCAGTTGTTTGCAGGTGTGTGGATCAGGGGATTGATGGAATTGTACTTTTGGCCAGAGTTACTACTCATAGTCAGAAGCCAAAGCCCAGACAGCAGCATGATATGAACCAGCTGGCCTATTCCCTTGGGTATATGATTGACAGGATGGGGGATTTTGCTGACAGGCTGCGTCTTCCCGGAAAGAAACGGGCAGGAGAGAGAAAGTCTGTGATACCGAAGCTCGTGCGGAGAGAGCAGGAGATTAAGGTGACCGGAAAGCTGGTGGAAGAAAGCTTTTCCTTTGGACTTTTGCTGTTCTGTATCGGATTGTGTTTGACATTAGGATATTTGTTGGCAATGTTTTGGGCATTGTAATTTGCTGTAAGGACGGGATAGCTGCTTTTCTGGCTGGAAAGAGAGAAAGGAAAAGCAGATTCTGACTAAAGGAAGAAAGAAATGATAAACAGGCTAAAAGATGCAAAACAAGCATTTTTTGGCCTGTTTTATTGTGAAGAGAATATTTAAGGACAAAAACTATATACTTCATGGACAAAATGGTTTATTATTGAATAAAGTGCTATACTAAACGTAAGCTCTGTAAAGGAGAGACTATGGAATGGACAAAAGAGAAAGTCATTGAACGGTTACATGAGATCGAGAAAAAGGGGTATGTACCGATTCCAGAAGGCATGTATCGCCATGATGACGGAATTGTGGGGCAGGTACTGGAACGAGAGTTTGGGGTAGATGAGAACAACTTGCATATTGCAGATCTTGGAACGTATGAGCTGAAG
Source organism: uncultured Hungatella sp. (assembly GCA_910579515.1). Lineage (GTDB taxonomy): Bacteria > Bacillota > Clostridia > Lachnospirales > Lachnospiraceae > UBA3402. The sequence goes on from CAJTUV010000006.1 coordinate 109,532, forward strand.
GGACTTCGGTATAAAGAGAAGAAGGGAAACAGACTGACTCTATTCCATCAGAGATCCACTTCTGGCATGACTCCTTTGGAAATCTTTGAAAGATTCTGCTATGAGAAACCGTCCATTCGTGACGGAAGTATGAAGAGAAAGCTTTTTACAACTGTAAAAGGGGACAGAAAAAATAACCTTGGTTTCATTTTGAAGGCAAGAAATGCACATGCGGTAGATTTGTATCATTGTGAGGAATATCTGGCAACATGGGATTTGGAAAGCGGAAAGAGGAAGATTGATCAGATCCTTCTTGCCCTTGCCAAGACCCAGGGGAGAATGAACTCAAAAGAAGAGAGATTTCATTATGTGAAAGGGTATATTTTGAGCGGGCAAAAGGATATCTATGAGGCGATTTACGCCGGCGCGGTGGTACTGGAATTTTGTATTGACCAACCGGCAGACCAGACTGCGGCTCCCCATGACAGAGGACCGCATATCAGGATTCCGGTAGCAAAGCTGGATAAGCTTTTTAAGCATGTGGAACAGGTGTTGTAAGGCTTTCTTCAAAACGATCTTGCGCGAAATTAAAAAACTCCTGATTGATTTCAAAGCCGATGCAGTTTCGTTTAAGCCGGTGGCATACTACCCAAGTGGTGCCGGTTCCTAAAAACGGATCCAAAACCATACCATCTTCTGGACTTGCGCATAATACAATTTGTTCCACCAGTTTTTCTGGAAATGTGGCTGTGTGACTACCAGTTAATGGCTGGGTATTGATTGCCCATACATCGCCGGGGTTTTTCATATTTCCATTAGCCCCCGGAATTTTAATTGCATCCAGATTAAAAAAATACTTTTTATTGATAACAAAATGAAATACATGTTCGTAAGTATTATTGAGACGATCTGTAACGCTTGCAGGGATGCGGTTAGGTTTCTGCCAAATAATGTCGTCTCTGAGAAGCCAGCCTCTTTCCTGCATTTCGATTGCGAACCGTGAGGGAATCAGCAGCAGCTGTTTGTTTTGATACAGTTTTCCGTTTTGTTTAATTTTAGGCTGGAGGGGTTTGGTTGTGAAATACTTTTCCTTTCTCTCCTTTTGAGCCTGAGTGATATTTCCGTTTTCATCTAAGTACTTATTCCATGCGCCGGCGCCGGAGCCAAAATAAGTGTCTCCAACATTAATAAAAACATTGGCGGAAGGCTTAAGGTATGGTTTCAGCGTGTCGAAAAAATCGGCAAGCCTTTTAACGTATGCCTCCGGCGTATCCTCCGAGCCTATTTCTCCCTTTCCGTTATAGATTCGTTTCGCCCAATACGGCGGAGAGGTCACAAGTAAATCTATAGATTCATGTGGTATCTGCTCAATTAATTGAAGAGTGTCTCCACACTCAATGATATGATTCATTCTTTCTTCTCCTTGAAGGTGTGCGTTTTTCAGGACAGTCTGATTATAACGCGAAAATAAATTGAACTCAACCTTTATTTCACTTTTCGGATACAGAAAGATTTTTTGCCGATAGGAAAAACGCTCTTTAGGACAGGGCGTTTTTCTTAATTTGGGCCAGGGCTTTTGATACAGAGGGGATCAGAATCACGCACACTGTCAGGGCGCCTTCTGTTAAAATGTAGGAATAGTTGTAAATAATTGGATAGACGCTGGTCAAAGCTTTTGGAAAATTATCAGGCATGTAGTCCATCCAGTACAGATACCCACCTAAGGTGTGAAAGGCACCGCGGACGAGGATTCCTAAAAGATATCCTTTCAGAAGGCCCTTTTTGGATTTGTGGAAAAGTCCTGCAAGTCCAAGACCTGCAAATGCCAGTAGATAGTCGCAGCATACCTGGAACAGAGAGAGGACATAAGGTTCTTGAAGAAATTGTAAGATTCCATAAGCCAGTCCGGCCATTACCCCTACTCCAGGCCCATAACAGTATCCTATGAGGCAGATGAAAAGCATACTGAATAAGGTCACGGAACCGCCATAGGGCATAGAAAAAACCTTAATATAAGCTGTCACAAAGGACAGAGCAACGGCTGTTGCGCAGTATACAAGCTGTTTGGTGGTGAGTTTCTGGCGGGAACTGTTTTTGCCACTGAGCCAGGCCGCACAAAGAATAAGGGCAATGGTGAGAACACTGCAGAAAATGTAGCCTAAAAGAGTCAGGCCGCCATCAGGGGTAACAATAGAAATAGACATAAAAAATCCTCCTTTGCATGTGCAGGAGGGGACTACTAAAAGGTAAGTATATAGCTTCCTTACGCCGGTATTACCCGGTTCAAGTAGTGAGGGTCCGACGTAGAAACGTCAATCTCAGCCATCAATGGCTCCCCTAGCATGTGATTATTTTTTTATCAGTATAGCGCAGAGCCTTAATGATGTCAATCGAAAGCGTATAATTTTCTCATATATGATCAGAATATCCCATAGCAGAAAAAGGAGGGAATTTTATGTGGGGAATTGTGATCGCGCTTCTATCCGGCGCACTTATGAGTATACAGGGAGTATTTAACACAGAAGTGACAAAACAAACGAGTATCTGGGTCTCCTCAGGGTGGGTTCAGTTGACTGCGCTGCTCACCTGTATTGTGATGTGGGTTTTTACAGGAAGACAGGAAATTGGAGGACTGTGGCAGGTTCATCCATGGTATATGCTGACAGGAGGTATTCTGGGCGCTCTGATTACGTACACAGTGATTAAAAGTGTAGGAAGTTTAGGTCCTGCCCGTTCCGCTCTTTTGATTGTTGTCGCTCAGATTATTGTTGCTTATGGAATAGAGGTTCTGGGACTATTTGGTGTTGAGAAAACTGGATGGGAATGGAAAAAAGCCATAGGAGCCTTGATTGCAATTATTGGAATCATTATTTTCAGAAAATAACTGGAAATAATACTTGTATTTACTTCCTGATTTAGGTAGAATAGATACAGGCGGAAGATGGTGCTCTCCCAAAATGAAGGAGGGATACCATGAAAAACAAGAATCTAAAATTATTGTTGACAGTCATATGCATGTTGGCTGCAGGCATATGCTATCATTACAGCAGACAAACAGGCAGGACTCAGGAAAGCGGACAGGTACTGGAGTTTTCGGAGGAGGACAGGCAAAGGCCAAAGAGCCGGAATAGTTCCAACGGAATAAAATCAGATACAGGTTTGAGATATGAAAGTGCGGCAGATTCGGAGCTGGAGACGGGTGCGAAGCCTGCCGTTCCTTTTACGGAAGAGATTTCCTGTTTTGTGCATGTATGCGGAGAGGTAAAAGAGCCCGGAGTCTATGAGATGAAGCAAGGAGACAGGGTATTCCATGCTATTGAAAAAGCCGGCGGCTTTACAGACGAGGCGGCGCAGGGGTATCTGAATCTTGCTTTGGAAGTCACAGATGGAATGAAACTTGCGGTGCCGCCAAAGGAATGGGTGGATGCTCAGACATTCCAGGAGGGAGAGTCAGAGGAAGTACCGACTGGAAAGGTGGACTTAAATACTGCTACCAAAGAAGAGCTGATGACTTTAAAAGGCGTTGGCCAGGCTAAGGCGGAGAGTATCCTTGAATATCGAGATACTCATGGGAAATTTCAGGCGATAGAAGACATAATGAATATACCAGGCATCAAAGAAGGTGCTTTTGAAAAGATAAAAGACGACATCACAGTCTAGGGAAAAAGAGGTGTGGAATGGCGAAGGTTTTGGTAGTAGATGATGAAAAATTAATTGTAAAGGGAATCCGTTTCAGCTTAGAACAGGATGGAATGGACGTAGATTGTGCATATGATGGGGAGGAAGCGATTCGCTGTGCAAGGGAAAAGGAATATGATGTAATTTTGCTGGATGTGATGCTTCCTAAGGCAGACGGACTGGAGGTCTGTCAGAGTATTCGGGAATTTTCTGAGGTCCCTATTATTATGCTGACGGCTAAGGGCGACGATATGGATAAGATTTTAGGGCTGGAATACGGCGCTGATGATTATATTACGAAACCATTTAACATTTTAGAGGTAAAGGCTAGAATCAAGGCGATCCTTCGCAGAAATTCCAAACGGGACAAACGCCCTCAGGAGCCGGAACGGCGGATTATCATAGCTGGAAGTTTACGGCTGGACAGAGACGGACGGAGGGTGTTTGTAAATAGTAAAGAAATAAATCTGACAGCAAAGGAGTTTGATTTGCTGGAGCTCTTGGCATGTAATCCTAATAAGGTATATAGCAGAGAGGCTTTGCTGGGATTTGTGTGGGGCAATAAGGCAGATTCTGGAGATGTGCGTACTGTAGATGTTCATGTGCGAAGACTGAGAGAGAAGATAGAACCAAGTCCAAGTGCTCCCCAGTTTGTACATACCAAGTGGGGAGTGGGATACTATTTTCGGGCCCAGGGGTGAATTTTTATGAAAATTACGCTTGTGACAGTGGGGAAAATCAAGGAATCCTATTTGGCAGACGCCATTGAAGAGTATAAAAAACGTCTGGGACGTTACTGTAAACTGGAGATTCTTCAGGTAGCGGATGAGAAAACCCCGGATAATGCCAGTGCTTTATTGGAGGAGCAGATTAAGGATAAAGAAGGGGAACGAATCTTGGCCCTAATCCGAGCGGAAGCATATGTGGTGGCTCTTGCCATAGAGGGCATGATGTTAACTTCAGAAGGCTTGGCAGAAAAAATAGGAAGATTGGGCGTGGATGGCGTCAGTCATTTGGTGTTTATTATTGGCGGTTCTTTAGGGCTGTCCAGAAACGTGCTAAGCAGGGCTGACTATCAGTTAAGCTTTTCTAAAATGACATTTCCTCATCAGATGATGCGAGTAATTTTGCTGGAGCAGATTTATCGGAGTTACCGGATTTTGAATCATGAACCATATCATAAGTAAAGGCGAAAAGGAACGGATGTTCTTGGAAATAAAAGAGAATAAGAGTTATATTTTTAACCCCATGGGAGTTTGAGGCTTCCATGGGGTTTTTACTGTTTGTGATAATAAAGTTCTTACAACGTAGGTTTTATTGCAGAGTCTGTGTTTCTTCTGGCGGGATATATTCTATCAAATCAGTCAGATTACACTCTAATACATAACACAGGCGTTTCAGAATATCAATATCCAAACGTTGTATCTTGTTATACCTGTAATTTCTTAATTGTGTTCTCTGCATTTCTGTGCGAAAGGATAACTGATTGAGAGAAATGTTTTTTTCTTCTAATATTTCAGCTAAGTGAATTTTTATATCGCCATAACCATCTGAACTGACAGGAAGCTGGCGTAAAGGATTTTCTTTCTTGGGCATGGCGGCAGGATGAAAGCATACTCATTTACAACAAGGAATGGGAAAAATGTGCCGCAGATTATCCTGCAGGGGAACTGGGTGGAGCAGTGGGGCTTTGAGATTGGCTGCAGCATGTCTGTGGAGTGTTACCAGAATAAGCTGGTTATTCTGAAAGATTAAAAAGGAAAAAATGCCGGGAGACAGTTTCTCGGCTTATTGTAATTTGCCGGAAGTCTGTGTATAATAGAAATAGATAATAGCGATTTAGAAAAATACACATTTTCCGGCAGTGGTTTATGGAAAGAAAGCAGGTGGATAAAATGGGAGACATGGAAACAAAGCAGACAAAATGGGAAGAATTAAGCATATCCAATGATTTCCTGTTTGGCAAGGTCATGCAGAATCCGGAATTGTGCAAAGAGTTATTGCAAAGGATTCTCCCGGATTTGAACATTGAACGCATTGAATATCCAGAATTGCAGAAAAGTATTAACATGGATATGGATGCTCGTAGTGTGAGGCTGGATGTGTATGTAAAAGATGAGAAAGAAGTTGTTTACGACATAGAAATGCAGGTAAGCCATACAAAGGAACTTCCTAAGAGAAGCCGGTATT
>CAJTUV010000007.1 GCA_910579515.1 uncultured Hungatella sp.
ATCCTGAGCCAGGATCAAACTCTCATGTTTTGATGTTCTTTCCCAGGTCAGAATCAACTTCCAGCTAATTCTTTTCCCGTTTACTGTTGCTTGGTTTGTTTGTTCTCTGAAATTTCTCTTCTTGAATTTTCAGGGTTTTACATACTGTTCAATCTTTAATTCTCAAGGTTCTTTTTGGCTTTTCAAGCCAACGCAGAAGGAGGGATTTGAACCCTCGCGCCGCTACTAACGACCTACTCCCTTTCCAGGGGAGCCCCTTCAGCCACTTGGGTACTTCTGCTTATACCAATGCCTAAACACTATCTATATTCTATAAAATTTTATTTTCTCTGGTTAAACGGAGAGAGTGGGATTCGAACCCACGCGCCCTTGCGGACAAACGGTTTTCAAGACCGCCTCGTTATGACCACTTCGATATCTCTCCAAAGTTGCTTTAACATTTTACGAAGAAAGTCTTCATTTGTCAAGAGCTTTTTAACATTTTCTCAAACTTTTTTACTGCTTGGCTTCTGTTCACCGAAGCAACTTTGATAGTCTAACACCAATTCCATTAATTGTCAATTCTTTTTTGTAAAAATTTTTCTGCTATTGTCAAATCTTCTGGTGTTGTAACTTTTATGTTTTTATAACTGCCTCGAATCAGCTTCACTCTCTGCGCAGTCATTTGCTCCACAACCATGGCATCATCCGTAATTCCTTCGAGATTATCTTCTCTTTCAAACAATGCCTCATAAGCTTGCCGTACCAGGGAATACGAAAATGCCTGGGGAGTCTGAATCAGCCAGAGCTTGCTCCTGTTTGGAGTGCTGACTGCATATTCCAAATCATCTGCAATTTTTATGGTATCTTTTACTGGCATTCCTACAACGCACGCCTTAGCTTCTCTCACACCTTCTATTGCAGCCTGTATCACCTTTGGAGTCACGCAAGGTCTGGCTCCGTCGTGAATCAATACATAGTCGCTTCCCTCTGCTGCCTTTAACCCCTCATAAACCGAGTGGTATCGTTCTTTTCCACCTGAAACGATAGCTGTCACTTTGGAAAAATCATATGGTTTTACGATTTCTTCCCTGCAATATTCCTCTTCCCCTGCCCCGGTAACCAAGACAATATGATCTACAGCGCTGTTCTCAAAAGCCAGCAGCGCATAGTAAATCAAAGGCTTTCCGTCTAACACCATATATTGCTTTTGTATCTTGCTTTCCATTCGAGCGCCGCGTCCTGCTGCCAAAACAATGGCTGTGATTTTTTCCTGAACCATTTTCTCCCCTTGCCCTGTCATTTCTCTATTACAGGCTTTGCCCCAATTTTAAACTTGGCGCCGCATTTAAATCCCAGCCGCTGCGAACACCTTTTCGAAACTCATAATAGCCAGCCACGCCAATCATAGCCGCATTATCCGTACAGAAAATCGGTGAAGGATAATAAAGCTTAAGCCCCTCCTTTTCACAGCTTTCTTTCATGAAAGCACGCAGGGCTGAGTTGGCCGCCACGCCTCCTGCAATCGCCACTTTATCGTAATTCAGGCTTTTAGCCGCTTCAATAGTATGACTTACCAGCACCTCAACAACCGCCTGCTGAAAGGAAGCAGCCAAATCCGGCACAAAAATCTTTTCCCCTGTCATTTTCGAATAATTGATATAATTCAGCACTGCAGATTTTAAACCGCTGAAACTGAAATCATATGGGCTTTTCTCCACTCTTGCCCTTGGAAACACAATGGCCTGCGGATTGCCTTCTTTTGCAGCCTTATCAATCTTTGGGCCGCCCGGATATCCCAAACCCACAGCTCTGGCCACCTTGTCAAAAGCCTCCCCTGCCGCATCATCTCTGGTCCTTCCCAAAATCTCATACTCGCCATAATCTTTTACCACCGCTAAATGGGTGTGGCCGCCAGAGACAATCAAACAGACAAAAGGAGGCTCCAAATCAGGATGTTCAATAAAATTTGCAGAAACATGTCCCTCAATGTGATGAACCCCCACCAAAGGTTTCCCAGTTGCATAGGCGATAGCCTTTGCCTCTGCCACGCCCACCAAAAGAGCGCCTACCAGCCCCGGTCCATAGGTGACCGCTATCACATCAATTTCCTCCAGCGCCATCCCAGCCTCTCTAAGCGCTGCTTCAATAACCTGATTAATTTTTTCAATATGCTTTCTGGAGGCAATCTCAGGAACCACTCCGCCATAAAGTGTATGAAGGGCAATCTGTGAAGAAATCACATTAGACAAAACCTGCCTTCCATTCTTCACCACTGCCGCTGCAGTTTCATCACAGGAGCTTTCTATGGCCAAAACATAAGTATCTTCTGACATTCGCTTTTCCATATTCTTCCTACTCTTCATCAAATTCTAATTCTACGCTTCTTCCATCCCTTGCTGCGATGGCTTGTGGAAAAATCTCCCTGACCTGATCCATAAACTCCTCCGGCCTGGTCAGAGACGGGCTGTAATGGGTCAGCCACATTTCCTTAGGCTGGGCCTCTTTTGCAATCTGGGCAGCCTCTTTAAAGGTCATATGCTTATATTCTCTGGCTTTGGCCTCTTTTCCTTCTTCTCCGTACATCCCCTCGCAGATCAATAAATCTGCCCGAGAAGCATATTCTGCAATCACTGGCACCGGTCGGGTATCTGTACAGTAAACCACCTTCAGGCCTCTTCTGGCTGGTCCCAAAACCATGCCCGGACTATAACTCACCCCGTCCAGAAGAATACTCTCCCCCTTCTGCAGACGGCTCCAAATCTTCATTGGCACGTTTTGACTCTTTGCCCTCTCCACATCAAATTTTCCTGTTCTCGGAATAGAGAGCGAATACCCATAGCAAACCACTCCATGATTAACCCGAAACGCCTCGATCTGATAAGGCCCAATCTGCAGCCGCTCTCTCGGCTCTGATAGTTCCATATACTGTATTGAAAAAGGAAGTTCAGGCGCAATCATCCGCAGCGCTTCCACCACTCGCTTCAACCCCTTAGGGCCTATCAAAATCAACGGCTCTGTTCGCTCTGCGTTTCCCATAGTAAGTAACAACCCAGGCAGGCCGCTGATGTGGTCTGCATGATAATGGGTAAAACAAATCACGTCAATGGGTTTGGGACTCCAGCCTTTTTCTTTCAGGGCAATCTGAGTCCCCTCCCCACAATCAATCAACAGGCTGCTGCCATCACAACGGGCCATCATAGATGTGAGCCACCGATATGGCAGCGGCATCATTCCCCCTGTTCCCAGCAGACAAATATCCAACATATTTTTTCTCCAATCTGCTTTTCCTAAAATTGCTCCTCTTTATCCTAGCAGATATTTTTCAAAATATCAAATATTTTCCAGCGCTGTTTTCCCGAAATCTCTCCTTCATCACATAAATTCGGTGGTTTCTTCTAATTCCACAGGCAATCTCAGAGTTTGAATCAGGTTGTCATAGCACTCTTCACAAATATCTAAGTGATGAACCTCCCCATCTTTCTCTGAAAAGTAATCCCAGGTATGGTCAATCCTCAAAACCCCCTCCCGTATAATTCCATTCTTCACTGCCATTTTCTTTCCGCAGGCATTACAAATCACAGTTTCCAGTTCTCCATTACATTTGTACTTTCTCATCTTACTCTCACCTTTCCATTCTTCTTTTTCCCAACAGGCAAAAAGGATATCCGCCTTCTACAGATACCCCTACATTATAAATGGTTTTTCGATGATTTTTAACTGGTAATTGTTTCAAGGCCTTCTCCGCCACATGATGACGGCGTCCTCTGTAGGACTGCTGTAATAGTTCCGCCGTCTTCCTTCTTCGGCAAAACCATGGGTTTTATATAGGTGAATCGCCGCCGCATTTCCTTCTCTGACCTCCAAAGTGATATCCCCTACCCCCTGGACGCTGAAAAATTTATCCATCTCTTCCATGAGTTTACTTCCGATTCCATTTCGCCTGTACTCTGGCCGAACCGCAATTCTCTGAAGTTCCCCCTCGCCTGCTAAAACACGAAGAGCCATATAGCCGCACAATCTTCCCTCCTCTTCCGCCACAAAAAGAGTATCCCATGGCCCCTGAAAGCTGTCTTCCAAAAGTGCAAAAGACCATGGTTTTGAAAAACACATGGTCTCTATCTTGGCTGCCTGTTCTAAGTCCCTCTCCTCCATTTTTCGAATTGTCAAAGCATCCGGAATCATCTGGCTCATTCTCCTTTTTCCTTTCCCGCCTGCGCTTCCCTTTCTCGTTCCGCTTGAGATTTGCGCAGATATTCTGGCTGAAACTCCTCTGCCAAGACCGTTTGGCCCTTTTTTAAATATACTGCGCCAAGAGCCGCCACAGAGCCTGCCCTCTGGCGGTTATTCTGAGCCGGAGCCATCCCATAAGGAATCTTTAAGCGCCTCTCTAACTCCGTTCCATAGACTGGCATGCCATCACCCAGAAACAGCACCTGCTGCCCAGCCTGATTCAGTTCCTCAATCAAATCCAGAATATCCATGGCACACGGAGACTTTACAATCTCCAATTCTTCCCTGCAATGATACAGTCCTGTATACACTTGATTCCTTTTTGCATCCATCATAGGACAAATCAGGGCATGACTTCCCCAAAGGTTGTATGCCATGGCATCCAACGTGGGCACATGAATCAACGGCTTTTTTAAAGCCAGTCCTAACCCTTTCGCTGTAGCCGCTCCGATTCGTAGTCCCGTAAAAGACCCTGGTCCTCCTGACACCGCAATCGCATCCACAGTTCTCAGATCCAGTTCCAGCATCTTGGCCACTTCATCCATCATGGGAAGCAGGGTTTGTGAATGGGTCTTTTTAAAATTTATGGTGTATTCCGCAGTCAGCACATCGTCTTCTACAACCGCCACAGAAGCCACCAGTGAAGAACTGTCTATTCCCAATAGTTTCATACCTTTTTCCTTTCCCAAACTGCCTGCTCTTACGGCCGTTTTACACAGATTCGACGAAAATCAAATCCTCTCTCCATCTCTTTTTCAATCAATACCCAAACCGCCGTGTCAGGTAAAATCTCGGAAATAAGAGAAGGCCACTCAATCAGGCACACACCCTCTCCAAAAAAATAATCTTCATATCCAATCTCCTCCATCTCCTCCACGTCCCCGATTCGGTAAACATCAAAATGGTAAAAAGGCAGACGGCCTTGGTCATATTCCTGAACAATGGTAAAGGTAGGACTGTTTACTGATTCCTGAATACCCAGCCCCGCCGCAAATCCCTGGGCAAAAACAGTCTTCCCTACGCCTAAATCTCCATCCAGACAGTACACTTCTTTGGCTCCCGCCTTTTCTCCCAGCTCATACCCCAATCTCCAGGTTTCCTCTGGCGTATGGGTTTCCCAGACCTCGCTCATACCCTCTTCCGCCTTTCTTTCGGAATCACTTCCCGAAGAAGTACAAAAAACGCCTCCTTCTGGTCTCCAATGGCCCGATCCGGAATCAGGTACGCCCGAATCCGGCTCATATAAATGATTAGCTGGCCTTTCATATGCTCCACACTGCCAACCTGTTCCCACAAAATCTCCTGCTTCTCTCCATTTTGTTCAATGACAAACCCGTTCTTAGATAAGGTCATCTCCATCGGTTCTTTTACCATCTTTCCTTTCGCCTGTTTCCTGGCCTTTAGATACAGCAAGAAAGGCTGCCACACCGTAAACATCAATGCACAAACGATAAGAAGAAGGCGATAAGGGATGGTAAAATTCCCCCACTTCGTCACCAAGAGCCACAGTGCCGCCAAGGTAAACAGCAGATTGAAAATCCCCAGATATCCTTTATTTGAATGATACATAGAAAATCCCCATAATTCCCTGGCTGTAATCTGAATATGAAAATGAAAAACTGCTTCCTGTTTCATACTGTCCTCCATGGGCCTTACCCCTTCATGGTCAAGGCAATCCTCTTCTTGGCCAAATCAACACTCAAAACCTTTACCTCTACAATATCTCCCACACTAACCACCTCCATTGGATGCTTAATGAATTTATCTGTCATCTGAGAAATATGTACCAGCCCGTCCTGGTGAACGCCGATATCTACAAACGCTCCAAAATCAATCACATTGCGGACTGTGCCTTTTAAAATCATTCCCGGTGTCAAATCCTTCATCTCCATCACATCCGTGCGCAGAATCGGTTTGGGCATCTCATCTCTGGGATCTCTGGCCGGTTTCTCCAGTTCCTTTACAATATCCTGAAGTGTAATCTCACCGATTCCCAATTCCTGGGCCATCTTTTTATAATCCAAAACCTTCTTGCCGATTCCCATTAATCCGCCTGCCCGAATCTGCTCCAGATCATACCCCAGCTTTTCCAGCAGACTGCCAGCCGCCCCATAGCTCTCTGGATGAACGCTGGTACCGTCCAAAGGATTATTTCCTCCCTGAATCCTCATGAACCCGGCGCACTGTTCGTACGCCTTCGGACCAAGCTTCGCCACTTTTAAAAGCTGATTGCGGCTTTTAAAGGCGCCATGTTCTTCCCGATAAACCACAATATTTTTCGCCAGAGTCTTACTGATGCCTGAAACGTATTCCAAAAGAGGAGCGGAAGCCGTATTCAAATCAACGCCGACTTTATTTACACAATCCTCCACAACTCCCTGCAGGGCCTCCCCTAAATGCTTCTGATTCATATCGTGCTGATACTGCCCCACGCCTATGGATTTGGGATCAATTTTAACTAACTCCGCCAGAGGGTCCTGAAGTCTTCTTGCAATGGAGGCAGCGCTTCTTTGCCCTACATCAAACTCCGGAAATTCCTCTGTCGCCAGTTTACTAGCCGAGTATACAGACGCTCCAGCCTCATTTACAATCACATATTGAACCGGCTCCTTGATCTCTTTTAACAATTCCACAATCACCTGTTCCGACTCTCTGGAAGCCGTACCGTTTCCCACAGAAATCAAGGAGATATGGTACTTCTGAATCAGTTTTTTTAAGGTAGATTTAGCTTCTTCTACTTTATTTTGCGGCGCTGTCGGATAGATCACAACCGTATCCAATACCTTACCTGTCTCATCCACAACCGCCAGCTTACAGCCTGTTCTAAATGCCGGGTCCCACCCTAGCACTACCTTTCCCACAATAGGCGGCTGCATAAGAAGCTGCTCCAAATTCTTGCCAAAAACTTTAATCGCTCCTTCTTCCGCTCTCTCTGTCATATCGCTTCGAATCTCCCGTTCAATCGAAGGCCCGATAAGACGGTCGTAGCTGTCCTTCACAACCTCCTGCAAAATCGGAGTCGTATAAGGATTTTCTCTCAAAATCACTTTCTTTTCCAAGTAGCGAAGAATCTGCTCCACCGGAGCTATAATCTTCACAGTCAGAATTTTTTCCGCCTCTCCCCGATTCAGAGCCAAAACACGATGGCCAGCTGCTTTCTTGATGCTCTCTTCATACTGGTAATACATTTCGTAAACTGATTGTGCATTTTCATCTTTTGCCGAAGCCTGAATGGTCCCTTGTTTCATGGTAGTCTCACGAATATAGGTCCGATAGTCTGCCTCATCCGATATCCGCTCTGCCAGAATATCCTTGGCCCCATTAATCGCTTCCTCTACAGTAGCCACTCCCTTTTCCTCAGATATGTATGCCAAAGCTAATTTCTCCACCGGCTCTTTTGTCATCTGAAGCATAATGGTATCTGAAAGCGGCGCAAGCCCTTTTTCCTGGGCAATGGTTGCCCTGGTTCGCCTTTTGGGACGATATGGGCGATACAAATCCTCTACCATAACCAAGGTCGCGGCATTTTGTATCTGTTTTTCCAACTCCGGCGTCAGTTTTCCCTGCTCCTGAATCGTCGCAATCACCTGGGCCTTTTTTTCCTCCAGATTTCTCAGATAACGCAGACGTTCGTCTAATCTTCTCAACACCTCGTCATCCAAAGAACCTGTGGCTTCCTTCCGGTATCTGGCGATAAACGGAATCGTATTCCCCTCATCTATCAGCTTCACAGCCGCCTCCACCTGATGACGGCCAATTTTTAACTCTTCCTGCAATGCCTGTATAATATCCATGTTTTCCTCCAACTGCTGCTATCTTACTTACGTCTAACTATTATAACAGTTCAGACGGGTCATCTTCTTGCCCGTCTACGCCGGACAAGAAGCATCGGATGTTCATCCGATGTAAAATTTAGTATGAATTTTAGCTTACAAGCAAGCTTGACGCCCAAAATTCATACCAAATTTCCCGCCGTCTAAACTGTTACTATTATATAGCGAAAGTTTCCCTGCGTCTAGACAGTAATTTGTTTTCATGTTACAATATAGGACATTGACGAACGGAGGTTTTAGTTATGGAAGAATATACAAATCAGAATCAGGAACCAGATTCCAGCCAGGTTCCTCAAAATCAGCCGCAGGAAAATCCGCCCCAGGAAAACCCGCCTCAAAATCTGCAGGAACCACCAAAAAGCCAGCCAAATCAGGGGCGGGCTCCCCAAGGACAGCCGCCCTTCCAGCAGTATTTATATCAGAATCAGCAACCCTATCCACCCCAGTATCACCCCTACCCGCCTCAATATCAGCCCTATCCGCCTAAGCAGTCCAACGGTCTTGCTCTTGCTTCTATGATTGTCAGCATTTTTGCTTTGATCACCTGCTGCATTCCGTTTTTGCAGTTTCCATTGGCGGTGACTGCTATTGTATTAGTCATCTTGTCCAAAAAAGGAAGACCCCTTCACGGATTTGCTATTGCCGGATTGGTCATGGGAATCATTTCCATTTTAATGAGCATTTTCATGACGTTCTATTGGGGAATTGTGATTAGTACAATGAACGATCCTGAATTTATGTCCATGTATAATGAGATTTTAGAAATGTATCAATAAAAAGAAGGAAATGACATTTCTTTAACTAAGGCAGCAAATCAATTCCGTTTACTGCCAGCATGTAGTTTTTCACTCCCCAGTTTATCAGAATAATTGCAACGCCTATCCAGACCCATGTCTCATACCGTTTGTAGTGAGAAATGGGTCTTTCTGTTCCTCTAGCCTTCACAAGGCTGACGAGCTCTAGTATTACCACCATAACCGTATAAAACACCAGGGGATGATATTGAATGCTTTTTCCAATCTGCCCATGGAACAGGTACTTCACAGCTCTGGTGCCTCCACAGCCAGGACAGTAAAATCCGGTCAGAAGATGAAACAGGCAGGGAATCCCCTGCCTGAGTATTTTAAACCATTGATAAAACATATCTGTAAACTCTCCATTTATCTGAGAACAGGCTATAGTTGTGCCCGAATGGTCTGCAGCACTTCCTGATACATTCCTCCCAGCTTCTCCTCCAGCTCAAAAAGCGCTTCCTTAAACTGCTTCTCACTCATTTTCTCTGTCAGAAGGGCACATTCATTCAACCCTTCCAAAGTCATGATCTGACAGCTGCCAAAGCACTGTTCAATCAGTTGTTTTTTAGGCTCATAAGGTCCTGACACTCTGACGAAATATTTATGGTAGGAAATCTCCATAGGCGCGATATCCAGCTTTTCAGAGCTCCATCCCAGAGAAACATGATTGTCCAAATGCCCTGCTTCTTCTATGATGTCTGCGACAACCGCACTGGCTGTCGGCAGCTTTCCGGCTCCGCTTCCGTAATACATGGTAGTTCCAAGCATATTTCCTCTCACCAGTATGCCATTGTATACGTCTGACACAGAATATAACGGGTGTTCTCTTCCTATCATCACAGGCGCAACCCAGGCAAACACCTGGTCCGCTTCCATACGGCTGGAACCAAACAATTTAATCGAAGTGCCCATCTTAGCTGCATATTTAAAATCAATGTCTGTGATTTTTGTGATTCCCTCTGTATAAATATCCTGATAATTTACCTCTTTTTTCGTGGCCATAGCAGTAAGAATTGCAATTTTTCGGCAAGTATCGTGTCCTTCCACATCTGCCTCTGGATTACGCTCTGCATATCCTAAATCCTGAGCCTCTTTCAGAGCGCCATTAAAGGATGCCCCTTCCTTATCCATCTTCGTCAAAATGTAATTAGTGGTTCCGTTTAAAATTCCGGTAATCTCCAGAATCCGTTCTCCCATAAGGCAGCGATACAAAGGACGAATAATCGGAATCCCGCCGCCTACACTGGCCTCAAATTGGAAATTCACCTGCCTTTGCCTGGCGATCTCCAAAAGTTCTGTGCCATGAGCTGCCACCAAAGCCTTGTTGGAAGTTACCACATGTTTTCCTGCCTCCAGGCACGATTTCACAAAGGGATAGGCCGGATTTAAGCCTCCCATGGTTTCCACTACAATCTGAATCTCCTGATCTTCTGCGATAACAGAGAAATCATGTATCACCTTATTCTCGATCGCTGTTCCAGGAAAATCCCTTAAGTCTAAAATGTATTTTACCTGAATTTCCTGTCCCACATAATCCGCAATCTGTTTCTGATTCTCTTCCAAAACCTCACAGACACCAGAACCAATGGTCCCATATCCCATTATCGCAACCTTTATCATAGTCGTCTCCTTTAATGACTCTCTTTTCCCCCCAGCCGAATCCAACGCAAATACGCGCTGATAAACGAATCCAGCCCGCCATCCAATACAGCGCTCACATTTCCGCTTTCCTCATTGGTTCGATGATCCTTCACCATGGTATACGGCTGAAGGACATAGGACCGAATCTGACTGCCCCATCCATTTTCCGCTACATCTCCGCGAATATCAGATAAGTTTGCCGCATTCTCTTGTTTTTTCAGCATAAACAGTTTAGCCTTGAGCATCTGCATTGCCTTATCCTTATTCTGAAATTGAGACCGCTCATTCTGACACTGTACCACAATTCCGGTAGGGATATGAGTAATTCGTATCGCGGAGGACGTTTTATTGATATGCTGACCGCCTGCCCCGCTGGAGCGGTAGGTGTCGATGCGCAAATCGTCTGGGTTAATATCCACATCCAAATCCTCTTTAATATCCGGCATAATATCACAGGATACAAATGAGGTCTGCCTCTTTCCTGCAGCATTAAAAGGAGAAATCCGCACCAAACGGTGAACCCCATGTTCCGACTTTAAATATCCATATGCCTTTTCTCCATTAACCTGAATAGTGACAGACTTAATCCCTGCCTCTTCTCCGTCCAGATAATCCAAAACCTCTATAGCGAATCCCTTTTTATCTGCCCAGCGGCAGTACATTCGATAAAGCATACTGCACCAGTCACAGGACTCTGTGCCTCCTGCCCCTGCGTTTAACCGCAAAATTGCATTGTTGTCATCATACTCTCCAGACAACAAGGTGGTAATTCGAATATTCTCCAGCTCTGCTTCAAACTCTTCCATCATCTGAGAAATCTCTGGAATCACATCCGGATCATTCTCTTCATATCCCATCTCAATTAAAAGACTGATATCTTCGTATTGCTGTTCCAATTTTTTGAAGCCTTCCACTGTATCCTTTAGATTTTTGGCTTCCTTCATCAGCTTAGTGGATCGTTCCGGATCCTCCCAGAAGCCCGGTTCCTCCATAGACCTGTCTAACTCTGCAATCCGTTTCTCCTTGTTATCCAGGTCAAAGTGAATCCCTCACTTCCACTAATGGTTTTTGAAACGTTGAGAGCGTATATTTAAACTGATCTAACTCTACCATTGTGTCACCTTCTTTCCTATCTTTTTCTTTCCCTATTTAAGCCGCCCGCAACATTGTTTATATTTCTTTCCGCTGCCGCAGGGACATGGGTCATTGCGGTAAGGCTTTGGGTCGATCTTCTTTATAGGAGCTTTCACTGCACTGTTATCCCGATTAGTGCCTGTCACTTTCGCTGCTGCCTCCCGCTCTACCTTTTGCTCCACACGAATATGGAACAAAATACGAACCGTCTCCTCTTTCACAGCAGCCGTCATGCCGTCAAACATTTCATAGGCGCTCATCTTATACTCTACTAAAGGATCTCTCTGTCCGTATGCCTGAAGCCCGATTCCCTGACGAAGCTGATCCATATCGTCAATATGGGACATCCACTTATTGTCAATCACCTTGAGAAGAATCACTCGTTCCAGCTCCCTGATGTGCTCTGCATCTGGGAACTCGGCCTCCTTGGCCTCATATAACTTGATGGCCGCCTCTTTTAACATATGGCTCAACTCTTTTTTCTTCATCCCCTGTTTTTGTTCCTCTGTCAAAAAGACCGGCTTTAAGGGAACAATCGGAAGAAGAAGGGAATTTAACTCCTTCAAATCCCAGGTATCTGCCGCGGCGTCCTCTGGAATTGCCATATCCACCGCATGTTCAACAATATCTGTCACCATCTTCAAGATCACATCTCTCATGTTGTCGCCGTCCAACACTTTCCGGCGCTCTGCATAGATGACCTCTCTCTGTTCATTGGCAACTTCATCGTATTTCAACAGGTTCTCACGAATACCATAGTTGTTGTTTTCAATCTTTTTCTGCGCCTTCTCAATGGCGCTGGACAACATCTTGTGCTCAATCTGCTCTCCCTCTGGCACGCCCAGAGCGCTGAACATGTCCATCAGACGGTCAGAACCAAAAAGACGCATGAGATCGTCTTCCAGAGAAATATAGAATCTGGACTCTCCCGGGTCGCCCTGACGGCCGGAACGGCCGCGAAGCTGATTATCAATACGCCTGGATTCATGTCTCTCTGTGCCGATAATCTTAAGGCCTCCTAAATCCACGGCTTCTTTATCCAGTTTAATATCCGTACCACGGCCCGCCATATTGGTAGCGATCGTAACAGCCTTATGGATTCCTGCATCCGCTACAATCTCCGCCTCTAACTCATGGAACTTGGCGTTAAGGACTTTATGTGGAATCCCCTTCTTGGTCAGCATCCGGCTCAACATCTCAGACGTTTCGATGGTAATCGTGCCGACCAGCACAGGCTGCCCCTTTTCATAAGCACGCTCCACCTCGTCGACCACGGCTTTGAATTTTTCTTTTTTTGTCTTATATACCGCATCATCTAAATCAATACGGGCTACTGGCTTATTGGTAGGAATGGCAATGGCGTCCATGCCGTATGTGTTGCGAAATTCCTTCTCCTCTGTCAGTGCTGTACCGGTCATGCCTGCTTTCTTCCGAAACTTATTGAAAAAGTTCTGGAAGGTAATGGTAGCCAGTGTCTTGCTTTCTCTTCGAACGTTTACATGCTCCTTAGCCTCAATAGCCTGATGAAGGCCGTCAGAGTATCTTCTTCCAGGCATGATACGTCCGGTAAACTCATCGACAATCAGAACCTCGTCATCCTTAACCACATAATCCTTGTCCCGAAACATCAGGTTATTGGCTCGCAGAGCCAGAATAATGTTGTGCTGGATCTCCAGATTCTCTGGATCTGCCAGATTCTCGATGTGAAAAAATTCCTCAACCTTTTTCACGCCGTCCTCTGTCAGATTCACCACTTTGTCCTTTTCATTAACTACAAAATCTCCGGTCTCCTCAATGTCCTCTCCCATAAGAGCGTTCATCTTGGTAAACTCACCGGAAGCTTCTCCACGAACCAGCTGTCTGGCCAGCATATCACAAACTTCATAAAGTTTTGTAGATTTTCCGCTTTGACCGGATATAATCAATGGGGTCCTGGCCTCATCAATGAGAACGGAATCCACCTCGTCGATAATGGCATAATCCAAATCTCTCAGCACCATCTGTTCTTTATAGATGGCCATATTGTCTCTCAGATAATCAAATCCCAACTCATTGTTGGTTACATACGTAATATCGCAGGCATAGGCCTTTTTCCGCTCCTCTGAAGTCATGGAATTTAACACCACGCCAACGGTCAGCCCTAAATATTCATGGACGCTTCCCATCCACTCTGCGTCACGCTTTGCCAGGTAGTCATTTACTGTAACAATGTGGACTCCCTTTCCCGCCAGAGCATTCAAATAAGCAGGCGCTGTAGAAACCAGCGTCTTTCCTTCGCCGGTTTTCATCTCAGCAATACGCCCCTGATGAAGCACAATGCCTCCGATTAACTGAACCGGATAGTGCTCCATATCCAAGGTCCTTTTTGCTGCTTCTCTGACAACCGCAAATGCTTCTGGAAGAATATCGTCCAATGTCTCTCCCGCAGTCAGACGTTCCTTAAAAATTCTGGTTTTGTCCCGAAGTTGTTCGGGGGATAAATCGCTTAACTCCGGCCCCAGAGCCAATATTTTATCAACAATCGGATAGATTAATTTCAATTCACGCTCACTATGAGTTCCGAACAACTTTTCAATGAGATTCATCCGTCACGCTCCTATGATTCCTCTTTTTTTCGATACAATCTTATACATTGTAACACCAACCCTTCGTTTATTCAACTAAATCGTTCTTTCTTCATAAAATTTTTACTTTTCAGGATGACATAACTTTTTTTCTTATGGTAAACCTGGCAATTTGCACAAAAATACTCACCTCACTTTTTGTTATCCACATTATCCACACTTAGAATTCACAGAGAACCACCTTAATATTCCTATAAAAATGAGTTGTACACCGAGTTATCCACTTTATCCACAATTTCCCACACAGCCTTTTCTTCTTTTTCAACCAATTTATTTTTGTACACTTGTCATAAAATCTTCTTTTTCGACAGGAATTTGATTTGTAAGTCGAAAAATTTCACAGTTGCCTTCTGCTAATTGTCAAAAAATTCTACTGATTCTCATTGAATATTTCGAATATCTGTGGTATACTGAAATCATCTCAAAAAAAGGAGTTGATTCTATGCGTTATACCATTACAGGAAGAAATATTGAGGTCTCCCCAGGACTGCGTGAAGCCATTCAGGACAAGCTTGGCAAGCTTGAATGTTTTTTCACCCCAGAGACAGAGGTTATTGTGACCCTCAGCGTTCAGAAGGAAATGCAGAAAATTGAAGTTACTATACCAGTAAAGGGAAGCATTATCCGCGCGGAAGAATCCAGCACCGATATGTATGTATCCATAGATTTAGTGGAGGAGGTTATTGAACGCCAGATTCGCAGATACAGAAAAAAATTGATTGACAAGAAGCAGTCTGCCCAGTCTTTCTCTCAGCTCTTCCTAGAAGAGACGGAGGAAAGCGACAATGAGGAAATCAAGATTGTCAAGACCAAGCGTTTTGGCATGAAGCCCATGTTCCCAGAGGACGCCTGTGTAGAGATGGAACTGTTAGGCCACAATTTCTATATGTTCCAAAATGCAGAAACCGATCAGGTGAATGTGGTTTATAAAAGAAAAGGTAACAATACTTATGGCCTGATTGAGCCAGAGTTTTGATTCCAATAAAATTACAGGAGCTGTATCCGGGGAAAGCAATCTCCCCGAAACAGCTCCTTTTCTTACAATCAATTTATTAAGTATCGTTCAACGCTGGTCACCGCGTTAGCGCCGTCGGCGACGGCTGTGACAATCTGGCGCAATGGTTTAGTCCGTACATCTCCGGCTGCAAAAATTCCGACTGCAGAAGTTTGGCAGTCTTCCCCAGCCACAATATACCCCTGTTCCATATCTACCAAGCCTTCAAACATCTGGCTGTTTGGCGTGATGCCCACAGCAATAAAGACGCCCTGTACTTCCAAAAGAGACTCCTGTCCACTCTTTTTATTCTGAAGGTTCAAGGCTTTCACCTGATTTTCTCCCTGAATGCCTGTAATCACAGTGTCCCAGATAATCTCTATATTTTCCTGCTTAAAAACACTCTCCTGCAGGCTCTTTGCTCCGCGCAGTGCATCCCTGCGGTGGATTAAATACACTTTCTGGCAAAGCCTGGATAAAAAGATAGCGTCCTCTAAAGCCACGTCTCCGCCGCCTACTACGGCAGTTACCTTGTTTCTGAAAA
The DNA here is from genome assembly GCA_910579515.1 of uncultured Hungatella sp. GTDB lineage: Bacteria > Bacillota > Clostridia > Lachnospirales > Lachnospiraceae > UBA3402. The sequence continues at coordinate 15,777 of CAJTUV010000007.1, forward strand.
ATGCGCCGTCACACGTAGCGCAGTAGGATACTCCCATCCCTCCCAGAGCTTCTTCCCCTGGCACTCCCAGTTTCCGGTGATGAGCGCCTGTGGCAATCAAAAGCGCCCTGGCTGTGTATATGTCATTTTCACATACCACCCTTTTTTCGTTTTTGTCATCCTCAACTCTTAAAACATGGTCGCTTACAAAAACTGTCCCCAATTTTTCGGCGTGTTCATGAAACTTCATTCCAAGATCAAAACCGCTGATTCCTGACAGTCCTAAATAATTGTCTACCTCATAAGTATTCAATACCTGTCCGCCGCTTACCATCTCTTTTTCAATCACCAGAACATCCAACATCGCCCTCTGAGCGTAAACGGCTGCGGAAAGTCCTGCTGGCCCAGAGCCGATAATGATTAAGTCGTAAATTTTTTCCATAATCTGCTTCCTTCCTCCATATTGTTATGGCTTCTGACTGATGTACAAAAGCTTCTGTCTCAGTTCTTCCTCAATTCTTCCCAATTCCTGCTGCGCCTCCCTGCGTCTCTCCCTTCCATCTTCCTGAATCTTCAGGACCTCATCCAAGGTAGAAATCAAGGTCTGATTCGTAGACTTTAAAGTTTCCATATCCACAATCCCCCGTTCAGCCTCTTTTGCAGTATCTATTGTGGCCATTTTAAGCATTTGGGCGTTCTTTTTTAAAAGTTCATTGGTAGTGTCGGATACCTGTCTCTGCGCTCTGGCTGCTTCTGTGGAATGATTCAGCCCAACAGCCAGGACCATCTGAGTCTTCCACAATGGGATCGTATTAACCAGCGTAGACTGAATTTTTTCGGACATCACTGTATCATTATTTTGGATCAGCCGAATCTGAGGCGCCATCTGGAGAGAAACCATTCTGGTAAGTTCTAAGTCGTGAAGCTTCTTTTCAAAACGGTTGCACAAATTCGCCAAATCGCTGGCTGCCTGGGTATCCTCTGGAAGTCCGCTTCTGTTAGCTCTTTCCACTGCAGCCAAAAGCTCGGTATTCATAGTCTCTTTCAGCTTTTTCTTCCCTGCCAGAATGTACATGGAAAGCTCTTTTAAGTAGTTTAAGTTCAGCTCATACATCTGATCCATGGTAGCCACATCTTTCAAAAGCTGAATCTGATGCCCTTCTAAAACTTTGACGACCCTGTTGATATGACTTTCCGCCTTTTCATATTTGGCCTTCATATTGGACAAACGGTTTCCGCTTTTTCGAAATATGCCTAAAAACCCCTTGTCCTCTTCTACCTCCATGGTTTTTAATTCTCCCACCACATCACTCAGCATCTGGCCGATCTCTCCCAAATCCTTGGTCTTAATATGTTCCAGGGCGTTTTCCGAAAAATCTGCAATCTTTTTTTGAGCGCCTACCCCATAAAGCAGCACCATATTGGAATTGGTCAGGTCAATACTGGCTGCAAAATCATCCACTTTCTTCTGCTCTTCGGGGCTTAGCTGGATCTGAGGCTCTGGCTGTTTTATCTGTGTTTCTTCTGGCTCTTTTGGAGCAAGAAATGGCTCCAAGGTCAATTCCGGCTCCTTCCCCATAAAATTGTTTAGCGTCAAATGCTGATCAAACTCTTGTTCCATCATGTCCCTCCCGTTTTATTCTGCCAGCGTTTACAATTTTATATTCCCGTCTTGTGTCAGTCCTTCTCTGGCCAGCATTGATTGCAGCACAGAGGCATCGCTTAACACATCAAACGCCGTATCTTGATAAAAATCATCTAACAGCTTTTCCAGCCCATGATTGATCGCGTCCATGGTCTGTTCAATCTCTTTTTTAGCTCTCTTCACATTTTCCCCCGGAAATTCCACATTTGCAAACTCCTGATAAGAAGTTACCAATTTTACTGTGGTAGGAAGGTAATATTCCATGAGCCGTTCCATATCTTCCAGTTGTTCTGGATGCTTTTTTAACGCCTCAAACAGCCTGTCCAGAAGCACTCTGAGGCGAAGAATCTTCTCAGAGATTGGCTGATTTGGCATGGTCTCCCAAAGGCTGGTCAGGGCGCGCTTATATTCTTCTCCACGGGAAATCGCCTCCCATACCGGCTCCCCGCTCTGACGGCTTTGCCGCTCCTCTTCCTTTTGCTGTCTCTCCCTGAAAGAATCTTGAGCCTCCCTGTACTGTTTATAGGTCTCGTCATCCAAAAGAAGGCAGGTCTCCTCATCATCCAGTCTGGCGTCCGGAAACATCCCAAGTTTTAGCATTTTTCTGATATCCTTCTGGACAAATTTCAGGCTTTTTGCACTGCTTTTACTGAGACGCCAAAGCTCACAGTAAGGTTTACCGTGATTTTTCAATTCTTTTAAATAAATATTCAGTCGCCCTATTCTTGTGTTGGTCCGAACCCCAACTATTAGCAAAATTAAAAATCCTCCTGTCGTCAGCCCCAGCGCTCCACTTACCCACCATCCTATCGTGCTTTGTAATGTGGCCATAGCTGCCAAAAGCGCCAAAGCCCAGGCAAGAAATACCACGGCGCCAATACTTCCAAACACCGTAAGCAAAATTCCTGCTGCTCTTCCCCGCTTATTCACACGTATCTTCAAAGGTTTTGGCGGAAGCGAACGGGCAGTTGGTCTGATTTTATCTAATGCAGAGTGAACCGTGTCTCCAATCACATGGTTCAGCTGTTCAAATTCCAGGGATTCGAACGCGCCTTTCAGCGCATTTCTGATCTGCTCTGCCAAGTCTTCTTTCCCTTTATAATCTTGATTTTCCATTCTGCGTCTTTTCTCGCCTCCCCATCTCGTTAGCTTTAAGTTTACTACATTTTTCTCCTCTTTGCAATCTGTGTAAAAATGATGTATACTACATTTATCAAAAATGGCTGCAGCTCGCCAAAGAGTTGTAAGCAAAGCAGGAGAGAATGCTATGTCAAAAAAAACGGTCCTCATTACAGGAGCCTCTCGGGGGATTGGGAGGGCAATCGCCGTTCGCTTTGCGCAAAGCGGCTATAATGTTGTAATTAACTGTATCCGCAGGGAAGAGGCATTGATGTGCGTGAAAGAAGAAATTGAATCCCTTCACACTACGTGTCTGGCATATTTAGGAGATATGGGGAATTTTTGTCAATGTCAGGAATTATTTACAGAGATAAAAAAGGAGTTTGGCGTCCTGAACGTTTTGGTAAATAATGCAGGCGTTTCTTATATCGGTCTTTTACAAGACATGCTTCCAGAAGACTGGAATCAGATTATTCAGACTAATTTAACATCTATGTTTCACTGCTGTAAGCTTGCGATCCCCGATATGGTATCCCAAAAGGAGGGAAAAATCATCAACATCTCTTCTGTTTGGGGCAATGTGGGCGCCTCTTGTGAGGCAGCGTATTCTGCAGCAAAGGGCGGAGTTAACTCCTTTACAAAAGCTCTGGCTAAAGAGCTTGCTCCCAGCAATATCCAGGTCAACGCTATCGCCTGCGGAGCCATTGATACAGAGATGAATCATTTTCTGGAAAAAGAGGAGCTTAAAAGGCTTGTGGATGAGATACCGGCCGGCCGGCTGGGACTGCCTGGGGAAGTTGCAGATCTTGTTTATTACTTAGCACAGAAAAACTCCTATCTGACCGGACAGGTCATAGGTTTAGACGGAGGATGGATATAATGCCAACCACATATACACATTATCGTTTTGGAAAAGACGTTTACAAACAATTAGACATTTCTGCTCAGGAAATGGTGGATTCCTTTCGAGGACTTTATGATATTGGGCTCCACGGCCCTGATCTGTTATTTTATTATCAGGCTCTCTCAAAAAATCCAGTCAATCAGACAGGCTTTGCCATGCATCAAAAACCTGGCCGCAACTTTTTTGAGTATGCCAAATCGGTGCTGAAAACCACGACAGCGCCAAAGCCAGCCATGGCCTATCTGTATGGATTTCTCTGTCATTTTGCCCTGGACTCTAACTGTCATCCCTATATAGAACAGATGGTGCGAAAACTGCATCTCTCCCACAGTGCCATTGAAGCAGAGCTCGACCGGTTCTTTATGGAAAAAGACGGTCTTAATCCTATCACTTACCGGCCCACGGCCCACTTAAATCCCTGTACATTTCACGCCAGGGTAATCGCACCCTTTTTCCCTGGAATAGAAGATAAAAAAATCCGCTCCTGTATCCGCTCCATCCGTTTTTACTGCAACCGCCTGGTCATTCCCAATCCACTTTTGCGCTGGCTTACTTTAACGATTCTAAGACTTTCCCAGAGTTCTGAAAGCACACAGGACATGATCATCCGTTATGAAACGATTTCGGAATGCACGCCCATATGCCTCCATTTGGAAAGCCTATATGACAAGGCAGTCACCGATGCGGTAGCGTTAATTGAAAACTGGAGCAGCTCTATAACCAGCCGCACTCCCTTGGACAAACGGTTTGATCATACCTTCGGCGAGTTTTGACGCAGCGTTTAAAAGCTGCGGATTTTATCATCCGAGTCATCCTTTGTATTTTTTATGCTGCGGATTACCACATAGTATCCAGCGTTTTCATTGACCTTTACGTAAATCCGTTCTCCGACCTTATGTCGGAATATGGCTTTTCCCAGAGGGGACTCTGTACTGATTAGTCCTTTCAGGGAACTGCCGCGGATAGACGTCACAAGACGGTATGTCTCCACCTCATCGTCATCCTCCATATACAGTTCTACTGTATTATTGATTCCAACTTCATCCTCTCTGGACTCATCGGATACAATCTGAGCATTCTTTAACATTCTCTCCAGATAGCGAATCCTGCTTTCATTTTGGTTTTTTTCTCGCTTCGCCGCATAATATTCAAAATTTTCGCTTAAGTCACCTTGAGCCCTGGCTTCCTTTACCGCCTCAATAGCTTCTTTACGAACTACTAGTTTCCGGTGTTCAATCTCTTCTCTGATCTTTTTTACGTCGCTTTTGGTCAGTTTTTCTCCCATTGTCCTCCCCTTCCTTTCCAGTCCTCATGTTTTCCAGATATCTGGCCAGTTCCTCCTCCACCTGGTCGAACAGGTAATTGCGTTTCCCTTTTGGCAAACGCTCCAGATGTTCTCCCTGGATCTCCCGATTTACCTGTTCTATCTCCTCTCTCAAATCTTTCGCGGACAAAAGCCTGCATCCCTGCCCTCTGATAATCAACTGTTCCAGACCGTCAGAGGTAGTCACGGTTACCTGATGATTTCTCCCCATTTGGTGCGCTAACTTTTCAATATATGCATCCGCAGTTTCGGCCTCCTTGGTGTAAACCACATGAATATTATGATATTTTGACGCCTGTCCAAGGTTCCCCTCAACTTTATACGCATCAAATACCAAAATCAGAATACATTTTTTATACCCCTGATAATTACATAAAATATCCATCAAAGCCTGTCTGGCTCCGTCTATGGTGACTTTTGCCAGTTCTTTCAGTTCCTCCCATGCAAAAATGATATTGTATCCGTCTACCAAAAGATATTCTTTTACAGGCTCCTGGGCTTTCCCCTTCTCCGTCCGTTTTGGGGAATCAAAAGATACTCTTCTGACCATAGATTCCCTTGGAAGAATCTGCTTCCTTTCTCCATACGTACGCACAAAAATAGCTTCCAATTCCTTCTCATCCGCTCCCCACGTAGTCCTTCTCTCTGCTTTCTGGTTATTCTTTTCAGACGGAATTGCCTTTGTATGTTCCGTTCTTTTTGTGGGCACAGCGACTGGGCTATCTACGTGCATGTGGGTCTTTACCTCATTCCACTCTACCAAATATCCTGCCCCATGAGCACAGAACACAGAGGCGGTAGGATTGTCCACATCGCCTTCTGGATCATATCCCAGTTCCTCTGCAATGGTCTCTTCATTCCGACACAGTTCATACCCATTGAGGCTGCAAAACAATTTCCCCCGTCCTTTCGTATAGGAAATCACGTCCATATGATAATCTGTCATAAGGGCCACTGGTGCTGTTCCGCTTATTACAGTTTTATCCCCTTCCATCTGCGGCGGCTCAAAGTCTGCCTGCAGACGTTCCAGATCGGATAATGCACGTCCTGTAGACTCTGAGGGAATCTCCAGCCGAAACCGGTAGTACGGTTCTAAAAGATGGCACCCGACTTCCCGAAGTCCCTGACGTACAGCCCGATAGGTGGCCTGTCGGAAATCTCCTCCTTCTGTATGTTTTAAATGGGCCCGTCCTGTAATCAGGGTAATCTTAACATCTGTAAGTTCCGCGCCTGTCAAAACCCCCACATGGCGCTTTTCCTCCAGATGAGTCAAAATCAGCCTCTGCCAGTTCCTGTCCAGCACATCTTCGCTGCAGTTGGTCTCAAACTGAAGGCCGCTCCCCCGCTCTCCAGGCTCCATCCAGAGATGAACCTCTGCATAATGACGCAATGGTTCAAAATGTCCCACTCCCTCTACAGGTTCCAGAATGGTTTCCTTATATACAATTTTCCCTGCTCCAAAATCAACAGAAACTCCAAATCGTTCCACAATCAGACTTCGCAAAATCTCTATCTGCACTTGTCCCATGACCTGAAGTTGGATTTCTCCCAAAGTCTCGTTCCAGACCACATGAAGCTGAGGTTCCTCCTCCTCTAATTGTCGAAGCTTTACAAGCATGCTGGGAAGATCGCATTCTGGCGGAAGAATCAGCTGATACGTCAGCACCGGCTCCAAAATCGGCGTCTCTTCTCCGTTTAACTCCCCTAAAGCCTGGCCTGCATAGGTGGATGTTAATCCAGTCACCGCGCAAATGCAGCCTGCCTCTGCCTGTCCCACCGTCTCATATTTGGCTCCTGAATAGATTCGAATCTGATTGATCTTCTCCTGCCCTCCCACAGGCAGTATGTCCTTTACCTTCAGAGAGCCTCCTGTCACCCGCATATGCGTCAGACGGTTTCCCTGGGGATCTCTGGAAATTTTGTAAACCCTGGCTCCAAAATTTTCCCCTGCAGGCATAACCTGGCTATACGCCTCTATTCCTTCAAGAAGTTCTTTTACTCCTAGAACCTTCAGTGCCGATCCAAAATAGCAGGGAAATACGCTGCGCTTTGCAATCAGGTTTTGAATATCCCCTTTTTTTACCTCCCCTGTTTCCAGATAAGTCTCTAAAACTGTCTCATCGCACATGGCAAGCTCTTCCAGCCAGCTTTCTTGTCTGTTTCTCCCCGGTGAATCAAAGGGAATACAGTTCTCATGGAGGCGCTTTTTTATTTCTTCCAACAAGGTATCCCTGTCCGTTCCCATCTGATCCATTTTATTGACAAATAAAAATACAGGCACATGGTATCGTTCCAGCAAGCGCCACAATGTCTCGGTATGTCCCTGTACTCCGTCCGCTCCGCTAATCACCAGCACGGCATAATCAAGTACCTGAAGGGTCCTCTCCATTTCAGCAGAAAAATCCACATGCCCGGGAGTATCCAAAAGGGTAAACTGTTTGTCTCCCCATTCAAATACCGCCTGTTTTGAAAATATGGTAATGCCTCTGGCTCTTTCTAATTCATACGTATCTAAAAAAGCGTTCCTGTTATCTACGCGCCCTAAGGAACGGATGTTTCCGGTTAAAAAAAGGATTGCCTCTGATAAGGTTGTTTTCCCAGCATCGACGTGAGCCAAAATTCCGATTACCAGTCGTTGTTTCATACAGTCACTTACTTTCTCTGTGTAAAATTTGATAAGGAAAAACTCCGCAGAAAAGCCTGCGGAGTTTATATTCCTGAATCTTTATATCAACATACCGATTATCTCTTGGAGAACTGTGGAGCCCGACGAGCAGCCTTCAAACCGTACTTCTTTCTTTCTTTCATTCTTGGGTCTCTGGTCAGGAATCCAGCCTTCTTCAAAATCGGACGATACTCTGCATCTGCCTGAAGCAAGGCGCGTGAAATACCATGACGGATTGCACCAGCCTGTCCTGTAAAACCGCCGCCATGTACGTTAACCAATACGTCAAACTTATCAACCGTCTCTGTTGCCATCAATGGCTGACGAACCACTACCTTTAAGGTCTCTAAGCCCAAATATTCGTCAATATCTCTTTTATTGATCGTAATCTTGCCAGTTCCCGGTACCAAATATACTCTGGCAATCGATTTCTTCCTTCTGCCTGTTCCATAAAACTTTGTATTAGCCATTCTATTTTCCTCCTTTCAGTTCCCTATTAAAACTTGAATTCTAAAACTTCTGGTTTCTGGGCTGCCTGCTCATGCTCTGGTCCAGCATAAACATGAAGTTTCTTCATCATGCTCTTTCCTAAAGGTCCCTTGGGAAGCATCCCTTTAACTGCCAGCTTCACAACCTTCTCTGGCTTCTTAGCCATCATCTCGCGCAGTGTCGTCTCTTTCATTCCACCTACGTACTGAGAATGATGATAGTAAATCTTCTGATCCAGCTTCTTGCCTGTAACTTTTACCTTCTCGGCGTTTACAATGATTACATAATCGCCGCAGTCCATATGAGGTGTGAAGATTGGTTTATTCTTTCCTCTTAAGATCTTTGCTACTTCTGCAGCCAAACGTCCTAATGTATATCCGGTAGCATCCACTACATACCATTTTCTCTCAATCGTCGATGGACTCGCCATAAAACTCTTCATTGGTCAACCTCCTGTGATATTCCCATGATATTCAATGATTTCATTATCTAAACCTATATTGTAAAATGCTATCTCCGGGGCTTTGGCTAAAGCATTTTCACCTAACGTCACAGTTTAATATTATATAACACCGCCCCTGGTGTGTCAACCTCTTTTTACCAGAAAAATTAACAGAAATTTACTCGCTTCTAAGGGCGTCAATGGGGTTTAGGCTGGCCGCCCTCCTTGCAGGCATATATCCGAAAAACAAACCGATGGCCACAGACACACTAAACGAAACCAACACCGCTCCCGGCGTAGGAACGGCGTTCAATCCTGCAATCTTTCCTACCGCCGTAGTGGCAGCGCTTCCTAAAAGAATGCCGATAACTCCTCCCAGTGCGCTCTGTAGCGCGGCCTCAATGACAAACTGCTGCAAAATAACTCCCTTTCTTGCTCCAAGCGCTTTTCGAATCCCGATTTCTCTGGTCCTCTCTGTCACAGATACCAGCATAATATTCATGACTCCTACTCCTGCTACCAGTAAAGAAATTCCGGCAATGCCTCCCAGACCGGCCGACACCATAGCAATCATGGAATTTAACGAATCCAGCATTTCGCTCATGGCAGTCACCTGATACAAATCGTCGTTTTTAAAAATCTCATAAAGGAAGTCCTCAAGCATGGCAGTCGCGCTGCTGGCAGAAGATAAATCCCGAATGGTAAATGTATAATTACTGATATTGGCGTTTCTTGCCATCTTTACCGCGCAGCTATAAGGCATCCAGACAAAGTCGTCCGTACCGCCGTCAGACATGCTCTCTTCATTCTGGCGTTTCGCGATTCCCACGATTCGAAATCCATAACCGCCTATTTTTATGGTTTCATCAATCGCCTTTTCTGGGCTTCCAAACAATTCGTTTGCCACATAATAGCCAATGACGCATACTTTCTGCCTGGAAACAATATCCGAATACTGGATGTTTCTCCCTAATTCCAATTCATAGTTTTTTATTGGCAGGTATTCTTCACTGACTCCAAACACACTGGTGGAAGACATGGAATCATTCCTGTGCTTTACCACGGTACTTACAGAAACCAGAGGAGTCATGTATTCAAAACTTTCTGTATTCTCTTCATAAAACCCATACATGTCTTCCACAGAAACAGACCTGGAAGACATATTCATCACATTGACCGTAATCTGATTTGTTCCCAGACTTGCAAAGCTTTCTGTCATATAAGACATATAGGCATTGACCAGACTGACTAAAATGATAACAGATGCCACGCCGATGATGATGCCTAGCATAGTCAGAAAGGAACGCATTTTATTGCTCCTGATACTTTTTAATGCCAATTTAAAGGATTGCAGCATACTCTTTCACATCTCCGTCAAAATTTATCCGCCCATCATGAATCCGCACTACCCGTTTTGCTTCCAGAGCAATCGAGCTGTCATGAGTAATCATCACAATGGTGTTTCCCTCCTGGTTTAACTGTTTCAGAAAATCCAGGACCTCTCTGCTGGTTTTGGAGTCCAGGGCCCCAGTAGGTTCGTCTGCCAAAATTAAAGCAGGCTCTCCGGCCAGAGCTCTGGCAATGGAAACTCGCTGCTGCTGCCCTCCGGAAAGCTGATTAGGCATATTTTTCCACTTCTGTGCCAAACCTACCCGTTCCAGGGACTTCATAGCCCGTTCTTTTCGCTCTGCTGGGGGAACTCCTGCATAAAGGAGAGGAAGCTCCACGTTCTCGAGAAGATTCAGCTTAGGCAGGAGATTATATTGCTGAAAAATAAAACCAATCATTTTATTGCGGATTCTGGCCAGCTGGTCATCCGCCATTTCGCTGACGTCTTGGCTGCCTAAAAGATATTCTCCAGAGGTTGGCACATCCAGGGCACCAATAATATTCATCAGCGTAGATTTCCCGCTTCCTGACTTTCCAACAATCGCCACAAATTCTCCGCTGTTTATGGTCAGATTTATATCATCGTTTGCCCGTACCTCTTCGTCTCCCATCTGGTATATTTTTTCAATATGTCTTAGTTCAATAAGTGCTTCTGCCATCGCCGCCTCCTTATGGCCGTCCATTTCCCGGACCTCCTTGCGGAGCTCCTCCGTCTCGGTTTCCACCCTGACCTGATCCCCTATTGGGCCCCTGGCCTTGATTTATACCTCCTGGCATCATCGGAAAACCACTGCTTACGGAAGACTCTGCCACATACACCTCTTCTCCTTCTGACAACCCGCTTACAATTTCCACAAAATCGTCATTCATCAGTCCTGTCTCTACCTCCACTGCCCGAAATCCGGCCGGAACATTTCCCTCTTTTTCCGTAACAGTATCATCTTTTACATAAACCCGATTCCCTCTCATAAGTGAGTCCACCGGAACCACAAGGGTACCTTGGGTCTGTTCCAGGATAATCTCTCCGTCTACATTCATGCCCGGAAGCAGCTCTCCCACCTCGTCTAAAGTCACGGTGACCGGATAGTTAGTAACTCCGTTAGAATACGAACTGGCCAGACTGATATTGGTAACCTTTCCAGTAAATGTCTGCCCCTCAAACGCGTCGGCCGTAACCTCCACGGTCTGTCCTGCCTTCACGCTTTGAATATCCAGTTCATCCACCGACATCTCAAACGTAAGCTCTGACAAATCATAAATCACCGCCATGGTCACCGCGGCATTCCCCCCACTTGACACCTTATCTCCAGATTTCACGCTTTTTGTAATTACCTGACCGGAAATAGGCGCTGTAATCGTATAGTTTTCAATATTATCCTGGGTAGTCTCCAGTTTGCTCTGGGCGCTCTCTAAGTTCTCCTGAGCTTTATCTACAGCCTCTTTATAGCTGCGCACTAAGTTGTCTGCCGTTTTATCCGTCATTCGAAACAACGGAGTCCCCTTGCTGACATAGTCTCCTTCGCTTACCAGCATAGAGGCAATCTCTACCGTGGATCCTACTTCCGCCCCCATCACAGTGTCCAAAAGAGGAGTAAAACTGCCTTCCTGAGCGCAGTAAAAATCACCGATTTGTACTGTCGCCTTCATATCTGTTGTTAGACCGCCAGGATTTTCCACCTGTAAAGTCACATATCGCACCAGCCTGCCCCCTGCCATGGTTTCTTCCATATTACTAACAGAAGTCACGGTCCCTAAAAGCTGTTCTCCTGTATGTGTTAACGTTATCACCCCCTGATTGCCCACGCCAATGCCGGCGGCATTCACGCTTAGAAAGGGAACCCGAAGCTTCATAACCTTGTCATCATAAATATCCGCTATCTGTGTATTGGCATTTACCTTGTCGCCTGCCTTTACATGCAGCGTCTTTATATAACCAGTCTCTGTAGATTTATATGTATTCTGGCTGTAATCTCCAAGAGCCTCTTCATAGTCTTGTGCAGCCAGAATATAGCTGTCCTGAGCCCGTTCTACAGAACTCTGGGCAGAATTTAACTCTGTTTCCATAGAAGACGTATCCATCACGTACAGAATCTGCCCCTCTTGTACCTGATCCCCTTCCTCGAAATCAGCGCTGATCACCTCTCCAGATACCAGCGAAGTGATACTGTAAGTATCTTTGGGCGAAAGTGTTCCTGATGACGATAAAGAGGACGTAATGTCTCTTCGCTCTACTACAGCAGTCCTATAAGCATTCGCTTCTCCTCCTGTCTGTCTTCCTCTGCCTCCAACCTGTATAACCACAGCCGCCACCAAGCCGAGAACCGCCAAAATACCAACAATACGGACAATCTTTTGCTTTCTGGTCAGTTTTGTTTTCTTTCTCATATTCCACCTCAATCAATAATCCACACAGTCAACAACCTGATAGTTGTAATCGCCATTACTGTTTTGCGTCACTTCGCACACTAAAATCACATGATCTCCTACCTTATACTGTCCATAAATCGAAAATGCAAACTGAACGTCGGAGTTGCTTAACTGATATTGATTGTCTGTGTTATCTTCCAAAATCACTGTAGTTGGGGTTAATACCTGTGCAGAGTTATAATAAATTCCTGTAACCGTTCCCCTAATCGCCACCATAGAGGTGTTAGCCTCGTCTCCTGCCTGCGCAGAGCTATACGCCCAAATGGTCTTATTCGCAGTATTATAATAGATGACTATAAATCCGCCTTCTCGCTTCTCCTGATTTAACCGTTCCAGAGAAGAGATTCTTCCATCCAGATAGAAGGTGGCTTCGCTTAAACGGAAAGGAACACTGTCATCAATGCTGTAACTTTTCGTCACCACCTTAGGTCCCTTTAATCCATTATCCACTATGGTCAGTGGATTGATTTCTCCGTCTGCAGACAACTGGTAACCTAACGTAGTACCATATGCCTGGCCGGAAGTGGTCTCTGTCCGAAGAAGATTATAAAACAGGTTCACACAGTCGGTTCTGGTAAGAAGCTCCTGGGCCTGTTTGCCAATATCTTCTCCCAAATCCAGGTATTGGAACTTGCTAAAACGTCCGCCTAATTGGTCCCCTGTAAAATCATTGTCTGTATAGCCTAAAAGAGCCAAAATTCCTCTGGCAGCCTCCTGAAGCGTAATCGGATTTTCCGGCCGGAACACGCCTCCCAGGTATCCGGTCATCCATCCGTTCTCTACAGCAATTTTTATAGCATAGGCATACCCGCTGTCCACAGAAACATCAGAAAAGACTGCTGTCGCACACGTTTGAGATGCCACGCTTTTATACGAAGTGGCATTGACCAGCATCTGTGCAAATTCTCCTCTGGTTATGTATTCGCTGGTAACAAAATTGCTGCTTAAAATACCACTGGAGCTGATGACTTTTGTTCTCAGCTCCAGATTACTGGTGGCCTCTGCTGAAAGCGGCGCGGTCATAGTAGCAATAGCCGCGGCGGTAACAAAGGCTGTGATTCTCATTCTATTTTTCATCTCCCAAACTCCTCTCAAGCGGACGCTGTTTCATTTTCCTCACTTTACCAGGAGATTGTGCCCATTCTGTGTAAATTTTGTGACCACTTTTCTAAATTCTTGCCAAATACCAATCCAGTGTTTCTCCCAAGTGTTTTACTGGCCCTTGCTCATCAATGGATATATTGTGGAACTTATAATACCCATACGCTTTTCCAACAATCAATCTTCCTTCTTCTTCCCTGTCGCAGACATAAACCTCTTTCGCGCCGTTGCGCACAGCCTGATGGGTCATACGGGTCACCAATCTGTCAAAATCAGACTCCACGCATCGTTCAATTACCAGATATGCCTTCTTTTTTTCTGGAATCTCTGTCTGATACAGCCTGTAAAGCCACTCTTCATTTTCTCCTATAATCACAGGTTTTAATTCTTTTTCATACTCTATGCTGATTAAGGTCAAGCCTTTAGCAGGCGCCGTAGGACCTGCTGCCTGCCGATCTCTTGCCCCTAAAATCTCCTTTACATGTTCTGGCGGGTAGACTCCCATTCCCACCTTCATCAAAGTCCCTGCAATGATCCGCACCATATTGTACAGAAATCCGCTCCCGCTGATTCTTAGGGTGATCATGTCCCCATTTTTTTCCACATCCAGGCAATAGATGGTGCGTACTGTTTCCTCCGCCTGTCCCCGCACCGTACAAAAACTTTTAAAATCATGTTCTCCAATCAGATAAGAGGCCCCCTGTCTCATCTTCTCCAGATCTAAAGAGAAGTAACAGAAATGAGAATAGAGACGCAAGGTAGGCATAGCGATCTTCCTGTTTAAAATCCGGTACTCATATGTCTTTACACAATTCTGTTTTCTGGGATGCCAAAAAAGAGGCGTTTCCTCTGATGTTAAAATCCGAATATCCTCTGGAAGCCGTTGGTTTAAGGCGAAACATATTTTTTCTGCCGGCATTCGATTCTCTGTGTCAAAAATCGCCACGTTTCCCTCGGCATGTACTCCAGAATCTGTTCTGCTGGCCCCAATAACAGCAACAGGCTCTCTCAAAAGTTCTGAGAGAGCTTGATTTAATACTCCTTCAATGGTGATTCCATTAGGCTGCAGCTGCCACCCGCAATAATTGGTTCCGTCATAGGCCAGAACCATTTTCACTCGTTTCATACCCACTCCTATAAAACCATATTTATTCCGATAATTCCTGCCAAATAGACTGCATACACTCCGTAAGCGCCTCTGTCTCGTCGTTCATACTTTAGCGGTTTCATCTTGGTCCGGCCTTCGCCGCCCCGATAGCAGCGGGCTTCCATCGCCATAGCCAGGTCTGTGGCCCGCCGAAACGCAGAGATAAACAGCGGCACCAAAAGAGGCACCATACTTTTTGCTTTTTGAATCAAATTCCCGCTTTCAAAATCCGCTCCCCTGGCCATCTGAGCCTTCATGATTTTGTCCGTCTCCTCCACCAAAATAGGAATAAACCGAAGTGCAATGGACATCATCATAGAAATCTCATGAACCGGCACATGAACTACCCTTAAAAATCCCAGACTCTTTTCTAAACCATCTGTCAGCTGATTCGGCGTGGTAGTCAGCGTCATAATAGAAGAGCCTATAACGAGATAAATTAGGCGAAGCCCCATAAAGCATCCCATTCTAAGTCCTTCCACCGTAATCTTTAGAAAACCGAATCGAAAAAGTTCTTTCCCATCTGTCAAAAACAGATTAAAGCTGACGCTGATTAACAAGAGAAACACAATGGCCTTTAGTCCTCTGACCATGAAGCTAAAAGGCACTTTGGACAGTCGGATGCAAAAAGCCAAAAATACGGTTGCCAGTGCATAAGCTCCTAAATTATCTGCCAGAAACAACGAGATAATAAATACCATGGTTCCAAATAATTTTGTTCTGGGGTCCATTCGGTGAATCACAGAGTCTACGGGATAATATTGTCCCAATGTAATGTCTCGAATCATATTTTCCTCCAAAGAAACACAGGGTTATTTTCCAAGAAGCTTTAAAATTGCGTCTCTGGCCTCTTCCACCGTTGTAACATCCTCTTTTACAGGCACGCCATATTCCTTTAAGGCATGACTGATATAGGTTACCTGAGGGGCTGCCAGCCCCATTGCTTCCAATTCCTTATAATGCTCAAATACCTCTCTGGGCGTTCCGTCAAATGCCTTTTCTCCATGATTCATCACCATAAGCCTGTCCGCATACTTGGCAATATCCTCCATACTGTGAGACACCAGAATAATTGTCATTCCCTGGCTTTCATGAAGAACCTGAATCTGATCTAAAATCTCATCTCTTCCCCTTGGGTCTAATCCTGCCGTAGGCTCATCCAAAATCAGAACCTCTGGTTTCATAGCCAGCACCCCGGCAATAGCCACTCTGCGCTTTTGCCCGCCTGACAATTCAAAGGGCGACTGTTCCCAATATTTCTCTTTTAAACCTACCAGTTTAAGGGCTTCTCTGGCTCGCATTTTTATCTCATCCTCAGAAAGTCCCAGATTCTTTGGCCCATAACACACATCCGAAAACACATCAATCTCAAACAGCTGATGTTCTGGATATTGAAATACCAGACCGACTTTACTTCTCAGATCCTTTAGGCTGTATCCTTCACTATAAATATCCGTCTCATGAAAACGAATCGTCCCGCTGGTTGGACGAACCAAACCATTCAAATGCTGGATCAATGTAGACTTTCCAGAGCCTGTATGCCCAATCAATCCCACAAATTGACGTTCTGGGATTTCGAAACTTACATCCTTTAGGGCATACTGTTCAAACGCAGTCCCCTGCCCATAAATATGGGTCAAATGCTCAACTTTTATTACCATAATTCTCTCCTGTCTTCCAAAATTGGCAGCAGGTGATCCAAAAATTCCTGCTGGGACAGAATTCCTTTCGGCAAATCGACTCCCGCCTTGCAAAGCTCATAGGCCAGCTCTGTCACCTGAGGAACATCCAAACGGTAAGATTTCAGCTCATCCACTCTGGAAAAAACCTCTCTGGGAGTTCCATCCATAACCAGCTTTCCATCATCCATCACAATCACACGATCCGCTTCAATCACTTCTTCCATATAATGGGTAATCAAAAGAACCGTGATCCCTTCCTGCCTGTTCAGTTCCTGCACTGTCTTTATCACTTCTTTCCTGCCATTAGGGTCCAGCATGGCCGTGGGCTCATCCAATACAATACATTGTGGCCTCATAGCCATGACTCCGGCGATTGCCACTCTCTGTTTCTGCCCTCCAGACAATTTATTGGGAGACTTATACCGATACGCAGTCATACCTACGGCTTCCAGGCTTTCATCTACCCGTTTCCAAATATCTGCTGTCGGAATCCCAATGTTCTCCGGTCCAAATCCCACATCCTCCTCTACCACATTTCCAATAATCTGGTTGTCTGGGTTTTGGAAGACCATACCTGCCTTTTTTCGGATTTCCCAAATCGAGCTTTCATCTGCCGTATTCATGTCCGATACCCAGACAGTTCCTTCTGTAGGCGTCAGTATTCCATTAATCTGTTTGGCAAATGTAGATTTACCAGAACCATTGTGACCCAGAATCGCCACAAATGTTCCTTTCTCTATCTCTACATCCAGATTGTCAATGGCTCTGTCAACCTCTTCAATCTTCTCTTCTTCATCTCTTCTGATGTAGTCATAAATCAGCTTACTTGCTTTTATGATATTCATAATTGTCTTTCTTTTCCCAATTTTTCTTTTTCATAATTAAATACATTTTTCAATTTTAGTAGAATTCCTCCCATTAGTCAAGCGCTTCCTTTGCATTGGCATATGCATAAAAAAAGAGAAGGAACCGTTTTCCCTCTCCTTTTCTTTTTCTCCTCTAGTTAATCCTTAAGCCCGTTGCATCAAGCTGATGCCCTTCTATGGTTGTATTGGAAAGCATTTTTCCATTCGAATCCAGATAATACCATTGTCCTGGCAGCCACTCCACCCAGCCGGTCTTCATCGCTCCGCTGGAATCAAAGAAGTACCAATTCTCTTCCAAAGAGTCTTTGAGCAAAATCCAGCCAGTCTGCCTTTTGCCTTCTCCATCCAGATAATATGTGTTATTCTCTGCCCCAAGCCATCCTGTATGCACATATCCTTCTGCATTGAAATAGTACCAGTCTCCCTGTACCATCTCCCATCCATTAGCGCAATACGTTTGATCTGCTCTCTGATACTTCTTTCCAGCGCTGTATACTCTCCAGCGGCCGCCTGTTGTACCCAGCCAATCCACCAATATCTCCTCAGAAGAAGCCCACTCCCCTGGTCTAAACGTTGTCTGACTGTCTGTGGGGACAGCCCTTACGCTAAAGGAATATACCATATTATTCTCCATATATTCCTTCAAATCCGCTTTTGTTCCAGTAACATAGACACGTTTCTTATAGGTCTCCCCTTCATACAAAATCACTTCGTATTTTTTTGCCTTATCCACCTTTTTCCAGTGAGCCACTCCGTCTTTGTTTCCACTCCAGACTGCTTCTTCTGCAGCATCAAAGTAATACCGGTCTGTCGCTGCCAAAGCATTCAGTGCAAAAAATGAACTGCACAAAGTTATTAAAATCATAAGACAGCGAACTCTTATTTTTTTTCTATCCATTCTAAACCTATTCTTCCTTTCTACTTTCTCCAAATCCCGTCAGCATCTACATAAAACGTGTCAATGTATGTGTTCACAGCCTTAAAACCATCTCCCGGATAAAAGTAATACCAGTTTCCTTCTGCTTCACACCATCCTTCTGCCATAGAGCCATCAGACTTTAAATAATACGTTCTGCCATTATTAACCAGCCATCCTGTTCTCATGGCTCCCTCTACGCCTCCGTCATAGATCCCGTTAAAATAGTACCAGTAATTTCCTGCTTTAAGCCATCCAGAGTGCATCGCTCCTGAATCATAAAGATAATACGTAAGTCCGTCTTTTGCCTGCCATCCTGTCAACATTCTTCCGGAAGTATCAAATAAGTACCAAAGACCATTCACCATCAACCAGGAATCCTTTTGAAAAGATCCATCTGGATACCGATAATACCAGGTATTCCCTTCCAAAACCCATCCTACATGCTCTGTATTAGGTTTTTCTTCCGTCTGCCCTGTTCCATCTGACACGTGCTTTTCATCAATATAAAATTCCTCTGATTCCAGCCAATCGCTTTTCGTTCCACAGGCTTTTTCAGCTTCCGTATAGGGAACCGTCCTTACCTTAAAGGTGTAATCTCCAGCTTTTGTCATATAAGGGTAGAAATTGTAGGAAGTCCCTTTGTATCCCTCCAGTTTTTTTACCAGACTTTTGCCTCTGTAGAGATAAACATCATAATAACCAGAAGTGATGGCCTTGGAATAGTCGTCGTCATCCTCTTCCACTCCTATATTCCAAAAAGCTCTTCCTCTGCCGGAATCTCTCCAGGAAGCCTCCGATGGAGTGGGATATTTCCCCTTAATTCCATTGAGCTTTACCACTATTTCCAATTCTCTGCTGCTCCGTTTGGCACTGACAAAGGTTCCGCCTTTTACCGTTACATTGTTGGCGCTATAGGTGCCTCGAAACGCATAATCATCATCCAAAATATAGAGATAAAGCCGCATCCTGGGTTCCTGCCCAACCTTCATAAATTCAGAAGTTGAAGTAACCCATTCTGCATCGCGGACATAATACTTTGTTGAATTCGTCGCCGCATACGTACCGTCGTGGGCCTCCAAAGAATCATCAAAAGTCACAATGTTTGACGGCAAAACCTCTCCCAGCTCTGTATCTGTGCCTACCCTGACTGATACAGAACTAATATTTTTAGTAGCTGCCAATGCTGGAACCGACTGTATCCCCATAAGCAGACAGACTGTTATTAAAATACATCGTATAGTTTTCCATTTTCTTTTCATGCTCTCTCCTCCTGCTCTTCCAATTCCGCTGTCCAATTTTGCTATTCTCTTACTTTTATTATAAACATTGCCATATTCACCGTCAACTTACGATATTCTTTCTTTTCTTTAACAATTAAAAACCGCTACAATGTGGAATATTCTCACACATTGCAGCGGTTTTCTTACAGTTTTAATTATACTAATTCAAGTAAAACTTCCATTGCACCATCGCCTTTACGCAATCCAATCTTAACGATTCTGGTATAGCCACCGTTCCGGTTTACATATTTGGGCGCAATCTCGTCAAACAATTTTGCAACTAAGTCAACTGTTTTTGTGTTTCTCTTTCTTCCAGCCGGTGCAGCAGGAACCTCTGTCACATCATACAGGATCCGCAGCATCTGTCTTCTGGCATGAAGTCTGGAAGGCAGATCTTTCTTGATCTCTTTCTCTACTTCATCATAAACGGTAACTTTCTTGCCGTTTACTACTTCTTTGACTCTCTTGCCGTCTTTGTCCTTACGTGCAACCTTTGCCATAACCTTGACAGTCTCAAAATTATCTTTTTCCTTAATTGCCAGGGCAATCACTCCCTCTGCAATCTTACGGACTTCTTTTGCTCTTGCCTCTGTGGTAACAATCTTTCCATTATAAATAAGAGCAGTCACCTGATTTCTCAGCAGCGCTTTTCTCTGGCTGGAAGTTTTTCCCAGCTTTCTATACTTTGCCATGTATCATTCCTCCATATTCCTGGAGTGCAGCCCCATGCCCTTTGGTCTTACTTAAGCCGCAGCATCCTTATTTTGTATCATACCCGATTCCCGCTTCCTTGGTCTTACGGAATCAGGCATCCGCATTCTTATTCATCACTGGGATTTAACTGCAGTCCCAGTTCTTTTAGTTTCGCCAAAACTTCTTCTAAAGACTTCCGTCCCAGATTCCGTACTTTCATCATATCCTCAGAAGTCCGGTTACACAGCTCTTCTACTGTATTGATTCCGGCTCTCTTGAGGCAGTTGTAAGAACGAACAGACAATTCCAGCTCGTCAATATTCATCTCCAGTACTTTTTCTTTTTCATTGTCTTCCTTCTCTACCATGACTTCCGCTGTCTTGGCATTCTCAGAAAGATCAATGAACAAGTTTAAATGCTCACTGAGAACTTTTGCTGCAAGGCTTACCGCTTCATCTGGAGCTAACGTTCCATTGGTATATACATCCAGGGTCAGTTTATCAAAATCAGTAATCTGGCCTACACGAGTGTTCTCCACAGACATATTGACACGCTCTACTGGTGTGTAGATAGAATCCACAGCAATCACTCCAATGGGAAGATCCTCTTTTTTATTCTTGTCTGCGCTGACATAACCACGGCCTTTGGTAATCGTAAGTTCCATGTAAAACTTACTGTCTGTACCGCCGCTCAACGTAGCGATCACCTGATCCGGGTTGAGAATCTCGATATCTGGATCTGCCTGAATATCCGCTCCGGTAATCACTCCTTCGCCTTCAAACTCGATGTATGCAGTTTTCACTTCATTACTGTCACTGCTGTTCTTGATTGCCAAACTCTTAATGTTCATGATAATCTCAGTGACATCTTCCTTGACACCGGGGATGGAACTGAACTCATGTAAAACGCCGTCGATTTTCACCTGACTGACTGCCGCTCCAGGCAGAGAAGAGAGCATAATTCTTCTCAGTGAATTACCCAAGGTCGTGCCGTAGCCTCTTTCAAGTGGCTCTACTACAAACTTACCGTATTTTCTATCTTCTGAAATTTCAGCGATCTCAATGTTTGGTTTTTCGAAATCGAACACTCTAGCCCCTCCTTTTGGGTATAATATATCGAGGCTTTTATACTCAAAATCCCAATCCAACTTCTCCTACAATACTCAATGAGAGAACACGGATTATTTGGAGTACAACTCGACGATAAGCATCTCATTTACTGGAACATCAATCTCGTCTCTTGTTGGCATCTCTTTTACAGTACCGCGCAGATTTTCTTTGTCAACCTCTAACCAAGCTGGTGACATTCTCCCTGCAGTTGCTTCTAATACGTCTTTGTATCTCTGTGAACCTTTGCACTTCTCTTTTACTTCAATCACATCTCCCGCTTTTACCAGGTAGGATGGGATATTTACGCATTTGCCGTTTACCAGGATGTGCTTGTGGTCTACAATCTGTCTGGTCTCTCTTCTGGTACGTCCGAATCCCATACGGAACACAACGTTATCCAGTCTTCTCTCCAGAAGAATCATCAGGTTCTCACCTGCCTGACCGCCCATTCTCTCTGCTCTCGCGTAATAATTTCTGAACGGCTTCTCCAATACACCATAGATAAACTTTGCTTTCTGCTTCTCTCTTAACTGGAGACCATACTCGCTTATTTTTCTGTTGGCTCTTTTTAATGTTCTGTTTGATGTCTTATCTATTCCTAAATAAACTGGGTCCAAACCAAGGGATCTGCATCTTTTAAGAACAGGAACTTTATCAACTGCCACTTTTCGTACCTCCTAATTAAACTCTTCTACGTTTTGGCGGACGACATCCGTTGTGTGGAACTGGTGTCACATCCTTGATACTAGTTACTTCAATACCGCATGCAGAAAGTGCACGGATTGCTGCCTCACGTCCCGAGCCGGGTCCTTTTACCATAACGTCTACAGATTTTAAACCATGTACGATTGCCGCCTTCGCAGCAGTCTCTGCCGCCATCTGTGCTGCATATGGAGTAGATTTCCTTGAACCTCTAAATCCCAGACCGCCAGCACTTGCCCATGATAAAGCGTTCCCCTGTGTGTCCGTCAACGTCACGATTGTGTTGTTAAAGGAGGACTGGATATGTGCCTGTCCGCGTTCAACGTTTTTCTTTACGCGCTTTTTTGTCACCTTTTTTGTGGTGGACTTACTTTTAGCCATCTTAAACTAACCTACTTTCTTCCAAATTGCTCGAATCCTGTTTCCTGTTATTAAAACATGCAACGTGATTCTAGTTTCTGTGTTATTATTTCTTCTTGTTTGCTACGGTTTTACGAGGACCTTTGCGGGTTCTTGCATTGGTCTTAGTCTTCTGTCCGCGAACTGGCAGACTCTTTCTATGACGGATTCCACGATAGCAGCCGATTTCCTGAAGTCTCTTGATGTTCATGGCAATCTCTCTGCGCAAATCACCTTCCACCATCTGAGTCTCAGCAATTACTGCCGCGATCTTTTTCACCTCGTCATCGGTTAAATCCTTAACACGCGTATCAGGATTCACGCCGGCTTCTGCAAGAATACGATTTGAGCTTGCTCTACCAATGCCATAGATATAAGTCAGACCGATTTCAACACGTTTTTCCCTTGGTAAATCAACACCTGAAATACGAGCCATGTGTGTAGTACACCTCCTGTAAAATTTTGTTTCTTAACCTTGTCTCTGTTTGTGCTTAGGGTTTTCACAGATTACTCTGATGCTGCCCTTACGCTTGATGATTTTGCATTTTTCGCAAATCGGTTTTACTGATGATCTAACCTTCACAGCAATTCTCCTTTCATTACAAATACGCCTATCCTGGCGTATCCGCTTCTATACCTAAAGTATACACTTTTGGGCAAAGTTCACCTGGTACTTCAACAAAGTCGCTAAAGCATTATACCATCTTTCCCCTGGGAAAGCAAGTATTTTCTTACTTATCTCTCCAAATAATCCGTCCTTTGGACAAATCATAGGGCGACAATTCAATCGTCACCTTATCCCCTGGCAAAATCTTAATATAATTCATACGCAGCTTACCGCTGATATGCGCCAGGACCTGATGACCATTCTCCAGCTCTACCTGAAACATGGCGTTTGGCAGTTTTTCAACCACAACTCCTTCAATCTCTATCACATCTGCCTTTGACATATCGTCTTACCTCCTTAGACTTGACTTTCTCTCTTGTAGCAGCGAATAAGTTTTCTGATTTCCTCATCCGTCAGCTTTTCTTCACAAATCAATTCCATTCTTCTTGTCTGGTCCTGATCATGAATAATCTGTATATGTTTTTTATTTTTACGTTTTGGCTTCTTAAAAGGCCGGAGCTTTCCGTCCACCAGAAGAACATATTCGTCGGTTTCTTCCATTATGACAAAGAAATCCCCTTTGTCATGTCCAGCCAAAGATTTTGCCAATGCGCCGGTTCCGTTCACCTTCTTACCCTCCATGCAGACTATGCGATATAAACAGCTCCCTGCTTTTTCTCAGAATCCAACATAGACAGGATTTCCGGTCCATCCTCACATATCAATATTGTATTTTCATAATGTGCTGACAAGGAACCGTCTTCTGTTACAACAGTCCAGTCGTCGTCCAGCCAGCAGACATCCAGCCGGCCTTCATTGATCATAGGCTCTATCGCCAACGTCATACCTGCGCGAAGCTTCATTCCTCTTTTTTTCCGAGCAAAATTGGGTACTTCCGGATCCTCATGAAGATGTTCCCCAATTCCATGCCCGACCAGATCCCGCACAACGCCATAGCCGAACTTTTCCGCATAAGCCTGGATTGCAAAAGAGATATCGTTGAGATGATTGCCAGGTTTTGCATATTTTATACCTTCAAAAAAACATTGCTTTGTTACATCAATAAGCTGCTTTGCCTGTGGACTGATTTCTCCGATTCCATAGGTTCTGGCTGCATCGGAATGGTATCCCTTATAGATTACCCCTGCATCCAAACTGACAATAT
This sequence comes from uncultured Hungatella sp., assembly GCA_910579515.1. Lineage (GTDB taxonomy): Bacteria > Bacillota > Clostridia > Lachnospirales > Lachnospiraceae > UBA3402. Next base: position 39,830 of record CAJTUV010000007.1, read on the forward strand.
CGCCTTCTCTTAAAATTCGCTTTTTACTGGGAATCCCATGAACCACTTCGTCGTTCACTGACACACAGATAGAAGCAGGATAGCCGCTATAGTTTTTAAAAGAAGGAATGCAGCCATAGCTTCGAATAATCTCGTCTCCCAACTGGTTCACTTCCCAGGTAGACATTCCCTCCTTTAGGGCTTTTCCTAATGCCTCGTGAGTCTCAGCCAAAATCTTTCCGGCTTTTCTCATAAGTTCAATCTGTCGCTCTGATTTAATGGTAACCGCCATAACCTACTCTGCTCCAAGTACCTTCACAATGCTCTGGAATACGTCTTCCATATTCTGAGTTCCGTCTACCTCTGCCAAAACCCCTGCCTTCTTGTAATAATCAATCAAAGGCTGTGTCTGCTGATGATAGATCTCCAGACGTTTTTGGACTGTCTCAGGCTTATCATCGTCTCTTAACACCAAATTCTGGCCGCAAGTATCGCAGGCTCCTTCTTTCTTTGGCGGATTAAAAGCCACATGGTATGTAGCGCCGCAGTTTAAACAAGCTCTGCGTCCTGACATACGGTTGATAATGTTGTCGTCTGCCACTTCCACATTGACAGCATAATCAATCGCTTCTCCCATGTCTGCCAGTGCCTTTGTAAGGCTTTCTGCCTGAGGAATTGTCCTTGGAAATCCATCCAGCACATAACCGTCTGCACAATCGGCTTCTTTAATCCGGTCCATCAACATACCAATGGTAATCTCGTCTGGAACCAGCATCCCCTGATCCATAAATGTTTTTGCCTTCATCCCAAGCTCTGTCCCACCCTTAATATTGGCACGGAAAATGTCTCCGGTAGAGATATGAGGAATGTGATATTTTTCTGCAATTTTCTTAGCCTGAGTACCCTTTCCAGCCCCAGGAGCACCTAACATAATAAGCTTCATACCTATTCTCCTTTTCTTTCCCAGACGCATAATATGGCAAAAGAAAGGGCGAAAATGCCCCTTCTTTTTTCAAGTGCATTAATCGTTTAAAAATCCTTTATAATTACGCACAAGCATCTGTGATTCAATTGCCTTAATCGTCTCCAAAATAACGCCTACAATAATAATCAAAGAAGTTCCTGCAAAAGACAGATTACCGATATTAAACAAACCGGATACAATAATCGGAACCACGCTTACCACCATCAGTCCGCAGGCTCCCACAAAAACAATATAGTTTAAAATATTGTTCAGGTAATCAGAAGTTGGCTTTCCCGGACGGATTCCAGGAATAAATCCTCCCTGCTTCTTAATGTTGTTGGCTACCTCCAAAGGATTAAACGTGATGGATGTGTAGAAATATGCAAACACCACAATCAATACAAGATAAATTACAAGTCCAATGGAATATACCGGCGCTTCAGGACGAAACCAGGAGGAAGAACTCAGCATTCTTAAAATTTTCCCTCCAAACGTCGAGTAATCTACTGTAAAAAACTGTGCAATCATAACCGGCATAGACATAATGGAAGAAGCAAAAATCACAGGAATTACTCCCGCGGTATTAACCTTTAATGGGATAACGGAAGATTGTCCGCCTACCATTCTTCTTCCCTGCATCTTTTGGGAATACTGCACCGGAATCCTTCTTTCACCATCCTGAAGAATGATAACAAAGACTACCATAGCGCCGATAACCGCTAATATAATGAGCGTGGTCACCACAGCAACCGGAATATTTTTTCCGCTTAAAAATCTGGTGTAAATTGTGTTGATGTCATTGGGAAGACTGGAGATAATGTTGAACAAAAGGACAATAGAAATACCATTTCCAATACCGTTCTCCGTAATTCTTTCGCCAATCCACATCAAAAGTGCGCTGCCAGCCGTCATCGTGGCAATAGCAACAATTATACTGAGTGCATTAAACTCTAATAAAAGTCCCTGACCGCCAAAACCAACAGCCATGGCAGTTGACTCGATCAAAGCCAGTCCTACTGTCAGATAACGGGTGTACTCAGCAATTTTTCTTCTCCCATCCTCGCCTTCCCGCTGCATTTCTTCCAGTTTCGGAATTGCAATGGTCATAAGCTGCATAATAATCGAAGATGTGATATAGGGGGTAATGCTCAAAGCGAAGACGGACATGCTGGTGAAGGAACCACCAGTCATGGCATTAAAAAAATTAAATGCATCTCCGCTCTGTTTTGCAAAGAAATCTGCAAAATAACTTGTATTAACTCCAGGAATCGGCAGTTCAGACCCGAAACGAATCACTACCAACATCATAAAGGTGTACAGCAGCTTCTTTCGAACGTCCTTAATACGTAACGCGTCTCGGAGTGTTTTTAACATATTAGACCACCTCGCAGGTTCCGCCAACGGCTTCAATCTTGGCCTTTGCGCCATCGCTGAATGCGTTAACTTTAACCGTAAGCTTCTTTGTCAGTTCACCGTCGCCAAGAATCTTAACGCCGTCTCTTGGGTTTTTAATAATTCCAATGTCCATCAGAGACTCTACAGTTACTACTGCATCGTTCTCAAATCTCTCTAGTGCACTTACATTGATAGCAATGATCTCTTTTGTATTACGATTTGTGAAGCCCCTCTTTGGAAGCCGCCGATAAAGTGGCATCTGACCGCCTTCGAAGCCTGGTCTTGGAGCACCGGAACGTGCTTTCTGACCCTTATGTCCCTTACCGGCAGTCTTGCCGTTTCCTGAACCGTGGCCACGGCCCCTTCTGAAGCTGTCGCTGTGCTTGGAACCTTCGGCTGGCTTTAAATTAGATAAATCCATGTCTTCACCTCCTTGTCCTGGTCTTAAACTTCTTCTACTTTTACTAAATGTCTCACATGCCAAATCATGCCTCTTACGGCTTCATTATCTGGCATCTCAACTGTCTTGTTTAATTTTCTTAAGCCTAAAGCCTCTACCGTAGCTTTCTGTTTTGGAACCGCACCGATAGGGGATTTGACTAAAGTTATTTTTAATTTTTCAGCCATCTTTTCTTCCTCCTTAGCCTACAATCTCTTCCACGGATTTACCGCGAAGTCTTGCAACTTCTTCTGGAGTCTTCATCTGGCATAATCCGTTTAAGGTAGCCAAAACAACATTGGTCTTGTTGTTTGAACCTAATGATTTTGTACGGATATTTTTGATTCCTGCCAGCTCAACCACAGCACGGGCCGGACCGCCGGCGATGATACCAGTACCTTCTGGAGCCTTCTTTAAAAGAACCGTTGCGCTGCCAAATTTTCCAAGGAAATCATGGGGGATACTCTTATTCTCATCCACCGGAATCTCTACCAGGTTTTTCATAGCGGCCTCTTTTCCTTTCCGAATTGCCTCAGGAACTTCACCCGCCTTACCAAGGCCTGCACCTACGTGTCCATTTCCATCACCTACTACTACTAAAGCAGAGAATCTCATGGTACGTCCACCTTTTACAGTCTTAGACACACGCTTGATAGCAACTACTCTGTCGTTTAATTCTAACTGACTTGCGTCAATGATTGTACGCTTCATGCTGTATTCTCCTCTCTACTAGAATTTCAGACCAGCTTCACGAGCTGCGTCTGCCAGTGCCTGAATCTTACCCTGATATATAAACCCGCCTCTGTCAAAGACAACAGTTTCAATACCTTTCTCCAAGGCTCTCTTAGCAATCAATGTGCCGATATATGCTGCTGCATCAACGGTGTTGGTATGTTCCAGTTCAGCCCTTGCAGATTTTTCTACTGTTGAAGCTGCAACTAAAGTATTGCCAACTGTATCGTCAATAATTTGAGCATACATATGATTATTACTTCTAAACACAGCCAAACGCGGTCTCTCGGCCGTGCCGGAAAAACGATTGCGTAATCTGCGGTGTTTTTTCTCGCGAACTTCGCTTCTTGATTTCTTACTAACCATTTTTACACTCTCCTTAATTATTTCTTACCAGTCTTACCAACTTTACGTCTGATCACTTCATCAGCATACTTAATTCCCTTGCCCTTATATGGTTCAGGTCTTCTCTTCTCTCTGATTTCAGCAGCGTATTGGCCAACTTTTTCTTTGTCAATCCCTTTTACGATAATCTTATTCTGTCCCTCAAGCACGGACTCAATACCTTCTGGATCTGTCATTTCCACTGGATGGGAATATCCCAGATTCAGAACCAGCTTCTTGCCCTGCTTTGCAGCTCTGTAACCAACGCCGTTTACTTCCAGAACCTTCTCGTAACCGTTCGTTACACCTACAATCATGTTGTTGATCAATGTTCTTGTCAGACCATGCAAAGATTTCATCTTCTTTAAATCGTTTGGTCTGGTTACAACAATATGTCCATCTTCTTCTTTGATGGTCATCTCCTCAGGCAATACTCTTTCCAGAGTTCCCTTTGGACCTTTTACAGTCACTTTATTATTTTCTGCGATGGTGACAGTTACTCCTGCCGGAATCGCGATAGGCATTCTTCCTATACGTGACATGCCGTTTCCCTCCTTAAATTTTCGGAAAAGACTTTTGTGTCTTTTCTGTTTTCAGATTTTATATCAATGAAGTTCTTCTCCCTTTGGTCGAAGAACGGCTTTCACACTAAATTCGTCTCTCGCCATTGGCTCAGACTCATTAAGTGTTCAATGCCAATGCCTACCAGATAAAGGCCAGTACTTCTCCGCCTACGCCTAACTGGCGTGCTTCCTTATCAGTGATTACACCCTGATTTGTAGAAATGATGGCAACTCCCAAACCACCCAGTACCTTAGGAAGGTCTTCTTTGCCTGCATAAACGCGCAGACCTGGTTTGGAGATTCTCTTTAATCCGGTGATGATTCTCTCGCTCTTGTCTGCACCGTATTTCAGAGAAATGCGGATGGTCTTAAACCCATCGTCTTCTACGATATCATACTTTTTAATATAACCTTCTTTTACAAGGATATCAGCAATAGCTAATTTCATCTTGGATGAAGGTACGTCTACTGTATCATGTTTTGCAGTATTTGCATTACGGATTCTTGTAAGCATATCTGCAATTGGATCGCTCGTTGTCATGATAGATTGTCCTCCTATATATTCTTAGCCTGTATTGTTCCCTTATAGGCTTACCAGCTAGCCTTTTTAACTCCTGGAATCTGGCCCTTGTACGCTAACTCACGGAAGCAGATACGGCAGATACCGTATTTTCTTAAATATGCATGTGGGCGACCGCAAATTCTGCAGCGGTTATATTCTCTGGTAGAGAATTTTGCCGGACGCTGCTGCCTAATCTTCATTGAAGTCTTAGCCATGAAATCTCCTCCTTATTTCTGAAATGGCATATTAAATAATGTCAAAAGTTCACGAGCTTCCTCATCTGTCTTGGCAGTGGTAACGAAAATAATATCCATACCTCTTACCTTGTCAACTTTGTCATATTCAATCTCAGGGAAAATCAACTGCTCCTTGATACCAAGTGCATAATTTCCTCTGCCATCAAATGCGTTAGGATTCACGCCGCGGAAATCGCGTACTCGCGGCAATGCCAGGTTAATCAGGCGATCCGCAAACTCATACATCTTCTCGCCGCGTAAGGTAACCTTACATCCGATTGCCATGCCTTCTCTGATTTTAAAGTTCGCAACAGATTTCTTTGCTTTGGTGGTGATTGCCTTCTGGCCAGTGATGATCTCTAAGTCTCTAACTGCGGAGTCCAGCAATTTTGCATTATCCTTTGCCTCGCCGACGCCCATATTGATTACAATCTTATCCAGCTTCGGAACTTGCATAATGTTCTTATAGCCAAACTTCTTCATCATGGCGTCTACGATCTCTTTCTGATATAATTCTTTTAATCTAGCCACTTGTTTTTCCTCCTCTCCTTAAATTAATCAATCACTTTGCCAGTTGCCTTTGCAACACGGACTTTTTTACCGTCTTTTATCTCAAAACCAACTCTGGTTGCTTTTCCATCAACAAATAACATGACATTGGAGATATCAATCGGTGCTTCCTGGTTTACAATACCGCCGCTTGGATTTGCAGCGTTCGGCTTTGTATGCTTTGTCACCATATTGCAGCCTTCCACCAGGACTTTGCCATCTTTTACATGAAGAACTTTGCCTGTTTTATCTTTGTCTTTCCCTGTAATAATCTTTACCATGTCATCTTTTTTAATTTTATGCACAGTTTACACCTCCCTACAGTACTTCAGGAGCCAGGGAAACAATCTTCATAAACTGTTTCTCTCTCAGCTCTCTGGCCACCGGCCCAAAGATACGAGTTCCTCTTGGAGTCTTGTCATCTTTGATAATCACTGCCGCATTCTCATCGAACTTGATATAGGAACCGTCTTTTCTGCGGGCACCCTTAACGGTACGAACCACAACGGCTCTCACAACGTCGCCTTTTTTTACAACGCCGCCTGGTGTTGCATCTTTAACCGTAGCAACGATAATATCGCCAATATTCGCATATCTTCTTGTAGATCCACCCATAACACGGATGCAGAGTAATTCCTTTGCTCCTGTATTATCGGCAACCTTCAGTCTGGTTTCCTGCTGAATCATGCCTGATACTCCTTCCTATGCTTATTTCGCCTTCTCAACAATCTCCACAAGTCTCCATCTCTTATCCTTGGACAATGGTCTTGTTTCCATCACTTTCACTGTATCGCCAATCGTGCACTCGTTCTTCTCATCGTGTGCTTTGAGCTTATAGGTTCTCTTTACAATCTTGCCGTATAAAGGATGTTTTACGTGGTTTTCGATTGCTACAACAATGGTCTTATCCATCTTGTCGCTTACGACTTTACCGGTACGTGTCTTTCTTAAATTTCTTTCCACGACTATCTGTCTCCTCTCTTTCTTCGCAGTCTGTTAAACCGCACTAAAGTCAAGCCATCTTTGATTTCTGTGTAATAACAGTCTGAATCCTCGCAATATTTTTGCGGACTTCTCTGATTCTGCTGGTGTTGTCCAACTGATTCGTTGCATTCTGGAATCTTAAATTAAACAGTTCTTTCTTTGCTGCCACCAACTCTTCGTTTAACTCTGCAGCACTCTTTGCGTTTAATCCTTCTACATACTTATTAGTTTTCACTGTTATCACCGCCTTCTAAATCTGCCTTAGCAGCAATCTTACATTTACATGGTAACTTGTGCATAGCAAGACGTAAAGCTTCCCTGGCCACCTCTTCTGGCACTCCGGCAATCTCAAACAGTACACGGCCCGGTTTTACAACCGCTACCCAGTACTCCAAAGCGCCTTTTCCGGAACCCATACGAGTTTCTGCCGGTTTTGCAGTAACTGGCTTATCTGGGAAAATTTTAATCCAAACTTTACCACCACGCTTAATATAACGAGTCATGGCAACACGGGCTGCCTCAATCTGGTTGGACTTAATCCAACATGGCTCTGTTGCAATCAAGCCGAACTCACCATTGGAAATTGTATTACCTCTTAAGGCTTTACCTGCCATAGAACCACGGAACTGTTTACGGCGTTTCACTCTTTTAGGCATTAACATTATTTATCGCTCCCTTCCTTGTTTCCCTTAGCAGGAAGTACCTCGCCTTTGTAGATCCACACCTTAACGCCGACTTTGCCGTAGGTAGTATCTGCCTCAGCGAAACCATAGTCAATATCTGCTCTTAATGTCTGTAACGGAATTGTACCCTCGCTGTAGAACTCGGTACGAGCCATATCAGCGCCGCCTAAACGTCCTGCACATGCAGTCTTAATTCCTTTAACGCCAGCTTTCATGGAACGGCCCATGGTGGACTTCATGGCACGGCGGAAGGAAACACGGTTCTCCAGCTGCTGTGCAATACTCTCCGCAACCAGTTGAGCGTCTCTTTCTGGTCTCTTAATCTCTTTAATATCTACAAAAAGCTTCTTATCTGTCAGCTTCTGAACTTCTGCTTTCAATTTTTCAATCTCTGCGCCGCCTTTGCCGATTACAACTCCTGGTTTTGCGGTATAGATGGTCACTTTCACTCTGTCAGACGCTCTTTCAATCTCAATCTTGGATACGCCTGAGCTGAACAGTCTCTTCTTGAGAAACTTACGAATGTTATAATCTTCTACCAGGTTATCTGCAAAGTTGTCTTCTGCATACCATTTGGAATCCCAGTCTTTAATAACACCGACTCTTAAGCCGTGTGGATTAACTTTCTGTCCCATATTTGCCTCCTATCTCTCATTCAGCACGATTGTGATGTGGCTCATTCTCTTCTCGATTCTGTAAGCCCTGCCCTGTGCTCTCGGTTTAATTCTCTTCATGGTCGGTCCTTTGTTTGCATAGCACTCTTCAATATACAGATTCTCTCTGCTCATATTGTTATTGTTCTCTGCATTTGCAATAGCGGACTCCAATAATTTTTTGATTAATGAAGAAGCATATCTGGGATTGTAAGTCACAATACCAAGTGCTGTCTGCACGTCCTTGCCTCTGATAGCATCTAATACGAAACATGCCTTCTGAACAGATACTCTTGCATAGGACAGCTTTGCGGATGGTCTAGTATCCTTCTTAGCATTTCTTTCTCTTTTTATCTGACTTCTATGTCCTGCAGCCATTAGAAATAACCTCCTTTCAAATTCTGACGATTAACGTTTGCTCTTCTTTTCGTCCTTGCCATGACCTCTGTAGGTTCTGGTTGCGACGAATTCGCCCAGCTTGTGTCCAACCATGTCCTCAGTAATGTATACCGGTACATGCTTTCTACCGTCATGAACTGCGATTGTATGCCCAACCATCTGCGGAAAGATGGTAGAACGGCGGGACCAGGTCTTGATTACCTGTTTCTGTCCGGCTGCGTTCATAGCATCTACTTTTTTCAGTAAATGTGCATCTGCAAATGGTCCTTTTTTAAGTGAACGTCCCATATGGTTTTTCCTCCTTCAATTATTTAATGGTCTTACCATCACGTCTTCTTACGATCAACTTGTTAGACTGCTTATTCTTCTTTCTGGTCTTCAGACCCAGAGCAGGCTTGCCCCATGGAGTACTTGGACCAGGACGTCCGATACCAGTCTTGCCTTCGCCGCCGCCGTGTGGATGGTCGTTAGGGTTCATAACAGAACCACGAACTGTAGGACGAATGCCCATATGACGTTTTCTACCAGCTTTACCAATGTTGATCAGGTTATGATCTCCGTTCCCAACTACGCCGATGGTTGCACGGCAGATAATCGGAACCATTCTCATCTCGCCTGAAGGAAGTCTCAAGGTTGCATATTTGCCTTCTTTTGCCATTAACTGAGCAGCGTTTCCAGCGGAACGAACCAACTGGCCGCCTTTGCCCGGATATAACTCAATATTGTGAATCTGTGCGCCGACCGGAATCTCGCTTAAAGGCAAGCAGTTTCCCAGCTTTGCCTCCGCCTGTGGACCACTCATAACCTTCATACCGTCTGTCAGGCCTGCTGGCGCTAAGATATAAGCCTTCTCACCGTCTGCATAGCAGATCAACGCGATATTGGCTGTTCTGTTAGGATCGTACTCGATTCCGATTACAGTAGCCGGAATTCCGTCTTTTTTATTTCTCTTAAAATCAATTACTCTATATTTTTTTCTGTTGCCGCCTCCGCGGTGTCTCACTGTAATTTTACCCTGATTGTTACGACCAGCGTTTTTCTTTAAAGAAACCACCAGAGATTTCTCCGGGGTGGTCTTTGTGATCTCGCTGAAGTCGGAGCCAGACATCTGTCTTCTGGAAGGTGTATATGGGTTATAGGTTTTAATTCCCATGTTCTTAACTCCTTTCATCATTCCAACGCATCCGCGCGTTTCTTTTTATCACGGCGTCAGTATAGGCTATGATTTATCACTGCCACCGTATAGGTTTAAGGAAGCTCTTCTCTTTTTGGGTCTACAGACCTGAGAACACTTCGATCTCTTTGCTATCCTCAGTCAGTTTTACGATAGCCTTTTTGGTCTTAGCTGTTTTGCCAAAGGTCATGCCTCTTCTCTTCGTCTTGCCGGGAATGTTCATAGTATTAACCTTCTCAACCTTTGTGCCTGGAAACATTTTCTCAACAGCCTCTTTGATCTGATTCTTGTTTGCCTCAGGATGTACCAAGAAAGTGTATTTCTTCTCACCCATCACATTCATGCTCTTCTCGGTGATAACCGGTTTCTGAATCACGTCGTAATATTGAATACTTGCCATTATGCGTACACCTCCTCAATACTAGCAACAGCCGCCTTGGTAGCCACTACTGTGTTGTATTTTAAGATGTCATATACATTGATGGTATTAACCTTTGCAGTTTTCACTGTGGGAATATTCCTTGCGGAAATTGCAGCGTTGTCGCTCCCCTCATCCAATACAATCAAGGCCTTGGACACCTTCAAATTGTTCATCACTGCCTGGAACTTCTTCGTTTTAATCTCGTCAAACTTCAGTTCGTCAACCACAATGAACTTGCTCTCATTTACTCTGCTGGTCAATGCTGACTTTAAAGCAGCTCTCTTTTCTTTCTTATTCAGCTTTATTGTGTAATCTCTTGGAGTTGGGGCAAATACTACGCCGCCGCCAGTCCACTGAGGAGCTCTGGTTGAACCCTGTCTTGCGTGACCAGTTCCTTTCTGTCTCCACGGCTTTTTGCCGCCGCCAGATACTTCAGCGCGGGTTTTGGCTTTCTGTGTTCCCTGACGCTTGTTAGCCAGTTGAGCAACCACTGCCATGTGCACCAGATGCTCGTTCACTTCTACGCCAAATACCGCATCGTTCAGTTCTAAAGTACCAACTTCATTACCTTCCATATTATAAACAGATACGTTTGCCATCTGTGTAGTCCTCCTTTCCTATAAAAGCATTACATTGCTTTTACTGTTTCTTTCAGTGTTACTAAAGCCTTTTTGGGTCCTGGCACAGCGCCTTTTACCAGAATCAGATTGTTTTCTGCATCAACCTGTACAATCTCAAGATTCTGAACTGTAACCTGCTTGTTGCCCATCTGACCAGGCATTCCTTTTCCCTTGAACACACGGCTGGGATCAGAACATGCTCCATTGGAACCCTGATGGCGATGGAACTTGGAACCGTGGGCCATAGGTCCTCTGGACTGTCCAAGTCTCTTAATAGCACCCTGGAAACCTTTACCTTTGGAGATTGCTGTCGCATCAATCTTGTCGCCAGCAGCGAAGATATCTGCTTTAATTTCGTCTTTTACAGAATAATCTTCTGCATTGTCAAATTTAAATTCCCGAATAAATCTCTTGTAAGAAACGCCAGCCTTATCAAAATGGCCTTTCAAAGGCTTGTTGACCAGTTTTTCTCTCTTGTCAACGAAACCAACCTGCACAGCCTTGTAGCCGTCGTTGTCTACAGTCTTAACTTGTGTTACCACACATGGACCAGCCTGAAGAACTGTTACTGGAACTAAAACTCCAGCGTCGTTGAAGATTTGAGTCATTCCGACTTTGGTAGCTAAAATCGCTTTCTTCATTACTTTTACCTCCTGTTTATAATCTACAGCGGAACGCTTTCGCGTTCATCCTAGAACAGGCATATACTTGGAACACTATGACTCCGCAAACACGGAGATGTTGATTCCTTTTAAGGAAAAAGTGTCGCTTCTATATTAACCTTTCTGGACTCTAACTTTGTGAGCCTGCGGCTCTTTTGCTGCACAAATGCAGCTCATCACATCAGCCTATTTGTTCTTCATCTTAATGTCGATGAACACGCCAGCCGGCATCTCCAGTCTGGACAGTGCTTCTACTGTCTTCTGGTTTGGAGTTGTGATATCAATCAGTCTCTTGTGAGTTCTCTGCTCAAACTGTTCTCTGGAATCTTTGTACTTGTGAACAGCTCTCAAAATCGTCACTACCTCTTTCTTTGTCGGCAACGGCACCGGTCCACTCACCTGTGATCCTGTCTTCTTTACCGTCTCGATGATTTTTGCAGCAGACTGATCAATCAACTGATGATCGTATGCCTTTAATGTGATTCTCATTACCTGACTTGCCATAAAAAAAGTCGCCTCCTTTTCGCACTTAATCATGAAGTACGACAAGCGGTGACTGTACACGTTTCCGGGTGTGTCGCAAATCTTAATACACACCATTTCTACATCTTGCCTTGCAGAATATCTGTTTGTACAGTGACTTGTCGCCAGTTTCCTAACTTGACATTCGCTCCACGGAAAACCTGCTATATCAGCAGCAACCTCACGCTTCACAGCTATCATGTCACAGCCTTGTTATTCTAGCATGATTTTCCCTGGAATGCAAGCACTTTTTCTCCTTTTTTACACAACTTTTTATGGAATGTTAAACTATAAAATAAAAATCAGGACAGTCTTCACTCACATGAATCCCCTGTCCTGATTCTTATCTTCACTACCAGATCGGCTCTTCTGCCTCTCTTCCATATTCGCTGCCAGATACGCTTTCTCCATCCACCTTTACAAGAACTCCCTGATTATTGGTGGCGTACTTGATCCCGTCGGCGTCTTTTACACCAGAAGTGCTCTTTGTAACCTTTCCAGAAGTGTTTACCAGATAGGTCTGACCGCCCGGAATGTGGATAGGCTGATATTTGCTTCCTGCTTCTGCCTTCTGCTGCTTTCCCATATAGTATAAAGTACCGTCCTTTACGCCGGTATATCCTTTGCCGCTATCCTGAAAGTAGTAGTTCGCCGTATTCCCGTCTTTTTCTACAATACTTCTTTTTCCTTTTCGAACCGTGCAGTCACTCTCGTCAAAATAGTATGCTGTATATTCTGACCTATCGCTCTTTGTGTATACCTTCTGAAGACCGGTTACCGGATTTCCCAATGAGTTAAACAGATAGGTCTTATTGTTAATTCTGGTCAAATCCGAGGTAGTAAATTCTCCTGATGCCGGTCCTGTCTTAGGAACTCCTTTATTTGAGAAGTAAAACCACTCCACATCATTTTCATATCCGCTGATTCCTCTGGGAGGCATCTCGGAATACCATCCGGATACTGCCTTGCCATCGCTTCCATAGAATCGGTATCCTGCTATAGAATCCTGGCTGGTCGATTCAAAATCCACCCATCCGGTCTGCATTGCGCCATTAGTATTGAAGCAGTAATAGACTCCGTCAATCCGCTTTTCTCCATATCCGTTGTTCACGTCTGTGGTAGGAACAAACTTCTGACCGCTGGCATTAAAGAAATACCACTTTCTCCCCTCGTCCTCGTCAAAGGGATCTGACTCTTCTTCCTGGCCTTCCGGCGGATAAAGCTTCGCCCAGCCAGTCATCGCAGCGCCATCGCTTCCCATATAATACATATTGTCTTCGATCCATCCGGTTTCCATAGCACCAACGGTATCAAAATGGTACCATTTGTTATTAATCTTCTTCCATGCATCCACTACGGCTTTACCACTGTCATTAAAGTAATACCAGCTGGGCTCGTCAGTCATTCCTCCGCTGTCATAATTTAACTGGAGCCACTTCCCAGCCACCATAATACCATTCTCATCCACATAATAAGAATCATCGACCCAACAACTGGTTGCCATCTGACCGTTGCCGTCCAGATAGCGCCATAGATTATCGGCCCCCTTTTTCCATTCGTTTGTCACAAATGCTCCGCTATTATCATAATACACCCATCTTCCATTCTCATTTGCCCATCCTGCTGCCAAGGATATCATTCCGCTTCCAATGGATAGAGCTGCCGATAATGTGAATACTAGCAAGCCTTTTTTTATCATACCACTCTCTCCTTCACCATTCATAGTCCTGGCTTCTATTGTATCAGGGTATCTCCTTTTATTCAATCAAAAATATCTTTCAATTCTATTACGATATCTGTCGATATGATTGTTCAGCGGCGGCAAAATCTTTCTTGACGATCCTTTTTTTCTTTATTATAATCGGTTGCATGAGATGGACGCAGGACTTATAGCTCTCAAGAAAGGCTGGTATCAACAATGTGGATTGCAGACGGTTGGAAAGATTATGCTGTTATTGACTGTTCAAGTGGTGAGAAATTGGAGCGTTGGGGGGACTTTTTTCTGATTCGTCCTGATCCTCAGGTGATCTGGGATTCTCCCAAAGTACACAAAAGCTGGAGTCGGCCTAATGGTCACTATCATCGCAGCGCCAAAGGCGGCGGAGAATGGGAATTTTTTGAGCTTCCCAATCAGTGGAACATTCGGTATCAGGATCTGACCTTTCAACTGAAACCGTTTAGTTTTAAGCATACCGGGCTTTTTCCTGAACAAGCCGTAAACTGGGATTGGTTCAGCAAAAAAATTCGTCAGGCCGGACGGCCTGTTAAGGTCTTAAATCTGTTTGCATACACAGGCGGAGCTACGTTAGCTGCAGCCAAGGCCGGAGCCAGCGTAACCCACATCGACGCCTCAAAGGGAATGGTTAGCTGGGCCAGGGAAAATGCAAAATCCAGCGGCTTAGAAAACGCTTCCATCCGCTGGATTGTAGACGACTGTATCAAGTTCGTAGAACGGGAAATCCGGAGAGGAAACCACTATGACGCAGTCATCATGGACCCGCCCTCCTATGGCAGAGGTCCCAAAGGGGAAATCTGGAAAATTGAGGACGCCATCCATCCCCTTATTAAACTTTGCGTCAAACTTTTGTCTCATGATCCCCTGTTCTTTTTAATCAACTCCTACACCACGGGACTGGCCCCTTCGGTTTTAACCTATATGCTTTCTATGGAGATCCTTCCCCTTTATGGGGGCACCGCCTGTTCTGAAGAAATTGGACTGCCTGTGTCTGACAGCGGTCTCATCTTACCATGCGGGGCCTCCGGACGTTGGATGAAAGATTAGTTCTGTATTTGGCAGGATATTAATTCATCCGCAAGGCGAATTATCAACTGTGCAACGGGAGACTACGGCCAGAAAATCCAATGCAGCAGATGAGTAAATAGCGGCCAAGACGCTAACATATCACATTTTGCATATTTCCTTCCAGCCAGCATTTGATATTCTCTGCCACAATAAGCGCTCTCTTTTCAAAGGCTTGCTGGGAAGCAAATGCAACATGGGGAGTGGCAATCAGGTTCTTTACGCCAAACAGAGCATGATCCTGGTTCACCGGAGGCTCCATTTCAAACACGTCTACCGCCGCACCTGCTATCTTCTCTTCTTTCAGCGCCTTTGCCAGAGCAGCGCTGTCCACAATGGGCCCGCGGGCAGTATTGATAAACAGAGCGTTCTTTTTCATCATAGCAAATTGTTCTTCTCCAAGAAGTCCTATGGTCTCTCTGGTCTGAGGAACATGTACAGAAATAATATCACACTTCTTAAGGAGCTCTTCCAAGGAGACAAAGGTCACGCCTGGGATCTCCTTTGGAGAACGGTTATATGCAAAAGTCTCACAGCCGAATGCCTGGGCAATCCTAAGCACTCTCTGGCCAATGGCTCCTGCTCCAATCACGCCAAACTTTTTGCCTTCCAGTTCAAAACCGACCAGTCCCTGTTTTGTTCCGCCTATTCTCACAGCTTCGTTGCACTCCTGTATCTTTCTTGCCAGATTAAGGACAAATCCAAAAACCAGATCAGCCACAGCCACCGTTGAATAGCCGGCGCAGTTGCAGACACGGATCCCCTTTTTTCTGCAATATTCAATATCCACCAGATCCACACCAGTAAAGGCTACGCAGACCATCTTTAGTTGTGGACATTCCTCCATGATCTCTCTTCCAAATTTTATATTAGAAAGAACCACGCAGTCTGCGCCTTGGCCTCTCTCTGTCAGAACTTTGGGGTCCTCATTTCGGTCGTCATAGTAGGTAAACTCGTTCTGAGTTCCTGGTATGGTTTCCATAATTTTTTTCAGATTCTCCTTTGGGAGGCCTAGCGGCTCCAAAAATGTAATTTTCATCGTTTTCCTCCATGTTCTTTTAATATCTGGACCGTAAATCCCGCCATTTTCATGTTGGCGAAAAACTGCCATACTTTTCCGTTCTTTTTTCGATATACTATCAATATATCGATTTGTTAAGTCAATTATTTTATATTCCTCTTAAAAATTATACTACACAGCTCATATAGTTTCAACGCAAGAGCAAAGGTTCCAAACATCATTATCACCGCAATGAAAAAGGGCTTTCCAAGAAATCTCGGAAAGCCCCATAAACTCAATAAATTTTCAATTACTCAACGATAGAAACAACTCTACCAGAACCAACGGTTCTACCACCCTCACGGATAGCGAAACGAAGACCCTGCTCCATAGCAACTGGGTGAATCAGCTCAACGCTCATCTCAACGTTGTCGCCAGGCATACACATCTCAACACCATCTGGAAGGTTGCAAACGCCAGTAACGTCAGTTGTTCTGAAATAGAACTGTGGACGATAGTTGTTGAAGAAAGGTGTATGACGGCCACCCTCGTCCTTTGTCAGAACGTAAACCTGAGCGGTAAACTTATGATGGCACTTTACAGAACCTGGTTTGCAAAGACACTGTCCTCTCTCGATCTCTGTTCTCTGAACGCCACGAAGCAAAGCACCGATGTTATCACCAGCCTGAGCCTCATCCAGCATCTTACGGAACATCTCGATACCAGTTACAACAGTCTTACGAATATCCTCATGGATACCGATAATCTCAACTTCCTCATTCAGATGCAGAGTACCACGCTCTACACGGCCGGTAGCAACTGTACCACGACCGGTAATGGTGAATACGTCCTCAACTGGCATAAGGAATGGCTTATCTGTCTCACGCTGTGGATCTGGAACCCAAGAGTCAACTGCATCCATCAGTTCGATGATCTTGTCGCCCCACTCGCTGGACGGATCCTCAAGAGCCTTCAGAGCGGAACCCTGGATAATAGGAGTATCATCGCCTGGGAACTCATACTCGTTAAGCAGTTCACGGATTTCCATATCCACAAGCTCTAACAGCTCTGGGTCGTCAACCATATCGCACTTGTTCATGAATACTACGATATAAGGAACGCCTACCTGACGGGACAGAAGGATGTGCTCTCTTGTCTGAGCCATAACGCCATCGGTTGCAGCAACAACCAGGATTGCGCCGTCCATCTGAGCAGCACCAGTGATCATGTTCTTTACATAGTCAGCATGTCCTGGGCAGTCAACGTGTGCATAGTGTCTATTGTTTGTCTCGTACTCTACGTGAGCGGTAGAAATTGTAATTCCACGCTCTCTCTCTTCTGGCGCCTTATCGATCATATCGAAAGCAACAGCCTCGCCGGTACCCATCTTCTCATGAAGAGTCTTGGTGATAGCAGCTGTTAAAGTAGTTTTACCATGATCTACGTGGCCAATGGTACCAATGTTACAATGTGGTTTGTTTCTCTCAAACTTTGCTTTTGCCATTTTATAACGTCCTCCTTAATTACCCATATATGGGCTTTTCTTGGGGGTCCGCGCCAAATGGCGCCAGACCCGTCATTTTATTCCAGGCTAGAGTTTATTATATGCTATTTGCATACGTTTTTCAAGCCTATAATCACTATTTGCCTCTTCTTTCAGCAATAACTTTTTCCTGCACAGACTTTGGAACTGGCTCATATTTCTCAAAGAACATCGAGTAGTTTCCACGTCCCTGTGTTTTGGAACGCAAATCTGTGGAATAGCCAAACATCTCAGACAGCGGAACATATGCTTTTACCATCTTACCGCCTCCGATATCCTCCATACCTTCAATACGGCCGCGGCGAGAGTTAATATCGCCGATTACATCGCCCATATAATCTTCCGGCATGGTTACTTCTACCTTCATGATAGGCTCTAACAAAATGGCTCCCGCCTTCTGCATGGCCTCCTTAAACGCCAGAGAACCAGCAATCTTAAACGCCATCTCACTGGAGTCTACCTCGTGGTAAGAACCGTCAAATACGGTCGCATGAATACCCAGTACTGGGAAACCGCCCAGAATACCGGCCTTGGAAGCCTCTTCAATACCTGCGCCTACAGCCGGAATATATTCCTTCGGAATTGCTCCGCCTACAACGCTGGAATCAAACTTAAAGACTTCTTCTGCATTGGCATCCATTGGCTCAAAGTGAACTTTACAATGTCCATACTGACCACGGCCGCCAGACTGTTTTGCATATTTGCTGTCCACATCCACCGCTTTGGTGAATGTCTCCTTGTAGGCAACCTGTGGAGCGCCTACGTTTGCCTCTACGTTAAACTCACGAAGCAAACGATCTACGATAATCTCCAGATGAAGCTCGCCCATACCGGAAATAATCGTTTGACCTGTCTCTGGATCCGTCTTGGCGCGGAAGGTTGGATCCTCCTCCGCCAGCTTCGCCAGCGCCTCCCCCATCTTGCCCTGACCTGCTTTTGTCTTAGGCTCGATAGCAATATCAATAACCGGCTCTGGGAATTCCATGGATTCCAGAATAACCGGATGCTGCTCATCGCAGATCGTATCGCCTGTAGTAGTATTCTTAAATCCAACTGCAGCCGCAATGTCGCCGGAGTAAACCTTGTCCAACTCCTGCCGCTTGTTGGCATGCATCTGAAGAATACGTCCCACACGCTCCTTCTTTCCCTTTGTGGCGTTCAACACATAAGAACCAGAGTTCATCGTACCGGAATACACGCGGAAGAAAGCAAGCTTTCCAACAAATGGATCTGTCATAATCTTAAATGCGAGAGCAGAGAAAGGTTCTTCATCAGAGGAGTGTCTTTCAACTTCATTGCCCTGCATATCAACACCTTTAATAGAAGGAATGTCTGTTGGAGCCGGCATATATTCCAAAACGGCATCCAACAATTTCTGCACGCCTCTGTTTCTGTAAGCAGAACCGCAGCACACAGGAATCGCAGTACATTCGCAGGTCGCTTTTCTCAGGGCCTTTTTAAGCTCTTCCAATGACGGCTCTTCGCCCTCCAAAAACTGAAGAGTCAAATCATCGTCCAGCTCGCAGATCTTCTCAACCATCTCAGAACGATACAACTCTGCATCATCCTTCATATCATCTGGGATCTCTGTGATAACAACATCTTCGCCCTTATCATCATTGTAGATATAGGCTTTCATCTCAAATAAATCAATGATCCCCTTAAACTCATCTTCCTTGCCAATAGGCAACTGCACACAAATAGCGTTCTTGCCAAGTCTGTTTTTAATCTGCTCTACCGCGCCGTAGAAGTCTGCGCCTAAGATATCCATCTTGTTGATGAACGCCATACGAGGCACATTGTAAGTGTCAGCCTGACGCCAAACGTTCTCAGACTGCGGCTCTACGCCGCCCTTCGCACAGAAAACTCCGACAGCACCGTCAAGCACACGCAGTGATCGTTCTACCTCTACAGTAAAGTCAACGTGTCCTGGCGTATCAATAATATTGATACGATGTTCCAGAGCGCCCGGCTTTGGTTTGCAGTTCTCCTGCAGGGTCCAGTGGCAGGTTGTGGCAGCCGAAGTGATCGTGATGCCTCTCTCCTGCTCCTGCTCCATCCAGTCCATGGTAGCAGTACCTTCGTGAGTATCACCGATTTTGTAGTTTACACCAGTATAATACAGAATACGCTCTGTCAAAGTAGTCTTACCTGCATCGATATGAGCCATGATTCCAATATTCCTGGTTCTCTCCAAAGGATATTCTCTTCCAGCCAATTATGGTTCCTCCTAACTAGAATCTGTAATGAGCAAATGCCTTGTTTGCCTCTGCCATCTTGTGCATATCTTCTTTTCTCTTTACAGAAGCGCCGGTGTTGTTTGCAGCATCCATGATCTCGTTGGCCAGTCTTTCCTCCTGAGTCTTTTCGCCTCTCTTACGGGAAAACATGGTAAGCCAACGAAGAGCCAATGCCTGACGTCTCTCCGGTTTTACCTCAATCGGTACCTGGTAGGTGGCGCCGCCGATACGTTTTGCCTTTACTTCCAATACAGGCATAATGTTGTTCATCGCTTCTTCAAATACTTCCACTGCCTCTTTGCCGGTCTTCTCTGCAACCCGCTCAAAAGCACCATATACAATCTTCTGGGCAACACCCTTTTTGCCGTCCAACATAATGTTGTTGATCAGCTTAGTCACAACTTTATTGTTGTAAATCGGGTCTGCCAATACATCTCTTTTCTGAGTATGTCCTTTACGTGGCACGTTACTTCCCTCCTTAACTAATCCTGTTAATTCATCGGTACTCACATGTTTCCATAAAATGTGTTCGTGCTCGGTCCATATATTTCCTGCAACCTACAGGTCAATATCACAAATCCGGCACTAACAAAAGCGGAAAAACCGCATACACTTTACTGCTGTTAGTGGTACTTTTCTCGATTTACTTTTACTTTTTGGCTTTTGGTCTCTTAGCGCCGTACTTGGAACGAGCCTGCATTCTGTTTGCAACGCCTGCTGTATCCAAAGTACCTCTTACGATGTGGTATCTGGTACCTGGTAAGTCTTTTACTCTTCCGCCGCGGATCAAAACAACGCTATGCTCCTGAAGGTTATGACCCTCGCCTGGAATATAGCTTGTCACTTCGATGCCATTGGAAAGACGTACTCTGGCGATTTTTCTCAGAGCAGAGTTAGGCTTCTTAGGAGTGGCAGTCTTAACAGCAGTGCATACGCCTCTCTTCTGTGGTGAAGACTGGTCGGTGGCACGCTTCTGCAAAGAGTTGTAGCCCTTCTGCAATGCTGGTGCAGTAGACTTCTTAGCAGATGTCTGTCTTCCCTTTCTCACTAACTGGTTAAATGTTGGCATGTTTTCACCTCCTGTGATATTGTCTGTGGTTGCTGTATGTCAGCTTTTTGCACGCAAAAACATAACATGTTTTCACACGCTTTTTTATTATATACACGTTTTTCTTTGATGTCAAGGAAAAGATGAAAAAAGAAGAGAACCAGAAGTCTGGTTTAGAATTACATCATTTTTTACTGCAATCGTTCCGTTTATGATACAGTACCGAAGTCCCGTGGCGTATTGAGCGGGTGCTGTGTAGGTGGCTTTACTCTGAAACTCATTTGGACTGAAGATGTTGAGATCACAGGGGTAGCCCTCTTTTATCATTCCCCGCCTCAGTTTCATCCGAATTGCAGGAATTGCAGTCATCTTGGCAACGGCTTCTTGTATTGTCATCACGTCCCGCTTTACAGCATATTCTTGCAGAAAATGAGGGAACGCCCCATACATTCTGGGGTGAAGCCGGTCCGTCTCCGCATAGATGGCGTCGGAGATGACGCAGCTGTAGGGCAGTTTGGCAATGGCATCAATGTCGCTTTGCTCCATGCTGTGAATGGTCATAGCCACGGCTCCGTTCTCTGTTGTCAGCAAATCTGCCATAGCCTCCACCTCATCCGCAAAGCCGCTCCGAGCAGCGATCTCACAGAGATTTTTCCCGATTTTCCATTGATTTTCTTCTTTTGATACAGAGGAGATGACGGCTTTGTCCCATTCAAGAGAAATCACATAGTTATCCCAGTCCTCATAAGTATTTTGAAGCATACGGCGAAGCAGCCTCTTTCCCTCTTCGGTTTTCATTTTTTCCAGAGCGCCGAAAAGATTTCCAGAGATAAACTGGGGTGGAATCAGAGACATCAGCGTTGTAGAGCCACAGTCATAGGGATAAAAATCACAGGATACCTTTATCCCTTCCCTCTGAGCCTTTTCGATCACGCCCATGGCACGAAAGATTTCTTTTCCCCAATTTATCAGACCACAAGATTTAAAATGACTGATTTCCAACCTGCAGCCTGCTCTCTCTGCTATCTCTATAGCCTCCTTTACGCTCTTTACCAGACTGTCTCCCTCTCCACGAATATGAGCTGTGAGAATCCGGTCATATTTCCCCAGCGGTTTTAAGATTTCTCCAAGTTCCTCTGGCGTTTCATAGATTTCTGGAAGGTACATAAGCCCGACAGACACGCCGGGCGCCCCCATCTTCAGCGCTTCCTCTATGATCTCTTTACATTGCAGCCTTTCATTTGGCAGCAGAGGGCCTTTCAAAAAACCTCGAACCGCAATCCGCACAGAACCCATGCCAATCATGGCCGCCGTGTTTACAGGGAGCCGGCATCGCTTCATTCGTTCCATATAAGATCTATAATCAGTTATATCAGAATATCTTTCATACTCCCCCAGAACCGGCCCATAGTAATCCCGCGTTTCTTTTTGCACGACCGGATCTGGATTTACAGGGTACATGGAAATCCCACAGTTTCCCGTCACCAGAGTTGTAATCCCCTGTCTTAACAAAACCTCTCCATAATTTGAATTTCCCGTCGCTTTGTCAAAGGGGCTTTTATCGCAGTGTCTGTGAATGTCCACAAATCCCGGCGTCACAGCCAGGCCCATGGCCTCAATTTCCATGTCCGCCTGTTTTTTTATATCTGGCCCTACTTCACGGATAAAACCGTCTTCTGCATAGATATCTGCAGTGACAGGCTCTAATCCTGTCCCGTCATATACGTTTCCTTTTTTTATTAGTAATGTGCTCATATCTATCTGTCCCTATGCTTCTCTTCCAGACGGTTCCTTGCGCAAACCGACCACATGCCTTCTATCCTTTTATGGTTTACGACAACTGCGCTTTCATACAAAGCCGTGGTGGGGCAGATGTGCCAGGGCAAGACATAGAGAATCTGTCCGACCCTTGGCCGCTTGTCTTCGTACCCCTCTTCCATCTGAAAAGTCCAGTGCTCCTCACTCTGAAATAACGGAAACGCATGATGCACATCTATCAGCACTCCCTGATAAATCTGTTCTGCCGAGATCGCTTTGTATCCACAGTCAATAGTAAAATATCCCCTGTCAGGATGGCTGACAACCCTGACCAAAATTGCAGCAGCCGGTTCAAAATTCAAGTCAGGAAATTGTTCTCTATATCCTGCATCGTAAATAAAAACCGTTCCAGGAGAATAATACACAAAAGCCTCTCTCATTTCCTCTGCATAACAGGGAAATGTAGGGCTTCCGCCCATAATCATAAGGGGCTTTTCATTCCATCCTGACATTTTTCCTATTTCCAGACGAAGTTCTTCCATCGTTCCCATAACGCGCTCTGACCGCTCTTTCAGGTCCTTTTCATGACGGTTTCCGTCATAACAGTGAAATCCAGTCAATCTCAGACCCTTTATCCCTTTCAGCGCCTTATAAAAATCACAAAGGCAATCCACCTTTACCCCTGTCCGATTCATTCCTGTATTCACATCTACGCAGAAATTCACAGTCACGCCTTGTTGTTCTGCCTTCACAGCCAGCTCTCTTATCTGCCCCTTCTCATCCCCGATTGCATAAAACTTTTTCTCTGGCCATCGGTTTACAAGATCCAGAAAACGTCCCTGGTTCGGCCCTACCAAGGGATACGCCAAGAGAATGTGCTCTCCTCCTGCCCTAGCTGCCATCTCTGCCTCAACGATGGTTGCACATTTAAACCGCTTAATCCCCATCTCAACCTGCATTTTTACAACCTCAGCCATTTTGTGAGATTTTACATGCGGCCAGAGACGGTCCGCTCCCCCAGCCATAGCGATTGCATGATTTATATTTTTTTCAATCCCATCTCTGTAATAAATCAATGCCGGAGAAGGAACCATCTCCTCTCCCTGAAAGTGGTATGTCTTCATAGCTTTTCCCTCTGTCATCGAAACGTCTTCAGCTCCTTATAGATTTGTTCCAGCAATGGATAAGAGCGTTCAAAATATGTCATATGATATGCTCCCTTATACCGTTTAAGAAGTTCCTCTGTGTATGCTAAAACCTGGTCCACATCTGCCATTCTGGGCATAAATCCAGTCATTGTCTGGAAATTTCCATAACAGATCTTATCAACGGCATCGTCAGGCAGACCAATCCCTTTCATCTCAAATCCATATCCCTCGAAGGAGTCCTCTGTCTCCAGAAATCTGCAGATAGATTTCACATTTTTCCTGGCATACTCTATCTTTTCTTCCATTGGAGTCATACCGTCTGCACTCAGTCCGCCATTATCCGTTCCCAGCAAAATCCGGTTTTGATATGTTAAGAAAAAATCGTGCCACTGTTCTGGAATTTTGGCAAAATTCTGATACATCTCTGTCCCAGGCGTCAAGTCAAACCAGACCTTTGGGAAGGTTTCCATCACATATTCCGCCCGCCTGATATCATCTGACAGAAAATAGAAATGAGCCAGAACGACTTTCAGTCTTGGGTGGGTCTTCAATACCTTCTCCATCTCCTGATAAATCTCTTCCTTAGTGGCATAACTTTCATCCTCATAACACCATCCCCGTTCAATGGCAAAGGAAGGACATGTTTCCCGCTTCCAGAAGGTTTCTGGATCGTTTACATGCAAAAGAACCGGAATCTGCTTCTCCTCAAGATATCCAAACATTTCCTCATAGCACGGTTTACTCAGCCATGCCTGACCAAGATTACGAAGAAGCATGGGCTTCATCTCCAGAAGTTTGATACCGTCATAGCCCATTGCCATAAATCGTTTCACCTGTCTCAAAAAATCCTCTGGTTCACCCCCCTTGGGGTATAGTAGTCCAGCCCTGCATAAGCGTAAACTTTCCCTGGATTTTTCAGTTTAAACAACATCATAAGGGGATTCTGGTTCACATACTCTGGGCTCCACAAAGGCGCTCCAGCCACCACAGCCTGCCCAGCGCCTGCCCTCTCATATAATGTTCTGGAATCCTCTAAAAACTGTTCCAATCCCTGATAGCCACCGTGAAGATGGCTGTGACTGTCAATGATTTTTCTCATGCTTCCCCCTTCATCGACTGACATTCCCTTACAAAACATCGGCTGCAATCCATAACCAGCGTCCTGCTGGCGTTGTCCAGACTTCGCGATATGTAGCAATATTGGCTTGTGGAAAATAGGGAATATCCTCATTTGCCAGAGTCTGCACTCCTACCGGAATTTCACCCACTGTTTCTCCCAGCAATGCCGTATATTGCTGACCGTAAAATGTCCCCGCACCATAAATCAGGGACTGTCCAAAAGGATTTTTCCCCAGCGTCCAGTAAAGCTGTTCCTTTCCCACCTGAATCAAAGCGTCATCACCAAAATAGTTTCCAACCAAGGCCGCAGCCTTCCCCATAGAGAGATGAAGTGCAGAATTTCCGCGATAGGAAAACCACACAGGAAAACATTTCAGATAATATCCATTCCCCAGAGAAATTCCCTGCCTAAGCTGCTCTAAATAGTTTGGCTTCTCCCGTTCATAGTCTACTTTGGGGTGAATCAGCTGAAATGTCTCATAGTCTTCCACTTCTGTCTCTGAAAAAATCCCTGCTGGAAGCATTCCATAAGGCGCCGTATACTCTGCCAATGCCAAAAGATATTGGCCATAAAGCCTCATGGAAGTCTCCCACTTTTGCCGGTCTGAATGTTTGGGCACAGCGGTACATGCCTCATGTAGTGCCTGTACAAAGATATGGTCCCTGCTTTGGTGAGAAAAATGTACAATCGTCTTTTTGGATTCATCCCGATAGAAAAATCCGTGAATCGGCAATTTTTCATTGTCTGTCTCCTGACACATAAGCAGCTTATCTATATATTCTACAAGGTAATCCACATACGCCTCGTCTTTCGTCGCCTTGTATAGAACAGAAGCCGCCCAACCGGCTGCCCCATAGTACTGAGACAGGCTGGCGCTGGCCGTATGCTCCTTTGTATAAGGCTCCTCTAGTCCAATCCTTGAAAAACGTGTCGCCGCAAACTCATAATCCTCTTTTGCCGCCTCCACACATTTCCAGGCCAATGCTTCATCCTCTTTAGCAAACATGATTCCTGCATACGCTTCCACACCCGCCATCACAAAATTGTCAAAACTCCGATTATGGACTCTGGCCTCACAATCATCCATATTTCCAATCCAACCGTCAGTCCACCGGCGAATCGTGGCCCCTGTCGCCCGATACCCATCCCCAAACCGCATTCTCAGAATAAAGTCCAATCCCCAGTTGGCTTCTTCCATTAAACGCATGTAAAGTCTGGGATTGCGCTCCTTTACTGTGTGAGCCGTCTGAAGAAGAGCATGAGTCACCTCCGCAGATTGAATCGTCTGCTGAGAAACATCTGCAGCATCATGCCATCCGCCCTGATAAGCCAGAATCAATCCGTTATGGCGCGCAGTCACATCGCCATGGCACACTCCATGCTTCTGTAAAACCGGATACCCGCACCGCTCACTAAACAGGAAATTCACCAGCTTCCACACTGTCTCCTCCATAACCGTATCTGAAATCTGAAATTTTTCGCTGATAAATTCTCCTACTTTAATCCGGTAGATTCCTTCCTTTTCTACCTCTGTAAAATCCAGAACCCCAAAACAGCCGAAGTGATTTCGCTTCTCCTGAACTTGTCTGGTATACACAACATGGTCGTCGTTCCCGTCCAGAATGAAAAACGACTTCGCTTCTGTATTCGCCACCGCTGTCTTTACGCCGTTTTTAAAATATCCTGCTGTAGAATAGACCGCTGTATTCTTCCGGCACTGCCATCCATAAACCACGTTACAGTATTCTGCCTCCTGAAACCGAATATCGCAGATTTCAAAACGCAGGTCTTCTCCACCACTTAATTCCTGCCCATAGCGATGAACATTAAAAGAAATTTCCTCAATCTTATCATGAGCAATGGATTCTATCTCCCAGATGCAGGTATTCCATTGATGATTTTTTAAATTAATGGCATGAAATCCTTCTCGAGAGTAGGCATCAGGAATCTTTATTTCTCCATTGTTCGTAAACCCCACCCGAATAATGGGGCTGTGAAGCCCTGGGCATACAGGACGGATTCGAAACCAAATCCGATTTCCAGCTGACAGCTCCATACCAGATACATCCAGCCTGGCAATATAGGATCCAAATGTTGCATAATACCCGTTGGCTGCATCCACAGAGCGAACCTCATTTTCCGGCCAATGCTCTGCTCTGGATTTCGTGGTCAGGGCAATCACACCATCATTTGCAAGCTCTGCGCTTCCCTCGCCGTCAAAACTCCACCTGTCCAGAGATTTTCCATCCCACACCTTAACATCCTTTAGAACCTTCTTACTTAAATTTCTGTCTTCGACGCTCTGGCTTTCATCCACGCTCAGCGGCTTATGAATCCACAAGGACTCTTCCAGACGTTTTTCAAATTTTTCATCCATATTCGCGGCCTCTTAATCCTGATACTCCACCAAAAGCTCGATTTCCACTGGGATATTGCCTGGGCAGGAATTAGTTCCCATGGCCGTCCTGGTAGGAAGCCCTCTCTCCTCGCCAAACAAGTCCAGAAGAAGTTCTGAACCGCCGTTGATTACCTGAGGATGCTGTGTAAAATCGTCTGTACAATTTACAAATCCCAGTACTTTTACACACCGCTTGATTCGATTCAAATCCCCAAGTTTGGCCTGAAGATTAGCAAGAAGGTTCAACATACAAGCACGAGCAGCCTCTCTCCCCTCCTCCAGTGTCAAATCCCTTCCTACTTTACCCAGAAGCTGCTTTCCATCGCCAATGTCATTGCCGCAGCCAGAGCAGTACAGTAAATGATCCCCAAATTCCATCACTGGTGAATAAATCCCGCCTTTGGGCGGCGGAGCCGGAAGCGTGATTCCCATTTCCTTCATCTTTTCATAAATATCTGCCATCTTTTTATTCCCTCTCTTTCTATGTCAATCTCAATTCAACACGCCTGCGCTCCAGCGGATGATGTTGGCCAGCAATTTGGGATATCCCTCCCAGGAAAGGACAGAACGCGGAGCCCAATCCGGCGCACAATCTGTAGTAAACGCGAAGGTTCTTCCCTTTCCATATCTTCTGCCTGCCAGAAACGGGTCCCCATAAAACGTAGCGAATAATTCTGCATCCTCTTTTATCACGGTCTTATTATACCCGCCAAACGGAGGACAGTCTTCCATCCGAATCCCTTCGAATAATCTTGTATTCCCTGAATAGGTTACCTCCACAAAGACGCCTTCTGGACACTCCACCCTGTCGTCATAATTCGAGATGGAGACCGGAAGCGCCTTAGCCAAAGGCGTCAAGTTGTACCTTGCCTGATTTCCAATGCCAGAAAAACTAAAATAGCCGCCCACCATCACAACACCGCCGCCCTGCTCTACATAACCAGCAAGCTCCTGCAGCCTGTTGGGATTGCGTTTTCCCTCCTGGTTTGGGGGCTGAGTAAGCATGGTATCGCTTCCCACGTCACTTAAAATCACCACATCATATGCCCCGAAATCTTCCCTCCTTACAGGACACTTTTCTGGAATATCATGAGTAACAATCAAGGTGACGTCAAATCCCTCTTTTTCCAGCATGGCGGCAATCTCTGTCCCAAAATGCCCGTATTGAGGCAAGGTCACATAATTTCTGCCGCGGACAAACGTGTGGGTAGCGCTATAACTCTCTCCAAGAAGTAAAACCCTGCATTTTTCCATTACAGATTCTCCTGTGCTATAAAAGCCTTAATTTCTCTCTGAATAAATCCCATCAGTTCCATTTCCTTTTCATAATAAGGAATTTCCGTATTGCGATAGCACTCCATCATTTCCTCCACATAGGCAAGTCCCTTTCTGGCGTCCATGTCCTTTGGAGCGCTCCCAGCCATACATTCAAAGTTTTTGTAATATATTTTTTCCAGAACCTTCTGAGGCAGATTGATTCCTCTAACCGTAAATCCATATCCTTCAAACACGTCTCCAGTCTGAAGGAACCGATGCTGCACTTGTGCATTTTCCTCTGCAAGGCTAAACCGTTCTTCAGTGTCCGAGGTCCCACCCCAGCCATTGTCTGTACCATAAAGAATCCGGTCCTGATACTTCATAAAAAACTCTCTCCACTCGTCAGGCCTTTTAGAAAAATTCTCGTACATTTCTCTTCCGGGAGTAATGTCAAACCGGACAAAGGGATATTTATCCATGGTCTTTTGGGCACGTTCCAGCTGATCTGACAGGAAGTAGAAATGAGCAAGAGAAATATTCAGTTTCGGATGCCGGTCTAATACCCTCTCAATATTGGCGTAAAAATCCTCCAGAGGCGGAAAGCTGCCATCGCCGCAAAACCACCCAGACTCCAGCGCCAGTTTTGTACAGCGGCTTCTGTCCCAATACGTTTCCGGATCTCCCATATGAAACAGCACCGGAGCGCCGGTCTCTTCCATAAATCTCCACATGCCCTCATATTTTTCAGAAGATAATTCAGGGCAGCCTAGCTGCTTATACACCATAGGCTTTAGCTCTACCATCTTGATGCCGTCAAATCCCATATCTAAATACTGTATTGCCTGAAGCTCCAGATCTTTTGGCGCTTTTCCTTCAGGAAGATAATAATCAAATCCGGCATAGGAGTAAAACTTTCCCGGGTACAACAATTTCAGCAGTATGGCCTGCTGATTCTGACTGATGTTTTCCTCGCACCACTGAGGAATCATCACTACGTTCATGGCCTGCAATTTTTCCAGCTCCATCAGACGCTGATAAACCTCATAAAAAGCCAGCCCCTCTCCATAACCGCCCACCATGTGATGATGGGAGTCCACCATTTTTCCACGATATTTCATAATATAGTCCTTTCTGTCTTAGTCATTGTCAGACAAAATATTGGCCAGCTGTCGCTGTAAAGCCAGATAAGCCGCCCCCACAAGATCCGAATTTTCATTCACATACCTGGTTAAGTTGATTGGGAATAACTGCAATCGGTCAAGATATGACCTGGTTTTTTCAAAAAGTGCTTGTCCCAAAAACTGTATAATCTCTCCTCCAAGCACAGCATTCTGAATATCCATGGTATTGCAAATATTGGCAATCACTAAGCTGATATATCTGGCAGCATAATCCACCTGTCCTTCTCGTGACTGTGCGCTTTCCTCTATACTCTTGAAAGAAAGCTTCCTCTCCATCCATCCCGGTTTTCTCCGATCTGTAACAAAGTCTGTTTCAAACACCATATGTGCAATCTCTCCGCTGTAGAAATGCTTTCCTGTCCTCAGCTTTCCTTCCAGTATAATACCTGCGCCGGTTCCCTCGCTCACATAAACATAAACAAGATCCTCTTTCTTCATCTTTCTAAGAACATACTCTCCCACAGCCGCCGCATTCACATCATTAAACAAATACACTGGCAGGTTGATCTTCTCAGATAATATCTGTACGCTCCTGGCGACTTCCCTCTCGATCCGTAATTTTGAAAAGCCGCCAAGGTGAACAATGGAATGTTCTGTATCAACGGATGCGCTTATGCAGATTCCCACTGCCCTGACATACTCCCTCCCCTCTTTTTTCAGCATCTCGTCAATAATCTCAGGAAAACGCTTCTCCATCATCGCATCAAACGTCTGGCTTACGTTCTCCTCCACACACAGTTTCTCTTCTCCATAATAATTCACCAGAGACGCCACCATACGGCTTCCGTCATAAGAAATCCCGATCCCCAGAATCGAATCTGGCTCAAAACGGAAAATCTGGGGATGTCTCCCTCTTGCTGTCTTTTCATTCCCCACCTGAGAAATAATATGTTCACTCTGCAAAAAATTGGTGATCTTTAAAACCGTCGGAACACTGCTCTGGGTTTGGTCTGCGATCTCTGTGCGGGTGATTTCATACTGTTCCGCCACCAGTCTGAATACGGTTTTCCGGTTTAACTCCTTCATACTTCCCTGTACATATGGCATACAAATTTCCCCTCTTCTCATACATCGTTCTATAAAATATATACCATATTCTGACAGTGTTGGAAACTATAATTACATAAGATCCGTCGCAATCCACAGCCATCTGGTCGGCGGTGTGGTCCACACCTCCCGGTAAGTGGCTATATTTGCCGGCGGCCAGTAAGGTTCATCCAGGTTTGCCTTCGTCTCAACTCCTACAGTTATCTCACCTACGGTTTCTCCAAGAAGAGCCGTATACATCTGACCATATCTTTCCCCTTCTCCATAAATCAGGGACTGTCCAAAAGGGTTCTTTCCAAGGGTCCAATATAACTGCTCTCTCCCAATCTGCATCAGTTCTTCATCATCAAAATACTTCCCTATCACCGTTGCAGATTTTCCCATAGACAAAAGAACGCCTGAGTTGCCTCGGAAAGAAAACCAAGCCGGAAACGCCTTCACATAACAGTCCTTTCCAATGGAAATTCCATTCTCCAGCTGTTCCTTATAATTTTCGATTTCCTCTTCAAACACAACTCTGTCCTCATGAACCCGCCTAAAGGCTTCCTTATCATAGATTTCCCGCATTTCATAAATTCCGGCTGGCAGCATCCCATAAGGCGCATTGTATTTCATAAGACCTTTCAGATATCGGCCATAGAGCTTTAAGGCATTTTCCCATTTTCCTCTCTCGGAATCCTCTGGGAGAGCCTTGCAGGCACTGGCCAGGGACTCGGCAAACAGATGCTCCCGACACTGGTGAGCTGAGTGCATGATCTGAGAGTGGGCTTCATCACGGTAGAAAAATCCCTTCATTGGAAGATCCCCTTCTCCTGTCTCCTGACACAAAAGCAAATTATCTGCCATCTCATGAATTTTTAAAACATACTGGCTGTCCTTTGTATATTGGTACAAAAGAGAAGCCGCCCACAATGCTGCTGCGTAATATTGAGATAATGCAGAGCCATGGGCATGTTCCATCATATAGTAT
Organism: uncultured Hungatella sp.; assembly: GCA_910579515.1. Classification (GTDB taxonomy): domain Bacteria; phylum Bacillota; class Clostridia; order Lachnospirales; family Lachnospiraceae; genus UBA3402. Next base: position 71,261 of record CAJTUV010000007.1, read on the forward strand.
GATTCGACGCCAATCCGCAAAAAACGCTCATAGGCAAACGCAAAATCCTCTTTGGCAGCTTCCAGACATTTCCAGGCAAGGGCCTTATCAAACTGATAAAATCCATCATACAAATCTGCCTCACATGCTGCCATGGTAAAATTCACAAAGGAATTATTGGAAACGCGAGCCTCAACATCGTCAAAATTTCCAATAAAATTGTCTGTCCATCTTCGCATCCCTGCTCCGCTGGCCCGATAGCCGTCTCCAAACCGTGTACGCAGAATAAAATCCGCTCCCCACTGAGCCTCTTCTAAAAGCCTGGCAGCCAAAACAGGACTGTCACTTCTAACCGCCCTGGCAACACTCATTAAAGCATGGGCAGTCTCACAGGTCTGGATGCTCTCCTGGCTCACATCCGCCGCATCGTGCCATCCGCCTGCATATACCACAGAGACCTCTCTGTGACGGGCAATCACATCCTGATGACAAGTTCCATGCTTACCTGGAACCGGACATCCACATCGTTCTCCAAATAAGAAGTTAATCAGCTTCCAAACCGTCGTCTCAAAAATATGCTCTGCAATCTGAAATGGGCTGCTTTCAAATTCCCCCATCACAATCTTATACGTTCCTTCTGTCTTTAGCGAACTGAAATCCAATACCTGAAACGATCCATGAAATACATTTACCGTCTCAACCTGACCTGAATAGACAGTCTCGCCCTTTTCAAGGTCCACAATCGCAAAGTTTTTCTCTTTGGTATTGGCCACCGATAGCTTTCGGCCCTTTATGTCATATCCTGTTGTAGAATATACCGCCGTCTCCTCCTGACACTGCCATCCATTGACCACATTAGGCTTTACCTTTTGAAGGCGGATGTCGCACAGTTCATAGTCCAGTTCCTCAGAGCCAGACACTTCTCTGCCATAACGGTGAACAATAAACGAAACCTCCTCCACCTGGTCATGGGCAATGGAATCAATCTCCCATGTGCACGTATTCCATTCCTCATTCTTTAAGTTGATGCAATTCCACCCTTCCCGAGAGTAGGCGTCTGGAATCTTAACCGTTCCATTATTAATAAAAGCTGCTCTCACACATGGGCTGTGCATCCCTTTGCAGTTAGGACGAATCTTAAAATACAGCCGATTGTACTTTGAAAGATCTAATCCCTTTACATTCAATTTGGCCTCATAAGAACCAAATGTGGCATAAATTCCAGTAGGAGCATTGACAGAACGCGCCTCTTCTCCCGGCCAATGGTTACTCCTGCTTCCTGTCTTGAGAATCAGTCTTCCATTTTCTACCTTTGCCCTTCCTTCTCCTTCAAAGGTCCATGGAGTCAATCCTTTTCCGTCCCAGATAACCGCTTCCTCCAAAATCTCCTTTTTTAAATCCAGAGTTTCCAATGATTTTTCCATATCCGGTTTCAGCGGGATATGAATATAAAGGGATTCCTGTAGTTCTTTTTCCAATGTTTTCTCCATCTTTTTCTCTTCTCCTGTCTGTTTACTCAGGCCTTCAATCCGCTTGTGGAAACGCCCTGTACAAAATTTCTTTGGAATATGATATAAAATACCACTACTGGAATGACAAAAATTAATGCCGCTGCCATCAAACGGGCCCAATCTGTGGAATACTCTCCCATAAACTGCTGCAATCCCAATGATAAGGTCAGTTTTTCCGTCTTTGTAATGTAAATCATAGGCGCCAGATAATCTGACCACGCATTCATAAACGCATAAATCGCAACTGTGGTCATGGCCGGCTTACATAAGGGAAGCACAATCCGTAAATACCGCTGAAACTCATTTGCGCCGTCAATTTTCGCCGCATCCAATAAAGAGTCAGAAATCCCAGTCATAAACTGCCTCATAATAATAATAAAATACGAGCTTCCAAAAAAGGTAGGTAGAATCAACGGCACATAGGTATTCGTCAAATGTAGGGCAGAATATACTTTATACAGAGGAATCATAGTAACGGAATAGGGAATCATCATAGTCGCCATCAAAAGCCCTGATATGATGGAAGCGCCTCTCCACTTGATCTTGGCAAGAGAGTACGCCACCATGGGAGTGGAAAGCAGATTCCCGATTATAGACAGGGCGGTGATTAATAACGTATTCCCCATGTATTTCCAATAGGGAATTACTTTCATGGCCGCCGGAAAATTATCCAGCGTCCACACACGCGGCAAAAGAGAGACTGGTTTTGTAAACGCATCCGAGTTCGTCCGAAATGAAGTGCTGATCATAACAATAAACGGCGTGATAAAAATTACACATAAGAGGAATACCATACTCCCTCTCAGCAATCGGAGCACTCTCTTCTTTCTCTGATAGTATTGGATCGTTTTCATCTATTCGCCTCCCATTCCTTCGGTTACCCGTTTCGTCACTTTTATCATAATAACCGTCATAGCTGCCACTACAAGAAACAAGAGCCACGCCATGGCAGAGGCTTTCCCCATATCCATATACACAAACGCATTGTGGAAAATATAGAGGGGATACATCAAAATCGAATTGGCTGGCCCTCCGCTTGCAAGCCCGATGGCATTCCCGCTGCTGGCGCGGACAATGATATAGACCTGCTGAAAATACTGGAAGGAGTTAATCAAATTCAAGATTGCCTGATACACGATCACATGTGCGATTCCCGGAATCGTGATATGAAAAAACAGGTCAAACACATTAGCTCCGTCTATCTTTGCCGCCTCGTAATAACTGCTGGAAACCTCCTGGACCGCATTCATAATCACCAGCATGGCTGTACCGACGTGCCACAGCCCCATCATCACAAGAGACCACCTTGTAGTCTTCGGATCTAAGAGCCAGGCCGGCCCCCTGATTCCGAGTTTAGCCAAAACTGAGTTAATAATTCCATAGGTTGGATCAAACATCCAAATCCAAACCATAGTCCCTGCTACCATCGGGATGACAGAGGGAAGAAAGTAGATCGTTCTGACAACGCCTTTGGCCTTTTGCTGCCTTGCACAGATTAAAGCCAGACAAAGGGCGCAAAGCAGGTTTAAAGGCGTGGAAATAAAGGACATGAAAAGCGTGTTTTTCAGCGACTTCACCACCAGAGGATCCTGAAAAATATTTTGGAAATTCTTCATTCCAATCCATACCGGATCTGACACAGGGCTAAAAGAAGTAAAACTGTAATACAGAGAACTTGCCAAAGGATAAATGCTGAAGCACAAAAATCCGATAATCCATGGAAGTGCAAACAGAAACCCATTCAGATTGTTTCGTTTGTCCTTCACAGATTGCTTCACCCGTTTCTTCATACCATGAACTCCTTTCACAGAACGCATCTGCCGGTTTGAACGGCAGATGCATAAGATTGCTTACTCCAGCCCCTTACACTGTTCGGCAAGATCAGCCATGGCCTCCTCTGGCGTCTGATAGCCGTTATAGACAAGATCCAGTGCATTATCAATCAGAGAAACATATTTTGCATAGTCTTTAATCTGGGGATAATTAATTCCGTTTCCCTGCTTGGTGGCTTCTATAAAGACCTCCAGTCCCGGAATTGATTTCAAATCAGGATCATCCATCAAATCAATCCTGGCAGGCGTCATGCCTCTGCCAAAATCCATAATCTTGGAACCCTCATGGCTTGAGGCAAATTTAATAAAGTCCCAGGCTCCCTCTTTGCACTTTGCATTCACAGGCATAGCCACGGTTCCTGCCTCATAACGGGAAGCGCCCCTGTTTTCTGGATGAGCCTTAGTGCCAGGCACTAAAGCAATCCCGTAATTCAAATCTGGATTGTTGTTGGCAATCATGGTTGGAAGCCACGCGCCGTCAAATCGGAACGCCTGGTGTCCGGTAAAGAACATATCCTGCTCTGTATAACGGTTCGTGTTTGCCGTGCCTACAAAAGCCTGAACCTTTTCGATTCCATACTTTTCACGCACCTGAAGATTCATGTGAAGACTTTCCAAAATTCCTTCTGACTCAGGAGTCAGGTTCCCTTCTTCATCCCACCAGCGGCCGCCAAAGGCATAAATCAGCTCCTGTCTTGCGCTTGCCAGAGGGAACAGCGGATATCCCATAACCTCAATATCCCCATTTCCATCAAGCTTTGTGATCTTCTCCGACATTTCATAAAGTTCTTCCATAGTTGCCGGCGGTTCACTGTATCCTGCTGCCTTTAACAGATCCTTATTGTAAAACATCTGAATAGCGCTTCCGCCGCTTTCTGGCATTGCATACAATTTACCGTCAAAGGTACAAGCCTGAATCGCTTTGTCCGTCCATTGACTAAAATCAATCTGGTCCCTGTCTGCATATTCCTGCAAATCTTTTAAAAGTCCGTTAAAATAGTAAGTAGTCAAATTTGCATTGCTGGAAAAAATAACATCTGGTCCCTCATCGCTTGATAAAGCCACAATCAATTTCTGCTGATCGTTCATGGAAAGGCCCACCACCTCATACTTGTCCTGAGAAGCGTTGTAAGCCGCAATCAGTTCATCCTCCACCTTAGCTTCATCCCCAGTATGAATGTGCCAGTAATTTACAATCTCTTTTGTCTTATCCCCACTCTCTGTCGGTGCCTCCTCTTTGCTTTCCTGGACCGCCGTCCCAGAAACTGCGGTAGTATTGGTATTGTCTTCTGTCTTATCTTTAGATGAACACCCTGCCAGTAATGCAGATGCTACCACTAATGCCATTGTAAATGCTACGTACCTTCTCATAGTTTCCTCCTTGATGATTTTATTATTCCCTGTTTTCATACAGTTCTCTCGCCATTCTTGCAGCGCCTTCCACAGCCTCGTCTTTTGGCCTTCTCACCACAGCCTGAAGGTATTTCTCTTTTATCAGGTGTTCAAATTCCCCTGAATGAATTTTACTCTGAACAATATTGCTTCCCCAGATACCAATCACAATCTGGCTATCTCTTTGCATTTCCAGAACCCGAATCAGATTGTCGGCAAGCTTTACCGTTTCTCTGGCTGCATCTTTCAGAATCCTAACAGCATTCTCATCTCCATGCTCCGCAGCGTAATCCACAATCTCACCTAAACTAGTCGTTCCATTCTTATGCTTCATGAGAAATGCAGAATAATCTGCCAGGTCTTTTGCGGTGTTAATTTCCAGTTTCTCTTTAATCAAATCCGCCAAAAGTCCTTCCCTCGCCACCTTATCATAGCAGTTTGCCAGATATCGCAGCGCCTTTCTGTTTACCCAGGTTCCTGAGCCCTCCTCTCCCATGATGGAAAAGGCCCATCCACCCACTCTTCCCATTTTTCCCTTTTGATTAATCCCAAATGCGATAGACCCTGTGCCCGAAATTACTAAAAGCCCTGTTCCTCCAGTAACCGTATAATGGGCGATCTCCGCATCATTCTTCACCACAATAGGACAATGGAATCCTTCCAGATTTTGATAGAGCATATTTAAAAAGATATCGTCTTCCTGAGTGTCAAGACCTGTGGTTCCGCAGACCAGATATTTGCAGTCTCCTCGCTTTCCCCCAAAAGTTGCCAGACATTGATCAATGTGATGATTGATTCTGCTTTTTACCTGTTCCTCTGGAAAAGAGTAGTGGCTGGCAGTACTTCCCACATAGTTTCCCAGCTTCTCTCCCCTTAAGTTTTCCGCCTGTACACGATATTTTGTCCCTCCGCTGTCAATTCCAATTACATATTCCACGTTTTACTCCATCTCACTTTTGCTCTTTAGCTTTGATTGTCAGAATTTCATCCAGTTCTTCAAAAATAATATGTCCCTTTCCTTCCTTTCCTACAAGGCTTGGAATCCTGGCGCCCATAATTTGACTTGGCAGGCACCAGCTAAAGAGCTTCCATTCCTCAGAATCTTCCCCGCCAATCTTTAAATCTTTGTCTGTGTCAAATTCAGGTCCCCCGCCCACCGTGTACACATAGGGCGATTTGCTTCTGTGATACGTGACAAGTCCCACAAAACGTTCATAATCTGGGTCCGTTTGTTCTGGCAACAGATATAACCCCGCCATCTTCTCATCAAGAGCCATATCAGGTCCATGAAGAAACTCCTCATATTCATAGCCAGAAGCCGGAATCAGCAGAGTCTCCTGCAGCTTTAAGGCAGATTCCAGAGCCGCCGCCCTGCCCATATGTTTTCCCACACAGACACACTTCTCGATCTTTTTCATCTCCTCTGCCTGTTTCTCAAACCAGCTGCAGGCAATCTGAATATTTTCCTTCATCCGCCCAATCGCCTGGCTCCCTTTAAAAACCGCTTTCTGGTATTCCTCCTCAGAGATACTTCCAGACTCCCTTCCTGCTTCCAGCCCAAGACAGCACAGAAGAAAAAAGGTACTCACATATCCTTTGGTCTTTGGCCCCGCCTTTTCTTCCCCACACCGGATCAGAACATGATCTGTAATCGCATTCACGGCGCACGTTTCCATCCCTGTAAGAGCTATATGAGGATATCTGGAATACTGTTGAATGGCCTGTACTGTATTCGTAGAATTTCCACCCTGAGAAATAAAAATCAGAAAAACATTCTCTTCCCAAAGCTTTGGAATGGCCGAAGATGCAGCGGGCGTCACTTCCACTTTTAACATCTTCTCCATCACAGGCGCCGCCGCCTTTGCCGCGTTCAACGAGGAGCCGCTTCCAATTAAGTAAACTCTTTTAGGCTTTACTTTGCTATACTGTTTCACAAACGTTTGTCCGTCCTCTTCTCTGTACTCAAACACTCGCCTTAACGCCTCTGGCTGTTCAAAAATATAATCGTACATGGTATCACTCATGGCATTCCTCCTTACCCTATGAATAGAAATAACTTTGAGAATAATTTATTTAATTAACTTAATTATATTAAATCGCAAAATGCTCTTACTGTCAAGAGCCAATTTCTATACCGTCCTCTTCTTGCTGTAGATCACGAATGCGAAATACAACGCCGTTGCCGCCATCATCAAAACTCCGTAAACTCCTACCATCTGGGAAATTCCAAATTTCTCACTGGCAAGCCCGTTCAGATACCCAAAGAGAACCTTCGATGTCAGGCTTAAAAGAATCGCATTCATCATCTGGCTTGTGGCCCTTATATTTTTCGGGACACTGGTATTAATTGTATAAAGAACACAATAACTGAACGCTGTAAAACCTATTCCATGAAACAAACTGACCAGCAAAATGAAAGGCATACTCTGAGCCTTAGAAAGAATCATCCAGCGCAGACCAGTTACTATGCCCGCTCCTATCAGAACCTTATCTTCTCCCCACCGTTCCACCACGTGATATATCAAATAATAGATTGGAATTTCTGATAAAGCGCATACAAAAACGATAAGCCCCACATTGGAACTGGTTCCGCCAGTCTCAGTCAAATGAATCGGATAAAAGGAACTAAAGTATACGTTCCCGATTCGAAACATCATTTGAATCCCAATCATGGCCATAAGGTGTTTATTGAACACAAGGTTCTTAAAGCTGCCTTTATCAGCCTTCTTTCCCCCTTGTCCATATACAGGCTTCAGTTTTAGAAAAATGGCGGCACACAGAAATAAAGCTCCAGAGATCAGAAAAAATATATTCCGGTAGTGATTATCCAAAAAATATCCAACCAAAAGTACTGTCACACAATATCCTGCTGTTCCGCCTAAGCGAATCTTCCCAAAATCATAAGGTCCGTCTTCCAAAATTTCTAATGCCAGATTATCTTGCAAAGTCGCTGTCGGTTCATAAAAGATCGTAAATACAATCCCCATCATTAAGAAAAAATAAAACCCTGCTCCAGCGTAAAAAAACAGCCCTGTAACAGCAGCCCCAAAATAAAGGAGCTGAAGAATGTGGTTTTTGACTTTTGCCCTGTCGCTTAAAACTCCCCATAAAAGCTGGCCTGCCAGGGCCACGGCAGCCGAAACCGAGGCAATCAATCCAATTTTCCCCTCATTTAATCCCTCTCCCTTCAAAAACAAGTTCAGATAAGTAGAATAAATTGCCTGAACCCCATAAGACACAACATAAATGAGGAAAAGGCAGCCTGGAAATGCACCCTTCTTGTTCATTTGATTTCTCCCTTCTTTTCTTTAATTTTACCTGCCATAGGCTAAAAAACAGTTCACGTGGCAGTCTGGTGCTCTTTAAGAGTAACTGCAGCGTGAACTGTAATCTTCCTCTCCTCAATTATGGCGTTGAGGGATACAACGTAGTTTCAAATCCGTGGCTACCATAAGGCATACGTGTTGTCACATGTTTATTGGAATACTCCTGGAGTTTGGCGTCAGTCAGGAGGCAGAAGTCTCCGCCGCCATTTCTTGGGGTGGTGTCAAAATGATACCAGCCTTCCCCACAGTTAATAAGGTTCCACCAATGATGGCCGTCCAGACGCGTCACCTCAATGCTTGGGATCCCCGCTCTGCTTAACAGCGCCAAAGACACTGCGTAGTAAGTATAACAGTCGCCAGATTTTTTGCGAAATCCATTGTATGCGATCTGTACCCAGTCGCCTTTTTCCGCTCTGGATACATATCTGATATTACTGCGAACCCAGGAATAGATCGCCTTGGCCTTTTCCGTTTTGCTCATCTGGTCGTTGGTAATCTGATCCAGTACTTTATCCGCCATCGCATCCACAGAATGATGGGTCTCTGACTTTTCTTCTTCTGAAGGGATAACCGTGGGCTGCTTATAACGGCTGCGACAGACGCCGCTTGCATCAAAGGTGCATTCAAATCCATCAATCGCCATGGTGATGTCCGAAACTCTGCAGCCAGAATGGTTGGTCCAGTATTGCTTCCCGTCATGCTCGATCCACCCAGTCTTCATATAGCCTTCTTCATCAAAGTAGTACCATGCATCCTGAATTTCCTTCCATTCAGAAACAGGGCGGGTATTGTCAACATTCACATAATACTGCCTTCCATCTTCACTTTGCTGCCATTTTCCCTCCACTCCAGGGCCTTGTGCTTGGCTGTTTGTCGCCAAAGCCGGAAAACTCCCCAAAGCCCAAAATGCCGCCGTCACTAAAACTACCTTCCATCTTTTCATGTTTATCTCCTCCTTATTCTGTGATCGCCACATACTCGATTGACTCAATCACTCCATCTGTCACAATGAAAGACAAGGTGGATTTTTCTTTTGTATATGTATATACGCCGAACTCCTCTACATAATCCTCACCATAGGCTGCCAGCATCTCCTCCTCGGCAGACCCCAAATGGATTCCTTCTGGCGTTGATACGGATTCATCAATAAAATAAATGGAATTTACATAATCCACATCATCTTTTGGATACGTATAGAGATCAAATCCATTGTAGCTGTAAATCTTATCCAGCCCCTGAAAGGCACAGCTAGGCGTCTCCGCATAATTACTGTACTCTCCCAGACCACTCAAAATAGGACTTACTTCCTCATTCATCCCCATAACGACGCCGTTTGCCTCAAACAAAAATCCCCTCGGATTCCCCTGACTGTCCTCCTCAGAACCTTTTAAATCTCCGGCCGCCGTCGTTTCCGTCGCTCCCTTTGCCGCTCCAGAGCCGCCTGAACATCCAGACAATCCCAGCCCCAAGGCCAATGCAGCAGCCAATACATAGACTCGCTTCTTCATAATCCCTCTACTCCTCATGAAATTTTCTTATGTAGCCATATTGCTCTAAATCCCGTTCCTGCTCCGCCTTCATCTGGTAGTAAAATTCTACCTTAGGCTTCCAGGCCTGAGCCAGCTTCGAATCTGTTTGATGGTTAGAAAGTCCATACTCCTGCCTCAGAGTTTGTCCAAAGTACTGAGACAGCTTCTGGGCTCCTGACAGATTCAAATGAAGTCCGCCGTCATATGTATCGGTTTCAAAATCCAGCCCAATCTCCTCCTGCAGGTTCAGGAAATTTATATATCTAATCTGATTCTTCTTAGCATACTCTTCCATCTGCTGATCCCACTGGTCGTACCAGGAAGGATAAACCGACGGCGCTTTAATAAGAATCAGTTGGATACCGTTCTCTCTACACAAGTTTGTGATTTTGTCCAGGTATTCGTAGGCAGTACTGCCAAACTGATAATTTCCCAGTTTCTTCTCTTTTGGAAAGGTTCCCATAGGTTTTGCGTCTACCCGCATATAATATCCGTTGTGTGAAACCTTATCTTTATGAAACAGATACTTCCAGTCCTCTCTCGTCAGCTCGCTCCAGCGGGAGTGGTACCTGAGAAGCGGAAACACATACTCAATAAACTGCTCTTCCTCTGTCATAGAAGCCCGAATATCTCTCGCCTTAGACATGGACCACCTCATTCCATCCAACGTCATCCGGTTGTAAGCTTCCTTCTGAGGCGTATCGTACTTCATAGCCAGAACATTAAAGACCACCACCTTGGGCTTCTCATACTTCAAGGTCTCTTCCAGAAGATAATAAGACTGCCAGATTAACTGCTGGGCACTCCCTCTGATATAACTGGTAATTCCATATTCCTCCCACAAGGTAATAGGAGAAAAATTCTCATATACCTCACAGTCGCCAATAAAAATTACATCATGGTCTGTAGTTTCTTCGTAGTATTCGGCGATTAAGGCCCCTTCTATAATTGCTCCCATATATTTAGGCTTTAAAAGGCTGTTTAAAAATGCCAGGCTTCCAATCACGACCACGGTCAAAAGCGCCAGAACCACTCTTTTTCGTCCCATAATCACTCTCCTAAAACTGGTTATAGATAAACTGGCTGGAATCATATCCCACCCCATACGCGCCAATGATCAGGGTACACAAAAACAAACTGTAAATCACAGCATACCGAACCGGCGCCGGTCGTGCAGCCAGCTTTTCCCTGACACTTCCATTTCTTCCGGCCAGGCTGACTCCTATTAAAACCACAGTCCCCAATGCCAACACAAGATAGTCGCTCATCGTCAACCCTAGGCTCATGAGCCGACCGTCAAACAACTGGCTCAACCGAGAATGAAGGAGCATGTCGCCAAACATCCGAAAAGTCAAAGGCACATTCCGATAGCAGTCCAACATTCTAAGACTGCTCATCAGCAGCACAGTCCGCACTACCTGAAACAAGGAATACCACCATGTTCCAGCCACAGAAAACCTGGAATGAAATCTGGCGTACAAAGGTTCACATTCCTGGGACAAAATAATAATGATTCCGTTTAAAAGGCCCCATACAATAAAATTCCAGCTGGCGCCATGCCAAATACCTGTAGTAAACCATACTGCAAGGCTGGCCACATACACAGGCATTCTCTTTCCCACATAGTCTCCAAAATGCTTCCGGCAAAATCTGGAAAAGTTCAGCATAGGCTGGCAGACAGACACTGGGTAAAAAATATATTCCGTAAACCATGCCCCCAGACTAATATGCCATCGTCTCCAATACTCCGCAATATTTTTCGAAAAATAAGGCCGGATAAAATTTTCTCTGACCCGAATCCCCAAGACCTGTGCAACTCCCACTGTAATGTCAATGCCGCCTGTAAAATCTGCATATAATTGGAGCGCATAAAACATCATGCCCACAAACACATAGATTCCGTCATAAACCTCTGGCGCTTTGATAATGGTGGTAACTCCTGTCAGAATCCGATCTGCAATAACCAATTTCTTAAAAAACCCCCACAAAACCCGCTCTAGTCCGAAAGCAATCTCCCTTGCATCAAACAAGTGCTCTGTATACAGAGTTTCTTTCATTTCGTCATAGCGGTTAATAGGGCCCTGAATCAGTTGGGGGAAAAAGGACACAAACAGCGCCAGCCGTCCCAGGCACGTTTCAGCCGGATATTTGCCTCGATACACATCAATCAAATACCCCATTGTAATAAAGGTGTAAAACGAAATCCCCAGAGGAAGGAGCAGGTTCAAAAAAGGAAGCCTTTTTTCCGTCCCCCAAAAGGACAGCAGTCCGTTTACATTGGCAATGGCAAAGTTTGTATATTTTAATACTGCCAGAATCCCAAAATTCAAAAAAAGTCCCATCAGCAGAAGCCGCCACTGACGGGACTTTATCTTCGCCTTGTAGCCTTTCCTCTCCTCTTTGCTCATTTCCTTTTTATGCTCTTTCAGATAGGCTGCCTGTTCCCTGTGAAGCTTATCGATCCCTTTTGCCAGAAAATAGGTGCTCACTGTTGTCAGCAGAATAAAGAGACCGTTTTTCCACCCTGAAACAAAATAAAACACATAACTGGCCAAAAGCAAAAGCTTCCATTGGTGCCTTGCAGGTATTGCATAATAAAGAATAAACAACAAAATCAGGAACGCAATAAATTCATACGATGTAAATAGCATAATTTCCCCTCAGCAGGCCAAACGTTGTCTTATTCGTCTTCTTCCAGACGACGCACCAAGTTCCAGAGGGCTTCTGCAGAATTGAAATTCTCCGGCACAATCTGTTCCGCGCCGATTTTTACATCAAATGCATCGCTGATTTCCGCAATAATTGTTACAATGTCAAAGGAATCTAAAATCCCGTCGTCAATCAAGGTATCGCAGCTCTCAAAATCCACATCTGGGTGTAAGTCCTTAAGAATCTCTAAAATCTCGTCCATTACTCATTCTCCTTTATCTGTTCTTTTAAAGCCAAACGGTTGATTTTTCCGTTGGCTGTAAACGGCATCTTTGCAATCTTCTCAATTCGGTTAGGCAGCATATACCTGGGCAGCTTTTCCTTTAACTGTCCTATAATCTCCGCAGCAGTAGCTTCTCCCACATAAAAGAGGACAATCTTGGAATTTTCCTTATCATAGATACAGGCAGACAGCTTTATACTTTCTATTAGATTGGTGTGCACCTCAATCTCTCCCAGTTCAATCCGGTGTCCCATATGCTTAATCTGGTAATCCTTGCGCGAAACAAAGATCAGCTCTCCACGCTCGTTGTAAGCTCCTATGTCCCCAGTCCTATACACAATGTCTCTATAGTACGGGTTTAACGGATTTTGTATAAATACTTCCTGTGTCTTTTCGTTATTATTATAATAACCAAAGGTCACCGCAGTACCCCGAATCAAAATCTCACCTTCACGGGCCGGACGATTGTTCTCATCCAGCAAAAGAATCTCCGTATTCTTAAAAGGCCGGCCGATGGGCATAGAATCTTCCAGGGAAAACTCCCTGTCTACTTTATAATAACAGGACATTCCTGTGGCTTCCGTCGGTCCGTACAGATTAAAAAACTCTGCTTTTGGGACTGCTTCCTTCCAAATCTGGTACTGCCTGATAGGAAAAATCTCGCTTCCAAAGGCGATAGTATGAAGATACTCTGGCTTTACCATGTCAAAGGTTCCAAATGAGGAAATCATAGTCAGGGCTGACACCACCCAGCAAATGGTGTTCACCTTATGCTGATTCAAAAATTCCACAAGACGCACAGGGAACATAAACAGAGACTTTGGCACTATGTAGGTTGTGGCTCCAAACATAATCGTAGGATACAATTCCTTTAAACAGGCGTCAAAATAGAATGGGCTCTGATTTGCAAAAACCGTATCCCGGGAAAAGCCCAGAACCTGAGAAAGATTCTCCACATAATCAAGAACCGACCGATGACAAGCCGCCACTCCTTTGGGGACGCCTGTAGAGCCTGAGGTGAATACCACATAGATGGGGTCCACATCTATGGCCGACTCCCTGATTTTCTCCAGAGCTTCTCTGTCCACAGGGCAGGAGATCATCTCTTGGTACAAAAAGATCTCCCCTTGAAAGTCCAGCTTCTCCATCATCTTTTTCGTCTTTTCGTCGCAGATCACGGCTCTGGCCTTCACATTTTCTATAATCAGGTTTAATCGGTACAAAGGCATCTCATCGTCCAAAGGCACATAGAAATCCCTTGCGTATACCACCCCAAAAAATGCTTCCACTATACTGGGTGATTTCTTCATGAACACAAGAACAGGCTCCTGGCAGATTCCTTTTCCGTGAAGGAAACTTCCTATGGCCTGGCTGTCATGAAGGACTTCTTCAAAGGTAATCCCTGTCTTGTCATCTGCATAGGCAAGCTTGTCCGGCACATGGACCGCCGTTTTTTCCAAATACTCCAATACGTTCGTCTGCATAATCTCTCCGTGACTTTCTAAACAAGATATCATTATTGTTATAGCCTCTTTTTGCCAGACTGTCAATAAAAATCGTTTTTTGCCAGATAATGGAAGGAGCTGCCATATCACAATGACAGCTCCTTCCGCTATTCAATCTCTTAAATTTCCTCTGTGCCTTCATCCAGCTCCAGGATCTCTTCCGCCTCTTGCGGCATATCCAGCTCCTCTGGAAGCTCCAGATCATCATCGTCAGATAAGGTAATCTCATCCTCCATATTCACATCTGTATTCAGTCTTACAGAACGATACCGCTTCATACCTGTACCGGCCGGAATCAGTTTTCCGATAAGGACGTTTTCCTTCAGACCAATCAAATGGTCAACCTTACCGTTAATCGCCGCCTCTGTCAGTACCTTGGTGGTCTCCTGGAAGGAAGCCGCTGACAGGAACGAGTCTGTGGCAAGGGAAGCCTTAGTGATACCTAACATCACCTGCTTGCCCTCTGCCGGCTGTTTTCCTTCCTCCAGCAGTTTCTCGTTCATATCGTTAAACTCTAAGACATTCATCGACACGCCCGGCAATACATCGCTGTCTCCGCTTTCCTCCACCTTGATCTTTTTGAGCATCTGGCGGACAATCACCTCAACGTGCTTATCATTAATCTCCACACCCTGGAGACGGTACACACGCTGAACTTCGCGGATCATATAATCCTGAACCGCCCGAACGCCTTTAATCTTTAAAATATCGTGAGGATTGATGCTTCCCTCTGTCAGCTCGTCACCTGCTTCAATCTCCTGGCCGTCCGTCACTTTGATACGGGAACCATAAGGAATCAGGTAAGTTTTGGAGTTTCCTGTCTCATTGTTGGTAACCACAATCTCACGTTTCTTCTTCGTATCTTTGATGGTGACCACACCGCCAAACTCTGTAATAATGGCAAGACCCTTTGGCTTTCTCGCCTCAAAAAGCTCTTCCACACGAGGAAGACCTTGAGTGATATCACCGCCTGCCACGCCGCCGGTATGGAAGGTACGCATGGTTAACTGAGTACCCGGCTCGCCGATAGACTGCGCCGCAATGATTCCTACCGCCTCGCCTACCTGAACCGCCTGACCAGTCGCCATGTTTGCGCCATAGCATTTCGCACATACGCCGATATGAGATTTACAGGTCAGAACTGTACGAATCTTTACAGAATCCTTTCCCATCTTCTTGAGCACCGCCATGACAGCCGCAGCCCGTCTTGGAGTGCACATATGGTTTGCCTTTACAATCACTTCCCCTGTGTCTGGGTCTGTGATCGTCTCCGCAATAAATCGTCCTGTTAACCGCTCCTCCAAGCTTTCAATGGTCTCCTGCCCATCCATAAACGCCCGAATCTCCATGAAAGGAGTCTCTTTTCCTTCACAGCAGTCGATTTCCCGAACAATCAAGTCCTGAGACACATCTACCAGTCGTCTGGTCAGATAACCTGAGTCTGCTGTACGCAGAGCAGTGTCGGACAGACCTTTTCTGGCTCCGTGAGCGGAGATAAAGTATTCCAATACGTCCAGTCCCTCACGGAAATTGGACTTAATAGGAAGTTCAATGGTATGACCGGTAGTATCAGCCATAAGTCCACGCATACCAGCCAGCTGTTTAATCTGTTTATCAGATCCACGGGCTCCAGAATCCGCCATCATAAAGATATTGTTATACTTATCAAGACCTGTCAACAGATCATGAGTCAACTGGTCATCCGTGTTCTTCCAGGTCTCAATTACCTCTTTATAACGCTCCTCTTCCGTAATCAGTCCACGGCGGAAGTTTTTGGCAATCCGGTCCACTGTCTCCTGAGCGTCGGCAATCAGCTGAGGCTTGCTGGGCGGCACGGTCATGTCAGAAATAGAAACGGTCATAGCCGCTCTGGTGGAATATTTATATCCAATCGCTTTAATATCATCTAACGTTTCCGCCGTCTTGCTGGCTCCATGAACATTGATAACCTTTTCCAGAATCTGCTTGCACTGTTTCTTTCCTACATGGAAATCAACCTCCAGCTTTAATTCATTTTCCGGAATGCTTCTGTCCACAAACCCCAAATCCTGAGGAATGATTTCATTGAAGATGAAACGGCCCACAGTGGAGTCAATGACGCCGGTTTTCACAGTACCGTCAGGCATAGTTTTATTTACCCGCACCTTCACACGGGAATGGAGGGTAACCGCTTTATTCTCATAGGCCAGAATCGCCTCATTAGGACTCTTAAAACACATGCCTTCCCCTTTAGCTCCGGGCCTTTCCTGTGTCAGATAGTAAATACCCAGAACCATGTCCTGAGACGGAACAGCAACAGGTCCGCCGTCAGAAGGCTTTAACAGATTGTTAGGCGACAGCAGAAGGAACCGGCATTCTGCCTGAGCCTCCACAGACAATGGCAGATGGACCGCCATCTGATCTCCGTCAAAGTCCGCGTTAAACGCAGTACATACAAGAGGATGAAGTTTAATGGCCTTACCCTCTACCAGTATAGGCTCAAACGCCTGAATCCCAAGTCTGTGCAAGGTAGGAGCACGGTTTAACATCACAGGATGCTCCTTAATTACCTCTTCCAGCACATCCCATACCTCTGGCTGAAGGCGCTCCACCATCTTCTTTGCATTCTTTATATTGTGAGCGGTTCCATTAGAAACCAGCTCTTTCATAACAAAGGGCTTAAAAAGCTCAATCGCCATTTCTTTTGGAAGACCGCACTGATAAATCTTCAGCTCCGGTCCTACCACGATAACGGAACGACCAGAATAGTCCACTCTTTTTCCTAACAGGTTCTGACGGAAACGGCCTTGTTTTCCCTTCAACATATCAGAAAGAGACTTCAGCGCTCTGTTGCCGGGACCGGTAACAGGACGGCCTCTTCTTCCATTATCAATCAGTGCGTCCACGGCTTCCTGAAGCATACGCTTTTCGTTACGGACAATAATATCCGGCGCTCCCAGTTCCAAAAGCCTGGCCAGACGATTGTTTCTGTTTATAATCCTGCGGTACAAATCGTTTAAATCAGAAGTAGCAAAACGTCCGCCGTCCAGCTGTACCATAGGACGGATATCTGGCGGAATCACCGGAATCACAGTCATAATCATCCACTCCGGCCTGTTTCCTGAGCCGCGGAAGGCATCCACTACCTCCAGGCGCTTGATGATTCTGGCTCTCTTCTGACCGCTGGTATCCTTCATAGCTTTGCGCAGCTCTTCCGAATCTTTCTCTAAGTCAATGGCTTTTAGCAATTCATGAATCGCCTCGGCTCCCATGCCCACGCGGAAATTGCCTGCTCCATACTTTTCCAGCTCTTCTCTGTATTCTTTCTCAGAAAGGACCTGTTTATACTGAAGGCCCGTATTCATCGGATCCAGCACAATATAGGAAGCAAAATACAGCACCTTTTCCAAGACTCTGGGCGAAATATCAAGGATTAATCCCATACGGCTGGGGATACCCTTGAAATACCAGATATGGGATACTGGCGCAGCCAAAGCAATGTGTCCAGTACGTTCTCTACGCACACTAGACTTTGTCACTTCAACACCGCAGCGGTCACAGATTACGCCTTTGTATCGAATCTTTTTATATTTTCCACAATGACACTCCCAGTCCTTACTGGGTCCGAAAATCCTTTCACAGTAAAGACCGTCCCGCTCTGGTTTTAACGTTCTGTAGTTGATTGTCTCCGGCTTCTTTACCTCTCCATGGGACCACTCCAAAATCTTTTCGGGAGAAGCCAAACCAATCTTGATTGCATCAAATGTCAATGGTTGATAAGTCTCTTTCGTCTCCGGCATGAGTGAATTCCCTCCTATTCATTGTCATCAGAAACATCGAAATCATCAAATATATCGTCCACGATGTCGCTGTCATCTACCACATCATCTAAATCATCCATGAGTTCTTCGTCATCCAGGGCCTCTTCATCGTCCAAAGACTCCTCAATGCTCACCAATTCGCCGTCTTTAAACTCCTGATACTGGTATCCCTGGCTATTTAAAGATTCCTCTTGATTACCATAAGAACGGTCCCCCTCAATAATTGAACGAAGATCCATATCACTATAGTCGATATTCTCTGTCATCTCGACTTCAGTGCCATCGTCTCTCAGCACGCGGACATCCAATCCCAAAGACTGAAGCTCTTTTAAAAGCACCTTAAAGGACTCTGGAATACCAGGCTCTGGAATATTCTCTCCCTTAATGATCGCCTCATAAGTTTTCACACGGCCCACTACGTCATCGCTCTTCACAGTCAAGATCTCTTGAAGGGTATAAGAAGCGCCATATGCTTCCAAAGCCCAAACTTCCATCTCTCCAAAACGCTGGCCGCCAAACTGGGCTTTTCCACCTAACGGCTGCTGAGTAACTAATGCATAAGGACCTGTAGAACGGGCATGAATCTTATCATCAACAAGGTGATGCAGTTTCAGGTAATGCATGTGCCCAATCGTAACCGGACTGTCAAAATATTCGCCTGTACGGCCATCGCGAAGACGAACCTTTCCATCTCTGCTGATGGGAACGCCTTTCCAAACCTCTCTGTGTTCCAGATGAGATCCCAAATATTCCATTACATCCGGTCTTAAAATATCTTTATATTTATCTGTAAAATCTTCCCAGGAAGAATTTACATAATCATTGGCAACATCCAGGGTGTCCATAATATCCATCTCATTGGCTCCGTCAAAAATCGGAGTAGCGATATTAAACCCAAGAGCTCTGGCCGCAAGGCTTAAATGAATCTCCAGCACCTGTCCGATATTCATACGGGACGGAACGCCTAACGGATTCAATACGATATCCAGCGGACGGCCGTTTGGTAAAAACGGCATATCCTCAACCGGAAGAACCCTGGAAACTACACCTTTATTCCCATGTCGTCCAGCCATTTTATCGCCGACAGAAATCTTTCTCTTCTGGGCAATGTAAATGCGGACCGTCTCATTTACTCCAGGAGATAACTCATCCCCGTTTTCTCTTGTAAACACCTTGGCGTCTACCACAATGCCATAGGCTCCATGAGGAACTTTCAAGGAGGTGTCGCGGACCTCTCTGGCCTTCTCGCCAAAAATCGCCCTCAGAAGCCTCTCTTCCGCCGTAAGCTCGGTTTCTCCCTTAGGGGTTACTTTTCCCACGAGAATATCGCCAGCACGGACTTCTGCTCCGATACGAATAATTCCTCTCTCATCCAAGTCTTTTAACGCATCCTCGCCGACGCCGGGAACATCTCTTGTAATCTCCTCTGGTCCCAGCTTAGTATCTCTTGCCTCTGCTTCATATTCCTCAATATGCACAGAGGTATAAACATCTTCCTGAACCAGTCTTTCACTGAGTAAAACTGCATCCTCATAGTTATAACCTTCCCAGGTCATAAATCCGATTAAAGGATTCTTTCCCAGTGCAATCTCCCCGTTCTGGGTGGAAGGTCCATCCGCAATTACCTCTCCAGATTCCACGTGATCACCCTTGTTCACAATAGGCTTCTGATTGTAACAGTTGGACTGATTGCTTCTGGTAAACTTTGTCAAATGATAGACGTCGCGGTTTCCGTCAGAATCTCTGCGGACAATAATCTCATTCGAAGCAGAGCGCTCTACCACACCTGCATTCTTGGCCAGAACACAAACGCCAGAGTCCACAGCCGCCTTTCCTTCAATACCAGTGCCTACTACCGGAGCCTCTGTAGTCAAAAGGGGAACTGCCTGACGCTGCATGTTAGATCCCATCAAGGCTCTGTTCGCATCATCATTCTCCAAAAACGGAATCATAGATGTCGCTACAGAGAACACCATCTTAGGAGACACATCCATCAAGTCAATATTCTTCTTCTGGAATGCGGAAGTCTCTTCTCTGTATCGGCCGGATACATTGTTATGAATGAAATGACCTTCTGCATCCAAAGGTTCGTTAGCCTGCGCAACCACAAAATTATCTTCTTCATCGGCAGTAAGATACACCACCTCGTCTGTAACCACCGGATTCAGAGAATCCGTTTTATCCACAACTCGATAAGGAGCCTCTACAAACCCATATACATTCACTCTTGCATACGTAGCCAAAGAGTTAATCAGACCAATGTTAGGACCCTCAGGGGTCTCAATAGGACACATACGGCCATAATGAGTGTAATGCACGTCACGGACCTCAAATCCGGCCCTGTCTCTGGACAGACCACCGGGCCCCAGTGCAGACAAACGCCGTTTGTGAGTCAGTTCAGCCAGAGGATTGTTCTGATCCATAAACTGAGACAGCTGGGAGCTTCCAAAAAACTCTTTTACTGCTGCTGTCACAGGCTTAATATTTATAAGAGACTGAGGCGTAATATCCTCCATGTCCTGAGTCGTCATACGCTCTCTTACCACACGCTCCATACGGGACAGACCGATGCGGTACTGATTCTGCAAAAGCTCTCCTACTGCGCGAATCCTACGGTTTCCCAGATGGTCAATATCATCAGCAGTACCAATCTGCTCTTCCAAATGCATATTATAATTAATGGAAGCGATAATATCTTCCTTTGTAATGTGCTTTGGAATAAGTTCACTTAAGTTCCTGCGCACGACACGTTTTAACTCTTCCTGATCTCCGCCATATTCTGCCAGGATAGACTTAAGCACAGGATAATATACTAACTCTGTAACGCCTACTTCTGCTGGATCAAACGCAACGAAAGAAGACATGTCAACCATCATATTGGAAAGCACCTTTTCATTACGTTCAACACCTTGAATCCACACATAAGGAACTCCGGCATTCTGAATCGTGTCCGCCAACACCTTGTCAACAGAATCACCTGCCTGGGCCAAAATCTCCCCAGTATCTTTATCTACCACATCCTCCGCCAAGGTATGACCGGAAATTCGATTTTTAAACGCCAGCTTTTTATTAAACTTATACCGTCCCACTTTAGCCAAATCATATCTTCTCGGGTCGAAAAACATGCTGTTTAACAGACTTTCCGCACTGTCTACAGACAGCGGTTCACCCGGACGGATTTTTTTGTATAACTCCAAAAGACCATCCTGGTAATTTTCAGAAACATCTTTACCAAAGCTGGCCAGCAATTTGGGCTCTTCACCGAACAAATCGAGAATTTCTGCATTCGTACCATACCCAAGAGCACGAATCAGCACGGTAACTGGTACTTTTCTGGTTCTGTCCACACGCACGTAAAAAATGTCATTGGAATCCGTCTCATATTCCAGCCATGCGCCACGGTTGGGAATCACGGTACAGGTGTATAACTCTTTTCCAACCTTGTCATGTCCAACGCCATAGTAGATACCGGGGGAACGAACTAACTGGCTGACAATGACACGCTCTGCGCCGTTGATGACGAAAGAACCTGTATCTGTCATAAGCGGAAGATCGCCCATGAAGATGGTGTGTTCCTTAAATTCATCTTTATCTTTATTGCAAAGCCTTACTCTTACCTGCAAAGGAGCCGCATACGTTGCATCCCGCTCTTTGCACTTCTCGATGGTATCAATGGTCTCCTTGATTTCGTTTTTGCACAGTTTAAAATCAACGAATTCCAAACTTAAGTGCCCTGCAAAATCAGCGATAGGAGAGATGTCTTCAAAAACCTCTTTTAACCCCTCATCGAGAAACCATTGATATGATGTCTTCTGAATCTCAATCAGATTTGGCATCTCAAGGACTTCTTTTTGCCTTGAATAGCTCATTCTTTCGCTTTTCCCTGCTTTCACAGGACGCATTCTGCTTTTCTCCATTGACGTTTCACCCCTGTTTTCTATTCATTTTTTACTGATTTTTGGGCATACGAACCCTATATACACACGAATCCACAATAGTGCACATTCCATCATATCATAACAATATCAAGGTGTCAAGGATTTTATTCTTGCCTTTTTTGCCGGATAATGGTATACTCTTTTATGAAGTAGGTTCTGCCTGCAAAAGTATACTATTGGAGGTATTCCCCATGAACACAGTTTTAAACATTATACTTGTTATTCTTATTATTCTTGTGGCGGCTTTGGCGGCATTATATTTTCTTGGCCGAAGGCTGGAAAAGCGTCAGGTAGAGCAGCAGGCTATGCTGGAAGCCGCAGCCCAGGTTGTATCCATGTTAGTCATAGATAAAAAGAAAATGAAGATTAAAGAGGCGGGGCTTCCAAAAATTGTATATGAGCAGACGCCTAAGTACATGCGCTGGGCCAAAGTTCCTGTGGTGAAAGCCAAGGTCGGTCCCAAGATTATGACCCTCTTAGCAGACGAAAAAGTGTTCCAGATGCTTCCTGTCAAAACAGAAGTGAAAGTTGTGGTCAGCGGAATTTATATCACAGAGATCAAAAGCGCAAGAGGCAAAGTTCTTACGCCGCCAAAGAAAAAAGGATTGTTTGACCGCTTCAAGAAACAGAAAAAAGAAAAATCATGATTTCCAAAACTCCTGCTCAGTTATGATTCCAAAGCAGGAGTTTTTTGTACATTCTTAGGCTTTACTTCCACAGTAATATTACAGTTTGAAATATGTTCGCCGTTAATCTCCAGGGAATAGACCACCTGAATCTTCAATAGGTCTTCTCCCTCTTCTATCTGGATTTCGCTGGTGCATACGCCTACCATCAGTTCTCCAAAAGGGGTAATATAACAGGATACGTTCTTTTTGCCCTTTTGAAATACCATATGGAGGCTGGCGCTTCCTCGTTTTATCATCTCCATGGAGTCTTTTGTGACTTTTATGGTATTTTTTATAACGTCTCCTTTGTCCGCAATTTCTTCATAGAGAATATAATGTTTTCCTTCTTTAAAAAAATAATTTCCGGTTGTGACCATCTCGATTTCATCCTGGTCGCTTTCAGAACTTTGAGAACCGCTGATACTAATCAGTACGTCACGGGTCATATCCCATCTCCTTTTAATACTCTTCAATATTGATTTTTCTGGTGCCCTTCGCCTCCATGGGTAAAATCGACGTAGCAAAGGCAGTAAATTTTTCCGCCAAATCACTGACAAAAAACTGATATTTCTCCTGACCTCCCTGTCCTGAAATGCAGGTCAGTTGTCTCTCTTCCAGTAAAGCTTTCAGTTCAATAGCCGTCTCATAAGCTGGATTTACCAATGTCACATCGCTTCCCATCAGACGCCCTAATGTAGAGCGGAGAAGGGGGTAGTGGGTGCAGCCTAAAACCAAAGTGTCGATAAACCGGCTTTTGAGTGCGCTTAGATACCGAGAAGCAATCTCATCAGTAACAGAGTCGTGAAGGAGTCCCTCTTCCACCAAAGGAACAAACAAAGGACAGGATTTTCCTGTCACTTCAATATCAGGGCGCATCCTCTTCATAACCTCTGTATAAATTCCGCTTCCTATGGTGCCTTCTGTTCCAATGACGCCGATCTTTCCATTTCTGGTGGCATGAACCGCCGAATAGGCGCCTGCATTGATGACGCCGATAATCGGAAGGGAAAACTCTCCAGCCACAGTATCTAGGGCATACGCGCTGGCCGTATTGCAGGCAATGACAATGGCCTTCACCTCTTTTGTCATCAGAAACCGGATTATCTGTCTGGAATAACGGATAATAGTGTCCTGAGATTTACTGCCATAAGGAAGGCGGGCCGTGTCGCCAAAATACACAATATGCTCATTTGGCATCTGGCGGATAATCTCTCTGGCAACAGTCAGACCGCCAACGCCTGAATCAAATACCCCTATGGGTGCATTTCTTTCGGTCATGCCTGTACTTCCTTCCGTCTAAGTCCATGGCGGATTAATTTTTCCACCAATTCCTTTTTGCTTATGCCCCGGGCCTCCCATAACATTGGATACATACTGATTGCCGTAAAGCCCGGCATAGTGTTAATTTCATTAAACACGACTTCTCCTTCTTCTGTTACAAAAAAGTCCACGCGGGAAAGGCCGTAGCCGTCTATGGCTTTGAAAATATCTATGGCGTTTTGACGGATTATCTCTGCGGCGCCGTTTGGCAGTTCAGGGTCAATGACCGTCTTGGAATCTTCATTAAAATATTTAGCATTAAAATCGTAAAACTCTGCGCCTGCCAAAATCTCACCCACACCGGAAGCCATTACCTCATAATCCCCTCCGCCAAATACAGCGCATTCCACCTCATGGCCTATAATAGCCTCTTCTACCAAAAGCTTTCGATCATGATTAGAGGCTTCTATCAGCGCATACTGCAATTCTTCTCTGTTCTCTGCTTTGCTCACCCCTCTGGAGGAACCTGCATTCGCAGGCTTCACGAAGACTGGATAGGGAAGCTGTGTTTCTATTTTTTTTACCACTTCGTTCATATTCCTAAGCTCCAGCTCCATCACAGAGACGTAACGGGCCTGGCGGATTCCCAATCTGTCTACAATCACTTTTGTATAAAGTTTATCCATAGCAAGAGCCGAGGCCAAAACCCCGCATCCCACATAAGGAATCCCTGCTAATTCGAAAAGCCCCTGAATGGTTCCGTCCTCTCCATAAAGTCCATGAAGTACCGGAAAAGCCACGTCCACCTTTATTTCTCTGCTTTGACCGTTTTGTGTCACAAGAACGCTCTTTTTTGTGGCGTCTGGCAGCAAAACAGCCTCTGTGTCTCCCTGATTCCACACTCCAGTGCGTATTTCATCAACAGAAGTTGTCAAAAGCCAGCGGCCTTCTGCTGTAATTCCAATTAAGACCAATTCATACGCCTCTTTATCTATCTGCTCAATCACATTGGCTGCAGACATGCAGGAAACGATATGTTCCGATGACTGACCGCCAAAAAGCACTGCTATCGTCTGCTTCATATTGCTCTCCTTTACAAAATAAAGTCTGTCTTTTGATGATGCGTGTTTAATTATATCATACCTGGTAATAATTACAAATAGAAATCCAAAAAAGGGGGATAGAACATGAAAAAAAGAAAAGAGCTCACTCTGTCTCTTTCCTGTTTTCTTCTGGCATTTCTCTGTTCTATGATATGGCTGAGGCAGCGAGAAGAGAACTTGGCGGAGCAGATTTCTCCGAAAATTCTGCGTTTCCATGTGCTTGCCAATAGCAATACCAGACAGGATCAAGAATTAAAGATGAAGGTAAAATCCTTTCTTTTAGAAGAGCTTTCCAAAACAAGCATTAACAGCAAAGAAGACTTTGTAAACTATATTCAGGAGCAAAAGGAAGATCTGGCATCTTCTGCAGAGTCCTATATGAGGTCTCTGGGATATCCTTACAAGGCCCAGATCGAAGTCAATCCCTGCTATTTTCCTACGAAATCATACGGTGATCTGGTTCTTCCATGTGGAACCTATGATGCTGTGGAAATACAGATCGGAGAAGGCCGCGGAAGAAACTGGTGGTGTGTTTTGTATCCTCGCCTCTGCTTTGTGGACGTCTCCCACGCAGTCGTCCCAGACTCTTCCAGGGCAGTGTTACAAGATTTATTGACTCCAGAACAATATGAAGCGCTATGGGATAGGAAGGAGGTAACATTTCGCCCTCGCTTTCTTCTGCCGGAATTAGCAACCGGTCTCATAGCGCCTCAAACGGAATATTAATCTAATTCAACCACGCCCTGCACTGCCCAATTATAATTTTCGATGGACTGTTTTAAGGTTAACACTGCCATATCATAGGTCATTTTTGCCTGAAGATAAGCTACCTTTGTCTGAAGGTATTCCAACCGTCCCAGCATCCCCAGCTGGTATTTTAATTGGTTCCCCTCCATAACCAGATTGGCACTTTCGTAGGCAGTCCAGGCTGCATCACAGGCAGTTTTATTTTTCAGAACCTCATCGTGGAGAGATAAAAGCTTTGTTTTTAACTTTGCCTCTGTCTCCTCCAAGGTAAGGCTTTTGTACCGATAATTTGCATCACCATTTCCTGGGAGCTTACGCTGACTTTTAATCGTTGAATTGTAACCAACGGCCCTAACAAGATCCTGCTCTGGGTTCATCACAAGAATCTCATTCATATCCGGGGCTGGAATACCGCCAATTTCAGGCAGTGCGTCATAAGGCATGCCGATTAAAATACACAGATTCTGCCGAAGACTGTTTAATGTATTATTCAAAGTCTGCTGCTGGTTCCTGGCAGAAAGCAGGGCCTTTTGGGCATCTTGTACTGCGGTATCCGTAGCCATGCCCAGACTTCTCTGTGATACTGTTGAAGCGTAAGCCGCTTCTGCCAGTTCCACAGCTGTATTTATCAGTTCTATAGAGGCCTGGGTTTGATTGTAGCCATTCATCAGTTGTTGAATCGCTGCCGTCAGCTGTCTGGTCACAGGTTCTGTCGTAGTTTTTTCTGCTCCTTTTGCAGCTTTCAGCCCTTTCTCTATTGGAGTAAGAACATCTTTGTCTATCACTTTAGCAGCTTCCGTAAAAACAACATAACCAATCAGATCGTCCTCCTCTTTTAATTGTTTTGCTGATTCTCTGTATTCCCGAACTTCCTGCTTCAAATCCCGAATTGCGTCTTCCATGGGTTCTGTATTCAGATTGAATTGACCTTTTATCTGAAGGTACGTTGGATTATAGCAGCGGACCATATCCTCAATCTCATCATATTCCAGTTTGTTATCCTGAAGCCTAGCCCAGGTTGCCTCATCCATGTCCTCTGGCTTTTCTACTGCCAAAGCAGGAACAGCAACGGAGACAAACAGTAAAAGAGCTAATGTAAACGCAACTGCTTTTTTCCATTTTCTCATTTATCTCACTCCTTTAACAAGCCAATCATAGGATTCTATTGCCTGTAAAAGCGCCAGACGCTTTACCTCCAAATCCGTCTGCGCGCTGACCTGCTCGCTGTCTGCCTGGCGGTATTCCAAAAGGCTAATACTTCCCAAACCATACTGATTAGAAGCTGTAGTCAGTTTTTTCGTAGCCACCTCCAGATTCAAAACCGCCTCGTCATAAGCCGTTTTCGCCTCATGAACAGAACGGAAAGCGCTGGTCAAAGTAGATCCAATCTGCTCTCTGTCAGAAGCACTGGTCTGGGCATATACCTTTCGAACATCTTCACTTCCTGCCTTGGCTGCCTTTCGGCTGTTAATCTTTAACGTATAATCATTTTGAAGAGCAGTTTCCAAATCCCTGTCTAAATTCATAGCGGCAATTCGGTTAAAATCCACCTCTGGCATGGGACGGATATCCGGCGTATCATTTTGTTTCCACCCTGTCATTACAATCAGTTTCTGCCTGGCGGACTCAATCTGGCTTTGCAGCGCCTGAATCTGGGCATCCGCATTCTCCAGATTTTGTCGTGCTGTCAAAACATCCGCCTGGACCGCCATATTTAAAGATAATCTGGTCTGCGCAGAAGCAAGAAGCGCCTCTAAAAGCTCTCTCCCCTTTATCGCCGCCGTCAACTGCTGTTGAAGCTGATAATAGGAGTTCATGGTGCTCTGGGCCTCTTTTACCAAAAGCCCCTCTGTATTCAGATTTGTCCACCGCTGAGACTCAGAATCATTAGCCTGAGCGCTGGTGAGACTTGCCTGTACGATTGCCTGTCTGCCCTGCATCTCCAAAGGAATCCTCTGCAGATCTGACATAGCGTTTCCCGCCATATCATAGGCATCGCCTGCCGCCCCAATATATTCCCCTAATAGTTCATCATAGGTAACATCTGTTCCCATTTGACGAAACGTCCTTTTGTTATTTTGAACTGTTACATTATACTCATGGATCAAATCCGCCAGCTCCTCATACTCCAGCACATTGTCCCGAAGGCGTTCCCACTCTTCTGGCGTGTGGCCAAATTCAGGAGTTACCGCTATAGCCTGTATCGGAAGCGAAAGGCTCAAAAAGCCGCCAATATACAAAGCCAAAAACCGAAATCCACTTTTTTTCTTCATAACCAAATCCTCCTTTAATCTAAAACTGGCAGATCCCTTCTTTTATAGCTCATAACTGAATAATACGCAGGCAGCATTAACAATGCCAAAACTGTAGAAGCAACCAATCCCCCTACATCCACCAGCGCCAGGCCCTGCATCATTTCTCCTGCATCTCCATAAGCCAGACACATGGGAATCATAGCCACAATGGTAGTCAATGTGGTCATGAGAATCGGGCGCAGACGGGTGGCTCCTGCCTCGATAAGCGCGGTCTCCATATCCATCTCCTGACGATACTGATTTACCGTATCCACATAGAGAATACCATTGTTTACTACCGTTCCAATCAGCATCAAAAATCCCAGCATAGACGGCATACTGATGGGCACATCTGTCAAAAACAAAAGTCCGAAGGAACCGATGAGCGAAAACGGAATCGTTGTCATAACCATCAGCGAGAACTTAGGAGACTCAAACTGAGCCGCCATCACGACAAACACTAAAAACGCTGCGATAAGTACGGCCTGAAGCAAAGCGCCCAGCTCCTCTATCGTACTCTGGTCCATGGCATTTTGAGCAATCATAATGTCTCTTGTCATAGTTGGATTGACTATCCTTTGCATCAGCGTGGTCCTTACCTTTTCCACAGCTTTTCTGTCATTTGTGTCAACTGCTTCCGTGTAATCTCCTGTAATGGTCACCTGATACTGCTTATCTGCCCTGGTAATACTTAAAGGGCTGTCCTGGAAAGATACCTCTGCAATATCTGTTAACGCTACAGAAGCTCCGGTGACTGTAGGGATAACGATGCTCTTTACCTGGTCCAAGGTAGCATATTCATCCTTTGGGAACTCCACCATAACACTGATTTCATTTCCATCTACCTCCAAGGTGGTGGCCTCTGTTCCGCTTAACATTGTGTTGATCAAACCAGCTACCTGAACAGGAGAAAGCCCTTCTGCAGATGCCTGAACGGGATCAATGTTAATCTTGACAATCGGCGCAGCATTTTCCAGTGTAGAGTGAACTCTTGTCACCTCTGCGCTGTCTGTAAGCTGCTCTACAATACTGTCAGAAGCCGCCTTTAAGCTGTCATACTGGGTGCTCTGTAAAATCACCTCAAATCCACTGTTAGTATTCATCATAGAACTCATCATACTGCTGGCAGTCATGGTAATGTCGCAATCCGGAATCTGAGCCATCAGAGGCTTCCACAACCGAATTACTTCTTTTGTCTCCAGCTTGCATTCTTCTGATAAATACGCAGTCAGAGTGGCCCCAGAACCACCGCTCATACTTAAGCCACTGGAACCATAAGAAAGCATATAAGACTCTACATTTCCATCCTCTGTTACAACCTTTTCTACTTTCTGTAATATCTCATCAATGCTTTCTATCTGAAGTCCGGGTTTCGTCTCAATAGAAATATCTATCGCGCCTTCATCTGCAGAAGACATTAACTCCATCCCAAGCTGTGTCGCCATTAAAATAGATAAAATCAGTAATACAACAGATGTAAAGATAACTGTCTTTTTCTTAGGCAGAAGAACCTTCATAATGCTCCTGTACCCACTCTGCAATGCTGTGATCATGCCAGACAGAGGCGCCTGTTCTCTTTCCTTTGGTCTGTATATTGTATAACAAAGCGGCACAATAGTCATTGCTGAAATCAAAGAAGCCAACATACAGAATACAATGGTAAATCCAAGAGGCTTAAACATCTGGCCTGACATTCCTGCTAAAAACCCTAAAGGCAGGAACACAACACAGGTGGTCACCGTACCGCCAATGACAGACTGCAGCACAACTCCGCTTCCTTTTAAAGCCGCCTCTGTATACTCACGAAATCCCACTCCCTTTGTGGATCTAAAGCAGCTTTCCAGTACCACAATAGAGTTATCCACCATCATACCTACTCCCAGAACCAGGCTGCTAAGCGTAATGACATTTAACGTAAATCCCATAGCACTCATGGAAATCAGCGCTACCAAAATCGAAATCGGAATCGACGTACCTACGATCAGGGAGGCTTTCAAATCTCCAAAAAACAGGAAGATAATTGCCATAGACACAAGGACCGCCATCCCCATAGTCTGCAATACAGAGTTTAATGAAGATTTAATCATCTCACTGTTATCATCTACAACAATAACTTCCAAATTCTCATCGGCGGCTTTTAACTGCTCAACTACCCGCTGGGCGTCCTCAGACACTTCTACGTCACTGCTGCTTTGCTGTTTCTTAATCTGCACAGAGATTGTATCCCTGCCATTATAACGTCCAATACCGCTGGCGTCCTCCAAAGCTGAATAGATATTGGCAACATCTTCCAAATAAATAATATTGCCACCTCCTACGGTAATAGGAATGTTCTTTAAACTTTCTATTGTGTCATAGCTGACTCCCGCAGACACAGATAACGTCTGTTTTCCTACCTGAGTGTCTCCTACTGGATATGTAAAATCGGCACTGCCTATCGCATCGGCAACATGATTCATGCCCAAATGGTACTGAGCCAATTTTTCCGAAATCAATTCGATTCTGATATACTCTTTCCTTCCTCCACTAATATCCACGCTGGCTACAGAGGAAAGCTTCTCAAACTCAGGAACAATCGTATCATTGACATAATTATACAGATTATCCTGCGTATCGTTATTTACTGCAAATGTTATGCTGGGCATATCATTGATATTCATTTCCATGATAGCCGGTTCCTGCACGTCATCTGGAAGCTGAAGCTTAATGGCGTCCATCTTCTTTTTCAAATCATCATATGCATCATCTGTATCGATTCCATATTCATATTCCAGAATCACCATGGAATAATTCTCATTGGAAACACTTGTGACGCCCTTGATTCCACTTAAAGTACCTGTCTCATTCTCAATAGGCTGGCTGACCAGATCATCCACATCGTCTGGGCTGGCTCCGGGATACATGGTAAATACGATCATCATTGGCATATCCATGGAGGGAATGAGCTCTAGTTTTGACGACAGCACTGAGGTCAGGCCAAAAACAATCAAAGAAAGAATTACCATCAGTGTCGTTACCGGCCGCTTGAGGACCGCTTTTGTTATATTCATACGAGTCCTCCTTTAGTCTGCAACGGCTTCTTCGACCGTTGTCTCCGATGCCTCTTTCAGAATTGCTGGAGCCCCTTCATATAGTTCCGGGCTCCATGTGGTGATAATCTGGTCGCTGGCAGACAGACCGGAAACGACTTCCGTTTTTTCAGAATCACTAATTCCGGTTTCTATTTCTACTTCATGTACTATGCCATTATCAAAGGTATAGACATAAGAGACTCCATTGCTGTAGTAAATAGAATCTACAGGAATTGTGAGAGCTCCCTGGGCATTATCTGACATGATATACAATTTTACCGTGGCACCGTTAATCAAAGCATCTCCTTTTTCTACAGAAGCCTTTATCTTAAACAGCCCTGTGGCAGGGTCCACCATGGTATTGACTTCTGTAATGGTTCCCACATATTCACTCCCGCTTTTTTCGATTCGGATCTGATCTCCTTCCTTTATATTTCCCAGAACCGCTTCTGTTACAGCAAAATTTACAACTTTCGTCCCCTCGCTGGAAATAACGCATAATGGATTCGTCTGAGAAGCCATGCCATGAACCTCCATTGTGCTGGACTCAATTTTGCCGGAAATCGTGGCAGTAATGCTACTGAACTCCAGTTGATAATCGTATGCCAGTTTCGCAGAATCATACTGAATCTTAGCCCCTTTAGCCGCGCTTTCAATCTGTTCAAACGACTGAGCCGAGATATCTCCGCTTGCATATAACACTCTCATTCGGTTAAGATTGGTCTGTGCATCCTTTAGCTGAACTGCAGCCGCCTCCATCTGAAGCCTGGCCCCGTCCACCTGTTTGGTGTCTATTTCACACAAAAGCTGGCCTTCTGTCACATAATCTCCGTTCTTAACATGAACTGTCGTTATCTCGCCCGCCGCTTTGGGGATCACATAAACCAAATCCGCCGGCTCCACTACGCCAGTTAAACTGCGAAACAACTCAATATCTGCATTTATTGGATGTACTATCTCCACAGCCGGCGGCGCTACTACCTCTGCCACCTCCTGAGAAGGCCAAAATTTAGCGGCCGCAAACGCCCCCGCAGCCAATACAATCACTCCTCCAATGGCTACTATCACACTCTTTTTCATCGTACTCCCATTTCCTCCATCTGATTTTGTTTTACAGGCTTGCAAGCCCCGTATCGAAGAATATTCATTTTCTTCTTGTAATCTTCTTTAATCTTTTCCTCTCTTTCTGGATTAGCATAAAAACTAACAATACTGTGGAATACCATCAGCACAGCCTGTTCCAATACCAGTGTGAAGAACTCCATGGATTCCTCCCGAAATCTGGAAATATTCACCTGAGAGTATAGCTGGCTCCGAATCAGTTTCATAGCTTCTGCCTCTATAGGCGGCACTATGACTTTAAATTCCTGGTACATCATCAAGTTCTGATGCAGGCGGACCATATCGTTAGCTCTGCAAAACTCTAATCCTGCATCCAGCATGGATTCCATCATGCTCCAGAAATCCCCCCCAGATTTTTTCAGATAGTCTAAACAGAAATTTCGCCATTGTTCTTTTGTATTCTCCATTACAAACGACAAAAGCTCCCGTTTATCTTCAAAATATGTATAAAAACTTCCCCTGGAGATTCCCGCCTTTTGAATAATCTTATTGATAGACACTTTTTCAAAAGGCGTATTGATGAATTCATCTATTGCCGCCTCATAAATTACCCTCTGTTTCTCTGGCGGCAACCGCATGAAACGCTCACTTGCCATTTCTTTCCCCCTGTAATCAGTCTGAAAAACAATAAAGTGACAACCTGTCACCATTATAATGACACCTTGTCACCCTGTCAATAGAGATTATAAATATTTAATAATATGTTAGAATTTGGTTATTATTTTTCTTTTATATTCTTGGACACTGTAAGCGCCTGATTATCAATATGAGCCCGCATAGTCTCTTTCGCCTCAGCCACATGGCGGTATTTCATCGCCTTCAAAATCTCCTCATGCTCAACTAAAAGAATCTGCAGGTCTGCATCTTTAATATATTCAAGCCGGTAACGATACATCTGTTCCCTAAGGTTATTTAAAATCTGTACTAAACGTGGATTGTCCGTGCCATGATAGATTACATCGTGATAATGCTCATCGCTTTCTGCAATAGCCATAGAGTCTCCTGAAGCGATTGCTGCAGCAAATGTCCGCTGTGCTTCTTCCAATTTCTCAAGTTCCTCCTGCCCCATACGCTGACAAGCTAATTCGATGGCAAGCTCTTCCATAGAACGGCGTACCTCCAGGACGTCCCTTAGGCTTTTTTCTGAAATCTTGGCTACTTCTGCACCTTTCCTGGGAATCATCAAAACCAAGCCTTCAAGTTCTAATTTCCGAATCGCTTCGCGGATAGGAGTGCGACTGACGCCTAAACGCTCTGCTAACTGAATCTCCATCAAACGCTCCCCTGGTTCTAGTTCCCCTTTCAAAATTGCCTGACGCAATGTATTAAATACCACGTCTCTCAATGGCAAGTACTCATTCATGTTTACTTTTAAATTGTATTCCATGTTTTCCCCCTTAATCCCTCGGATTGTAAAAGTTCGTCAAATAAATCTGCTTTGCAAGCTCTGACTCTCTGCCATGTCTGAAGCGGTCATATGCTTTCTCTGCCTCGGCTTGTGTGGTAAACAGTCCAAAAACAGTAGGCCCGCTTCCGCTCATCAGGGAAGCCATCGCCCCATACTTCATCATTGCATCTTTTATTTCCTGTATCACCGGGTAGGCCGGAATCGTTACGGTCTCAAGAACATTGCCAAAATTCTTGACAATCTCCTGAAGATTTTTATTTTTAATTGCCTGTACCATACCGTCAATATCAGGATGCTGTTCTGGTCGTAACTCTTTTACATGAAGATTCCCATATACAAACTTTGTAGAAACACTAATCCCAGGCTTTGCAATTAAAATGTGGCACGGAGGCAGAGACGGAAGAGGGGTCAAAATTTCTCCAATTCCTTCTGAAAGAGCTGTCCCCCGCATTACGCAGTATGGAACGTCTGCCCCAATCCTCAGCCCCCTCTCCATCAGCTGCTCTCTGCTAAGTCCGAGTCTAAACATCTTGTTCATGCCAAACAGAACTGCCGCTGCATCAGTACTTCCGCCTGCCATCCCCGCAGATACAGGAATAAATTTTCTCAAGTTGATATGGATTCCCTTCTCAATTCCAAACTCTTCAATCAGAAGTTGAGCAGCTTTATAGACTAAATTATTTTCATTAGTTGGAAGATAATACAAATTTGTGTCTATAGTAATCCCCGGCTCCTCTTTACAGGTCATATCAATCTTGTCATAAATCCCCACTGTCTGCATGATCATGCGGACCTCATGATATCCATCCTCTCGTTTTCGAAGCACATCCAGCCCCAGGTTAATCTTTCCATAAGCCCTTAAACCCAGATGTTTCACCATACCCCATTCTCCTTTGCCTTTTTGTATACAGTATATTATATACTATATCCATAAAAAAGCAATAACTTTTTGTATTATTTTTCTAAGCAGAATGGCAATCAGAAGTCCTGCCAGAATCCATCATAAATCATTGGACTCTGGCAGGACTTTTTGACTATGTATTAATTCTATTTTTCCTTCTCGATTTAGGCGTTTCACCTCTGCCTCACGTTTCATGGCTTCTTGTTTTGTTGCAAATGTCTCATAATAGACCAGCTCTACCGGTCTACGCCCTTTTGTATATTTTGCGCCTTTTCCTGCATTATGGGCCTTTATTCGTTCTTCCAGATGGTTTGTCCATCCGCAGTAAAGGGTGCCATCAGCACACCTCACCAGGTAAGTATAATTCATAAGTTCCTCCGGTTTATGTAGACGGCAGTCGCGCTTGCAATACGCTTCTACCGCCCAGGTTGCCCTGAATCTATCTGAAGCACCAGCTGGATGCGGACCCGGCACTGCCGATGTTCATTGAACCTTATAATCTATTATATCCCATAAACCGGATTTTGTGCATCCACCTTTTTCCTGATATTTTAAAAATTATTTTCAGGCACTGGCCACTTCTTTTACAAGAAGCAAACGTTCTCCTGGACGTATTTGTGTATCAGTTAATTCGTTAGTTTCCATTACGTGATTCATCGTGGTATGAAACCGTTTTGCCACATCCCACAGACTATCGCCAGGCTGTACGATATAACCAACTATTCCAGGAAGGGCCTGAAGTTTTTCCAAATTGAGCGGCTCCTCTCTGGCGCTGACAATAACAGATTCGTGAGTCGGCTGAAGAACCAGAATATCCAGGCTTAAAACTGCCCGAATCTCTACCGTATCGCCGCCAGCCATCACAGCCGTTATCTGTTCCAGGCCTGTGTTCATTTGATATACGCTGTCCTGTTGGATTCCCGGCGCCTCTACCATATATTGAAACGGAATAACCGCTGTAGAGGCTTTCACTGGCTCTGTGTCGTCAGATGTCATGTACAGCAAAGAAACCTCTAATACCCCGTCAATATTTAAGGCGTCCTCTCTTATTTCTACATCATCAATTTTAATAGAAGCATCATTGTGACAAATTTGAAGGATTCTATCAGAGGTCTCCATCTGAATCCGCTCAGATATCTTGCATTTTCCGGTATTTTTTGATAACAGCTGATCAAATCCAACCTCTCCCGTCTGTAGGATCACTTCTCTGTCTGTAGCATAAAGGTCGCTCAAAAGTTCTAAGGGCTGCTCTTCATATAGTTTCATATCCAGTTCGAGAACAGCGTCTACCTCTAAATCTCTCATTTCACCATCATAATCTGGCTTTGCTTCTAAATCTTTATGTACCAAACGCAGGGCAATGGAGGGAATCATTCCTTCTACTGCCTCTGGCAAATCTACCTCTCCGGCAAATGGGATGGTTTCTTCCATCCATTGAATCGGTGTGTTTTCCCCCTCTCCTGTATAAATCAGAAATACAGCCAATTCTCCCTCTACATGAATTTGGCCATCCATCGGTTTTGTAGAAGCTCCCATAAGCTGAAGCTCACTCCACAAAATTCGTTCTATACTGGGTTTGTTTCCAGACAATGAAAGGTCCTCTTTGATTCGATAGGTATCCTTCCTGCGAACAACAATCGCCGCCACGTCTATAGTACGTTTTAAGGTTTCAATGCCGTTTCCATTTGATCCAGAAGAATTGACCATTCCTGTGCTGACAGGCATTCCCATTCCCAATCCGGCGCTAATATTTCCGCCCATGCCAGAGGCCATTGCGCCTCCCATAGCAGGGCTGATTCCAGCTGATGTATTTTCTCCATTTAATTCTACCTCCACGGCTGCTTCTGCATCATATAAAGTCTCTACTCGCACGTTTAATGTGACAATCGCTTTTACGCTTAGTTTACGGGAATTAATCATTCCGGCTGTCAGGTCCTCTAATTCCCATGATACGCTGATATCGTCTTTTTCTCCCAACTCCGGCACATTGATGGGCTCTTCCAGGGCAATACTTCCCGCCAAAGTCTGCAGGCCGCCTTCTTCTTTCCGGTACAGGACCTGAAAGACCAGTTTTCCTTTTACCAATACTCGCTCTCCCTGATTTTTTACAGATTCTACTACCATATCTCCAGAGCTCAAAATCACCTGCGCCATGTCATCCATAGCATCTGGAACAATAAAATCATCATCAAATGTCACCTGAGTGGAGGTGTTGCTTTTAAAACGATTCATATGTATGTTCTTCTTCACCAGTTCCATCATATTGATATACCTACCTGTCTTTCTAAAAGCCTTTTATGATAATGTATGAACCGACGTGAAATTTTATGTTGGTTTAGTGAAGATTTTTTAATTTTGCAGGCAGTAAAATGGCATTTTTTCTGCTTTCTGTAATTCGGATTATAGGAAGTATAATTACCTCGTAATGCAATTAGGATTTTCAAAA
>CAJTUV010000008.1:0-33125 GCA_910579515.1 uncultured Hungatella sp.
CTCGCAAAGGGCTGGGGTAATTTTATATCTGACCGCATCATTATTTGGCGGTTACATTATATGCATGGAATATGAAATTTTAGCAACCTATGGAATAAAAGCTTTTGCTAATAAAAGGATTCATTCGGTTATAGATGATCTGTCACACTACAGAGAAAACGTCAGTTTTTTAAAGAGCCATCTGAAATCCGACGATAAGTATAAAATCTATAGAGCCAGGCTGGAGGCAAAGATACAGAAGCGCTATGCTTTAAGATGTTTGAAATTAAATATCAATGTTCCACTTAGGGAAACTGAATTGAATCAAAGAATTACCATGGAAGGAATTTGTAAAGAAATCATGGCAGATGGTTTTCAAAATGACCTGATCATTGATAAACCGGATTGTCTGGGCAAATGCTGGCTGGAAAACTGCTGCATAAAGAAAAGTAAAATCTTCAACATAAGTAACAATGAAATAGCAATGGGCAGTATTGACAGCATTGATAAACAAAGATATTTGATGTGTTTTTCAAATTATTATAAGGTGGCAGTGAGAATATCTGAAATTACAGGTTTAAAGCTGCAGGCTGTGGCGATTGAGGATATAGAAAAGAAATAAATATTGATTTTATGCAATGTTATGAAATATGATAAACATAATTAAAATAACTGCCATGCTGACGATTACGATATATGCTCGTTGTACATGCACGTTCAAAAAACCAAATTTATTCCCTTTTCTAACGTTCCAACGTCTAATAGTCCCAAATGGATGCCAGATACCTTCTTTGCTTCACATATTGAAAAAAGGTGCCAATGAACGCAAGCAGCGTCCCCTCCTCAGCAAAATTAGGGGGTATAGTATAAATATCAATTCGGTCTTCCTGCTCCATAACATTCACCCTCTTTCCTTATCACACCTTTATTACAATAAAAAGTAATGTTTTTTTAACGATAAATCATTTTGATTTTATTGATATTTTCCCTTATACAACATATAATACTATTTAACAAATCCATTTCAGGAGGTATTCCCTATGGCATTTACAACCGACTTATTACAAAGTCTTGTTCCCATTACACAATTCAATCGCGGTCAGGCCTCTCGGATTTTTGACCGGCTGCACTCCGAACGCCAGCTAATTGTATTAAAAAACAACCAGCCTTCCGCAGTCATTCTCTCTCTAGAAGAATACGCTCGTCTTGCTGAGATTGAAGAAGACTACTCGCTCCTTCTGGAAGCCAACAGACGTTTAGAAGAAAATCACGGAAAACCTGCCCTCTCCTTCCAGTCCGTTATGGATGATTTAGGTATCAGCGAAACAGATCTCAACGAAACGGAGGATCTACAAATAAATGACCTGGCAGATTGAATTTCTTGAAGAAGCAACAAATGATTTAAAAAAACTGGATCACTCATCCCAGATTCAGGTTCTGAAAGGGATACGCAAAGTAAGCCAAAATCCACTTCCGAACTTCCAGGGCGGCTATGGCAAGCCTCTAGGCAATAAAAGCGGAACCAATCTTACAAACCTTTTAAAAATCAAATTTCTGGTTTTGGGCATCCGCGTTGTCTACAAGCTTGAGAAGACCGAAACCACAATGAAAATTATTGTTATTTCAGCACGTACTGATGAGCAAGCCTATAAAGAGGCCTACAAATGCAGAGAAAAATATACCTTATAGCACGGAGACAATATACTTATCAGGGAAAGACAATAAGCCTAATCCCCTTTACTATCTTTCCCACCGCCTCCCTCTTTTAACTTGAACAATCCTCCCGATACTGGCATACATACCCAGTATCGCAAAAATCACCAACAGCTGTTTTCTACATTTCGTCTGTACCGACACTGCTCCTAAAGCATTTCCGCCTCAAAAATGCGGCGCTTTGCGCCCTTAAATAGGCGAATACGCCTCACAGACAGTTTCAGCAGTTCCCATCATTACCGCCTGTCCTTTATCCAGCCAAATGGCATGATCACATAGACGCTTTACATCATCAATAGAGTGAGATACAAAAAGAAGCGTAGTTCCGTTATTTAGCATGTCATTCATGCGTTTTTCACACTTCTGTTTAAATTTATAATCACCTACAGCAAGCACTTCATCTACAATCAAGATATCCGGCTGCACCATGGTAGCGATTGCAAATCCCAGGCGTGCCCTCATACCAGAAGAATAATTCTTAATAGGCGAATCCAGGAAGTCCCATAATTCTGCAAAATCTACGATTTCCTCAAAATGCTCATTCATGTACTTTTCACTATGCCCCAGAAGGCAGCCATTCAGGAAAATATTTTCTCTTGCAGTCAGATTTCCGTCAAATCCTGCACCTAGTTCGATTAGCGGAGCAATGTTTCCCCTTGTGGTAATGGTGCCTTTATAGGGTTTCAGAATTCCGCTAATGGCTTTCAACATTGTGGACTTTCCTGAACCGTTGACACCAACTAATCCCCAGGCTTCTCCACGGCGTACCTGAAAACTGACATCTATGACAGCAAGGAATTCCTGAAACATCAGTTCTTTCTTGACCAGTTTGACAAAGTATTCTTTTAGATTGTCTACTTTTTGGCTGGCAAGATTAAAACGGATTGTGACATGATTTACATCAATCATAATTTCCTTATGTTTTCTCATATTCAATACCTCATATCAAATATAAAGGATAAAACGGTTCTGATTTTTCAGGAAAGAGCCAGTGCCGATTGCAAGCATCAATACTGCGGCTGTACATCCGGCGAAGGTAATCACCGGCCCTGGAAGCTGGTGATTATAAACCAAATCCCTGAATTGGCCTATATAAAAATACATAGGATTAAAATGTTTGACCAACCACATGAGCTCAGGAGAAAGCTGATCAATCGGATAAAATATTGGTGTCAAATACAGCCACGCAGTAGTAACGGCATTATAAATATATTGGATATCCCGGAAGAATACATTTGCCTGGGCTAGAAACAATCCCAGCCCCAGGCAAAAAATATATAGCTGCAGCAGAACCCATGGAAACAACAAAAAATGCCAGCTGAAACGTGCCCCGGTAGCTATCATTACCAGAATCAAAGCTCCCATGGAAAAAATAAGATCCACCAGTCCGCTTGTGATTTTGGCAAAGGTAAAAATATATTTGGGAACGTAGGTCTTTTTTAAAAGCGCAGCATTCCCATTAATAGAACTTAAAGCCTGATGTGTAGACTGGTTCATGTAGTTGAAAAGAATCTGTCCACAAAACAGATAGACAGGAAAATTTTCAATTTTACGTTTAAACATAGTTGAAAATACCACTGCCATAACAATC
The DNA here is from genome assembly GCA_910579515.1 of uncultured Hungatella sp. GTDB lineage: Bacteria > Bacillota > Clostridia > Lachnospirales > Lachnospiraceae > UBA3402. Next base: position 3,284 of record CAJTUV010000008.1, read on the forward strand.
ATGACCAAAAGTGGATTCAGAATGCTCCACACATATCCAAGGAAACTGCGGCGGTATTTTAATTTAAGGTCTTTCTGAACCAACTGCTTCAAAAGGTCTTTATATTTTAGAAATATATTAAAGCGTTTAAGCATTAAGGGCATTATAGATACCTACCTTTTCAGAATTCATTCAAGAAACTTTTTTCTGGTCACAAAATTAAACACCATAACAACTGCTGTGGAAGAAAATTCCATAATCAATGATAAAAGCTGTTTCACCTGTAATAGTAAATCTGCCCATCTGTTTAATAAATGGTTATTGATTCTTTTCAATTGAGGCCACCATATATTGCTGTTTTTGGAAAAGCAACTTTAAAGCTACATCCAGATATTTAATAATTACTGCCAGAACCAGAAATATACCAAGAAAACCTGCTGACATAAGCCCCATCAGTGGTGTCCATCCCTCAACCGGTTTCCTCTGTCCCAAATAAACTGCTATTGTATAGACACCAGCAATCAGCATAAAAATAAGCATAATTGCACAGAAACACAGGGAAATTTTGTAAGCAACATTTGTAAACAATATAAGCGTATCTGTAGCTGTGTTTATTCGTTCTTTCCTTTCCTCTGAAGAATAGTAGTTTTCTTTAACAGAATTATCATAAGTGATAAACCCAGATTTCAAACCACTCGTCGCATATAATGCCTTCCTGTTTTCCACCGTTTAAAAGCATTTCATATACTTCATCGTAAATATAGTTTAAATCATATTGAGGAATAACTGTTAAAATCTGAGCAGACACTAAAAGTAATCCCCAATATAATACAAGGAAAATAGCCGCTAAAATATTCCAGCAATAATCTGCCATATTTATATGTTCCAGGGCATGATTTATCATTATAAAAACGGATATATATAATCCAATGCCAATTATAATAGGACATGGAAATAAATTATAATATTCGGTAAAGATAGTCTTATTAGCGACATATATGAGAAAAAATAAATTTACTAATATAATAAGAAAATAAAATTTATTTATTATTTGTTTCAGATGTTTCATTTATTGTGACCTTCTGTTTATATTTACCTATTCGGTTATAACTTTTACCCAGCTATCCATATGATCCATTTTTTCAAGCATTTCTTCTTGAGATTCAAATTTTAAAATCATCGTTCCAAGAGTACCATTAGAACCCATAAACGCTTCAATCTGATCTCCTGGATGGAATAACATTTCAAATTCTACAATATTATTCTTTCTAAAATTATTATCAATCCAAACCTCTTTAAAAATTCCGGAAGTTTGACTGTGAACCATGTAATTCGCCCAATATCCTTTTGGTTCGACCATATGTAAAGAACTACAATCCTCTCCCATAGCAGCCTTTATGGTATATTTGACCATATCTACTCCTGTGGCATACTGAGTTACCTGAGCAATAAGATTTCCTCCATTGCGGGGGCCAATTTCCATCAAATATACATTTTCATTTTCATCAATACGAGCATCAAAATTATACGCTTGTGTTTTCATATTCAATAAAGTCAACACTCTTTGAATTTCTGCATGAAGCTTTTCATGAATATATTTTGGCATATTGTATGGCCAGCTCTCACCAATTGGAACATAAGGATTAATACCACTGGAATCAAAATGTTCATTGGCAAAACACCGAAAAACTAATTCTCCATTTACAGAAAAGCCATCACCAGCAATCTGATAACCATATTTTTCTACACACTCCTCAATAATGAATCGTTTACACTTTGAATAAACAATGGCAGCTTCGACAGCAGCCCGCAGTTCATCGGCAGAATTTATTTTTTTTACCCCTTTACTTCCAGAAGAATCGACTGGCTTTACCATAATGGGAAAGTGAAAATCCTTAATTTCAGCCAACATTATATTGATTTCCTCATATGCATATCCTCTTGCTAACGGGGTATTGAAATGATTTTCCGTTAGAAAGGCACGGAACTTATCTTTATTGGATAATATTTCAACGGATTTATATGGACTTGTGGGAAAGCCCATTTTTTCTGCAACATAGGCTGCGGTTGGGGCTGCTGGATCTGAAGCATAACATACAATTCCGTCTATCTTTAATTCTTTTGCTAATTTCAAGACAGCCTCTTTGTCGGTTGTGCTAACGTTGTGATATTCATCTGCATATTTATGCCCAGGATTATTTGGCAAATAATCGCAAGTGATTACATAATATCCCAATTGCTTAGCTGTTTTTACAGATGGAACCTGAAAATGTGAACCGCCTAATAATAAGACTTTTTTTTGCATACTATTACCTGCCTTCGTTTTTATTGATTGAAAATTATTTAGATATTTAATTTAAAATTCAACATTATATTTTTTCAGGATTTCCAATCCTTTTGTATAGGAAGAAAATCCAATTATGTCATCAGGATCCAGCATAATATCAAACCGTTCTTCAAGCTCTGCAATAAGTCCCATATGAGCTACAGAATCCCATTTATCAATATTCAAAATTGTAAATTCTTCATTGAGTATATCATTCTGTACCAAAAACACTTTTTTAAAGATATCATTATACTTTTCAATGTTTTTCATCAAAACGTTCCTCCCTGTATTTTTGATAAACCAAATCAAAATCTTCTTTTATAATGGAATTAGCAATTAAGTTATGGTATTTACCACCTTTATAAATCCGGTTACGTAGTACGCCTTCTTCCTTTAATCCACAACGTTTCGCCAGTTTTCGAGATAAATAGTTATATTCCAAAACAGTTCCATAGATACAATTGAGATTTAGTTCATTAAATGCATAATTCAGAAACCCTATCATAGCATCCCACATGTCATGTTCAACTCGTTGCTCTTTAGTTGCTTTAGTTTTTTGCGATAATTCGGCTGTTCTGTTTTTCCAATCAATATTTGTCAACATGATACATCCAATTGTAGTTCCATTGATAATTTGAATCATACATCTTAACTCTTTTTGCTGATCGTATGATTCAAACCACTTCTTTTGCCTGTCCAATGAAACAGGGAAACAGCCCCCACCTGTCAATTTTTCAATTTCAGGATCGTTTAACATTTTCTGAAGGAAAGGCAAATCCATTTCTTCAATGGCTCTTAAAAGTACAGTTCCATTTTTTATAATCATATTTTAATCCCCTTCTATAAAAATGCTTCAATTATGTTAAGCATATATTGCATGTCTGTACAATCATATCTTTGATCAATTGGTAGAAATAACATATTGTTGGCTAAATAATATTCATAACTATCCAAAAAACAGTCTTTTAAAACATTGGGCCACAAAGTAGGAACATAAACCTTTTTTTCTATAAGTTGCCTTTTTATCAGATATCCGTTATTTAACAAAAGAGGATACATATAAAGGCCACCATGATTTAGGACCTCATATTGGTTAATTGATTTTAATGCATTATGTAGTACATTAAAATTTTCTGTTCGCTTTAATATAACCCTGTCATAGTCTATGGAACATAAAATATTCTTTGTTAAAGAAGACATTTTTTTGATTTTTTCATGTTCCAGACAACGATCTGAAATACAAAATTCATCATAAAATTGGTTTGCAGAACATTCAAAACGTCCAGCCAAATAGTTCATCCGTATATGAGAATAATCGTCTTCCAGATTTTCATAATATTTTGATGGACATGTCAAATGGAGGTAGGCCCCATCTGGAACACCAAAATACTTTCTAGCTGTATATATGGTGTCAATAGATGAAACAGGAGACTGAAAAAAAGAATGAGTATTATCAACAATAATATTTCCAAAACGCTTTTGCTTTTTGACCAAACTATCATTATTAAACATTCCAAAGTAATTAACAAGGAGTATAGCTACACCATCGCGACAGACAGTATTAAATTGATCTGGTTCAAAATTTGAATTCAAATTATAGTAATCAAAATCAATACCATTTTTATTTAGTGCCAAGCTTACACAATCACATAGATAATGTGGAATCCAGATTTTAGTATACTGTTTTTCAAGTGCAGCTAATACAATAGCATTACGTCCAGTATTTAAATGCAGAAGATTTGAGTAATATTCTGTGCCATTATAATGTTCGATTTCCATATAACCGCCAATTTCTTTCATGATGTAGTCTCCGATCTTTAATTAAGTCCAATTGCTTAAATCCAATGGGAAACAATATAGTTATTCTTTAATCATCCTAAACAACCACTCCCAAGGGTGATATGCGAATATTCGGGAATGGTAGTATTCTCTGGTATTACCACATTTTCTTCTATGGTAGCTCCAGCTTTGATGGTAGCCCCATATTTAATGATAACTCCATTTTTTATAGTGCAGTAATCACCAATATGGACATCATTTTGTATTAATGCACCTAATACAAAAGTATGATTACCTATATGGGCGCCTTCACATATGCTAGAAAAAGGTCCTACAATACACCCTTCCCCCAAAACCGAATGTTCGCTTATCATTGTAAAAGGATGTATCAAGCTAGCATAAATTACTGACTGTTTGATAGAAGTAATAAGTTGTTGACGTTTTATTGAATCTTCAATAGCACAAATGGCATACTGATTTTCTGTAAAGTACCAGCCTGAGATTGTTCCGATGATATCTATATCTCCCATAGCATTTTGAAATGTTAGAAATTCATTATCCAAATATCCATCTAAAGACCAATTCAACTTTTGACAATTTATATCATTTACTAATTGTAAAACATTACGCCCCATCAATCCAGTTCCTATAATGACAAGCCTTTTTACATTGGTGTAATTTTGCCTTGCATTTAAATAGGGAGTCACATTAATATAATTGCGTTTGTATGTAATTTGACTGGACAAAAGCATTTCTGCTGATGGATCCACATATTTTAAAGGAATCTCATTTAAAGTACATGGTTCAATATTTTGGAATAGCATACACCACTTTTTATAATTAAACATAGGATGATAATTTTCGCGAATCCATCGCTGAGCAAGTGTATTGTCAGGTTTAATAATAAATTCGTCATAACTCATATTTTTAATTTCAGTACTGTCATAAACATTAATTCCATGATTAATAAAAAAGTTATATAAAGGCCCATCAGAACGTAAAAATACTTTATTACCCATATAAAGTAATCTTAATATATTTCCTAAAGCGTTTTGACGATTAGCATTAAAAATAGCAATATCTATATTCCATAAAAAATCCGTATATTCTAAAGGTGGTATAAGTTTACTTAAACAGTAATATTTATTAGAAAAATCTTCTTCTAACACTGCTTTTACCTCACTAACATAGCGGGTATCTCTGTTGCCATTTCCATTTCCATAACTTAATGGAAGATATAAACGTAAATTTTCATCTTTGAATTTTTTCAACGCTTGTAATATCTCTAAATGCTGATTAAATGCATATGCATTATGTGCTATTTGAATAAATGTCTTCCCATTAGCTCTTGGCTTATTTTGATTGTATCGATCCATTAATGCAAATGCATCTTCACTTAATGGTAATGGAACGACATCACAAGGAATTTTGGAGGAAATTTGGGCATGAAAATATTCTTTGTCTTGCTCTACTAATGCTATTGCATGTCCAATCATTTTACGACAATGTAAGTTCAGAAAGTTTTTAATTATATTATGTATAGAATTAGCAGGAAGCTTCCAGTTATGCAAATCTAATCCCCACATAATCCATATCGATTTTTTCAAGAAACGTGGATTGCAGGATAAAAATAGCATAATTCGATTTGGATAAATAAAACTATGCCATATAATATGATTAGCAGATTTTAATGTTCTATATAGATTTATGGCCTTTTCGTATCTGTTTTTTCCAATCATCTCATGGACATTACCATATTTAAAAAGAACTCTTTCACTATTTGGACAAGTACTGATGAAATAAAACTGATGATCTTCTTCCTTAAAATATGTCCGTATCATTCGTATATAGGTATCCATCATTCGTTTACTAGGTGGAATAATATGCAGGTATTTCATTAATGCGACCTCTCTATAAATAATTTTGATTTGAAATGTTCAATAAATACCTTGGCAAAATTCCTTGGACAACTCAATATAGCTTTATAAGAAGGCGAACAATTATGCAATATTTTTACCATGGTATAAATATCATTTTTTCCTAATAATACACCTAAAACAGAGTATGCAAAAAAATAATTTTTCTTAGTATTAAAACATATGTAAATATTAAATTTATTAAATACATAATCTTCCAGTTTACAAAGTATTTTAAAATCTTCATATATAGCATTTTTATTATTTAGATATTGTTTAGAAGTAATATTATTGCTTTTATGATTTACTACTTTGCGATAACATCCCATACATCTATTAATAAAATAGAAATTTCCCTGCAAAAGAAAAATCAACATTAAAGTACGATCAGCTATCATAGGATGAGCTCGATAGCAAATAGAATAATCATACTTTGGATTCAGAAAGATATTCCTTCTTACAAATGTTGATGGCTGTCCAGGCATTATAATTCCATCAAAATCTTGCAATACAAATACAGTCTTTTGTTTAACCCAGGATAATTTTTGATTTTTTAATGGTCTATCATTTTCATCAACAATCGTAAATTTATGAGTACATCCAATATATTCTGGATGCTTTTCCAAAAACGAAACTTGAATCTGTAGTTTATGAATATCTGTCCAATAATCATCCCCCTCCAGGGTTGCCAGATAGCGTCCTTTAGCATTGGTCAATAATTCATAAGAATTTCGAGTTGCTCCTATATTTTCTTTATGCAGAAATAGTCGTATTTTATCTGGGTACCTTTCTTGATACTCATGCAATATATCCTGTGTTTCATCACATGAAGCATCATCTCCAATTAAAATTTCATATAAAAATGGAACTTCCTGCATCAAAATGCTATCTAATGCCTTTCTAATATACTTTTCATGATTATAGGTAGGAACGATTACACTTACCATATAGTCCATATTTATAATTTCATCTCCATACCATCAGTAAATACTTGGTAGTGTCAAATACTACCTCATTTTTTGTTACTAAAACGTTGATTTATGGGAGTTTGCAAATAAAATGAGCATTGACCTCCCTTTTCTGGTATAATATCAATCGCCAAACCAACCTTATACAAAGGAGACAATGCTCATGAACATTATACTTTATTTACTTCAGTTAATTCAATACCAACACAAACAAATCTGCTGGCTTTTAAATTTTATCTGCAGATACATCCCTCTCAAACAGTGGACGTTCAATGATTCCCATTCGCCAAAGTACCAGAAATTTAAAATGGATAAACTCCCTGTCATCAAAACTTTTATTAAACAGGACTGGCAGTTTCTCCTCGAATACTACCAGTGGAAGTATGGCAGGCCGCTCAAACCTGTCCAGCGCCGCAATGGCAAAACCATTCCCGAAGATACCATCTGTCCATTATGCGGCGCCACTCACCATTTCCTCTATGACAACAATGGGGGCAATGGGCAGTATCAGTGCAAAGTCTGCGGGCAGACCTTCTGTTCTGGTGAACTTGTTACAACACCATTCCGGCTTTTCTGCCCTCACTGCGGGAATACCCTTGCCACCAAGAAAGACCGAAAATTTTTCCGCATACATAAATGCGTCAACCCAAAGTGTCCTTACTATCTCCACAACCTTTCCAAAGTGGATACCAAAGACAGGGAAGCAGACTTTGGCAAAAACAAATATAAACTCCACTACATCTACCGTGAATTCACTGTGGATTTCTTTGCCATATACTTAAACTCTCTTCCTAAAAACGCTTCTTCCCTGAAATTCTCCAAACACAATGCACATGTCATGTCCTTGTGCCTGACTCTCCACATCAATCTTGGATTGTCCTTAAGAAAAACTTCACAAGCCCTGAAAGACCTTTATAACATCAGCATTTCCCACCAGCAGATCGCCAACTACTGCAAGACTGCCGCTGTCTGTATCAAACCTTTTGTTAATCATTACGACTACAAAGCTGGCAGTGTCTTTACTGCTGATGAAACCTATATCAAAGTCCGTGGCATCAAAGCTTACATCTGGTTCATCATGGATGCTGCCAGCCGTTCCATTATCGGCTATCAGGTATCCGACAACCGCAGTGTCGGCCCTTGCATCCTTGCCATGCGCATGGCTTTCCGGCATCTGTCCGAACTGCCGGAAAACTTCAAATTCATTGCTGACGGCTATAGCGCCTACCCATTGGCTGCAATGGAGTTTGCCAAGAAATTTAAAGATAGCTTTCAATTCAGCGTTACACAGGTAATCGGCCTTACCAATGATGACGAAGTATCCAGGGAATTCCGTCCATACAAACAGATGATCGAACGCCTGGACCGTACCTACAAAGCTTCTTATCGTCCGACAAACGGCTTTGATAATTACGATGGCGCCAACTACGATTTAGCCTTATGGGTGTCCTATTATAACTTTCTGCGCCCACACATGCGTAATAACTATCAGGTTTTAAAAAAAGTTGATTTGCTAAGCGGCGCTGACAATATGCCCAGCAAATGGCAGCTGCTTATCTTTCTCGGCCAGCAGACAATTCTGAACCTGCAAGCCGAAGGCTCTAACTGTTCTTGAGTTCTTCGCCGTCGGTGATCCACCTACAGCAGTTCTTTTGCGTGCTGTCAAGGGTGGCGGCTGCTTACCTCTGACTAACATATCTGCGATTTTCAAGGTTCATCTAAGCCTTTTTCTTTGGCTTTATTCTTTCATAGGGCATTTGACACTATCAAATACTTTCAATCAAATCATTTCTTCTAATATCCGATATTGAATTTTTCCGGTATCATTCTTAGGAATAGCATTTTCTTTTCGTACTTCAAAAGCAGAATAATGCAATCCCATTTTGTCAGATAAAAATTGTATGATTTCACGATCTAACGCCTCCTGTGTTACGAAAACCACCAGTTTTTTATCTGTTCCAACACATGCACATTCTATATGAAACTGATCTTTAATCATCCGTTCCGTTTCATCCAAACTGACTCGGTAGCCGAATATTTTCAGAAATCTCTTTTTTCTTCCCACTATGAAGTAACAGCCATCCTGGTCAACATATGCAAGATCACCAGTTTGATAAACACCATGACGTTCATCGCCCTTAGCTAGGTCTTCCCCACATTCTGCATATCCTAACGTTACATTAGGACCATGGAAAATGATTTCACCTACAGTATTTTCTTTTTCAATTAACTTCCCTTCATCATCAATTAAATCAAAATGGCAATTAGGCAATGGCTTTCCAATACTTCCACATTTCTCTAATGCCATATGCGCCGGGAGGTACGCCATACGGGAGGTAGTTTCAGTAGAACCATATGTTGGGATAAATTTCCTTCCAGTACTTTGAGCGTAATTAGCACATTTCATGAAGATTTGATCAGGAAGTCTTCCGCCCCCCTGATTTAATACGTTAAAAAAAGGCAAGTCCATTTGGAAAAAACGAATTCGATCCAACAGCTCGATACTATAGGGTACACATGTCATACTGGTAGCCTTATACTCTTTGAAAAAATCCCAGAATTCTTTTTGCATCAGATTGTCTGTAGTTACAAGAACTGTGGCGCCAGATAATAAATGACTGGTTGCTACATTTAATCCCTGAGTAAACTGCAAAGGTAAAGATACCATTCCGTTTTCATTTTCATTTAATTCAAATACATTAGCTATATTTTTTGCGTTTGCAATCACATTTGTATAACTATGACGAACAAACTTTGCACTTCCAGTACTTCCTGAAGTAGTCAATAGGAGAGATAAATCCTCATATAATGGAAAACAGGAAAATTCTGTTTTTAATAATGAATAGTTCATGTTTGTGTATATTGATGGATATTGAAATTGAGTAATAAGCTCATTGGGAATCCATAAATATTCAGGATGATATTTTATAATTAAATCATTTAGCATGTCCTTATCCATGTGGGCACTTACTAATAGTGGTACGACACGGTTATCAAGACAAGAAACATAAGCACCTAATGGTGCGGTACTATTTTGACACAAGACAAAAACCAAAGTTCTTTTTTGAATTTTGGAATAAAATTCATTAGAAAATGCTTTCAGTTGACCATAAGTCATCTGATTTCCTAAGTTATCAATAATTGCAATACTGTTATCATTTCTTTTATCAATATCCAAAAACATAATTATCCTCCTAAGTACTTTTTAAATTATTGAAGAACCGTCAACACCAATTATTTGTCCTGTTATATAAGTGGATAGATCTGATGCAAGGAAAAGGCAGGTATTTGCAATATCAAGAGGGTCTGCTACGCGGCCCATACCAATATGGGCAATTCTCTTCTCTAGAAATTTATCCGCCGTTTCACCTAATAAGTCTGTTTTCGTCAGCCCTGGCGCAACAGAATTGACTCGAATTTGATAAGGTGCCAATTCCTTTGCTGCAGATTTGGTTAATGAAATTACAGCCCCTTTGGTAGCGGAATATGCCATTTGTCCGGCATCGCCCTTTAAACCTACTATAGATGAGATATTAATAATACTGCCTGATTTCTGACGGCGCATTAAGCGGGACACCAATTGGATACTGTCGATTACAGGATATACATTTGTTTCGAACATGTGCTGGACGTGATCAGGGGAAATCATTCCAATTGCTTCGTTATATACAACAGCCGCATTATTTACCCATACATCAATACGACCGGAGTTCCGTTTAATATTTAACACAATATCTTTCAGGGCAGCAGAATCTCTTATATCAAAGGTAACTGGAGTAATTTGCTTTTTTACAGCAGATGGCAAGTTGTCCATCCATTCAATAAAACTGCCTTCAGAGCGAATATTTGCATAAACTTTTCCTTGATTTTCTGCGAATACTTTTACAATTTCTCTCCCTATGCCTCGGGAACTTCCGCTGACAAAACAAATTTTATTTTTTAACATTTCTTGCCTCTCACAATATCCGTAATAATCATGCTGATTTTGTCAACAGTTTCCAATGGAAGATGTGCGTACAATGGTAATGTCAAAACCGAATCAGCAATGTGTTCAGCAACAGGTGTATGATTTACAAATGTGTTTTTTTGATAACAGCTAAAATTACTTGTTAACGGATAAAAATACTTCCGCGGATAAATGCCATGTTTTTTTAATTCATCTGCAATATCATTACGAGAGATGCCTAATAATTCTTTTTCAAAAATAACAGGATAATACGCATAATTGTGAGTGAGTCCTTTTTGTACAGTTGGTAATTTCACTCCTTCTAAGCCTTGGAGATTTTTGTTATACTGTTCAACAACCGCTTTTCTTAAAGCAATTTCCATATCCAAATGGCGTAGATTACATAACCCCATTGCTGCCTGAAATTCATTCATCTTAGCGTTAGCACCAATCTCATCAATTCTACCTTCTTTTCTGAATCCAAAATTTCTCCAGCAACATAAATTTTCATACAATCTTTTATCCGAGGTAGAAATAGCTCCGCCTTCAATAGTATGAAAAACTTTTGTAGCATGAAAACTAAACATAGATGCATCGCCAAAAGAGGCAATACTTTTACCCTCATATGTTTCATTAAAGGCATGAGCGGCATCATAAATAACTTTTAAATGGTGGCGGTCAGCAATTTCCTGTATTTTAGTTACATCACAAATATTTCCATATACATGTACTGCAAGAATAGCAGATGTTTTTGGGGTAATAAGTTCTTCAATCTTATTTGCATCTATTGTGTATGTATCAGGAGAAATATCACAAAATACAGGAATTAGATTATTTCTTGATATAGCATGTGTAGTAGATACAAAAGTGTAAGGAGTTGTGATTACTTCACCTTTTAAATTCATAACATTTACACATGCTTCTAACGCCAAATGTCCATTCGTAAAAAGGGCCGTATAAGGAACCTGAAAAATAGAACATAATTCAGAAACCAGCTGCATATGCTTTTTTCCCATATTGGTAAGCCATCGACTGTCCCAAAGCTCTTTTATTTCTTCTATGTATTCCTCAATAGGTGGCATTGATGATTGTGTGACAAGAATCCTTTTTTGCATTAAAACCTCCCAGCAAAACTAAGCTTTTTATTTATATTTCTTTTTCACCAGCATACTTGCTGGATAGTACAAGAGATATGGGTTCATACGTAAAATATGGACTGCGCAATTTTGATTTTTTTCATATATTTCGGGATAACTAACTCGAATCTTCTCATCAAAACGTAAAAGTTCCTGCTTCTTTGAATAGGACGACGGAAAACTCAACATGATTTTGATTTTTCCCGCAACAACGCGGGCTATAATTCTAGCGATGTAATCCTTTTTCTCAACAGAACATAGAATGGTTTTTCCAAGTTTCCGATAAAATCGAAACAATGAATCCAGCACCCTGTCATAATTCTGCTCATTCATCTGCATTTTTTCCAGGCTAATGCTTTGTCCCTGATGTCCGATCCTATATTGATAAACAAATTCGTTAATAAAACAAATAGTTTTGACATAAGGTATAGAATATGTGATAAATTCGGTGTCCACATAATAGCAATGTTCATCCATTTGTATCTGATGACCTTTCAGGATTTCTGTTCTAATTGTTATGTTGTGCATTTTCATATAAAGTTGTTCTGCTACTTCATCAAAAACATATTTTTTTTGATAAACTACATGCTTGAACGGCTCTTTAAATTCTGCTTTTCTTTGACAAAGCTCCATATCGGATTCTCCATTGTCAAACACCCATAAAAAACCCGAATAGATAACATCTGCATTACATGTTTTCAATATTTCAACAAGATTTATAAAAGCATCCTGGTCCACCCAGTCATCAGCATCTACAACTTTCAAATAGTTACCTAAAGCATTTTGAATCCCGCAGTTAATACCTGAGCCATGTCCACCATTTTCTTTATTAATCAGTTTATAACTGTCGGGGTATCTGGTTACAAACTCCTGAGCAATATCTGCAGTATGGTCATAGGAACCATCATTGATAACCAGTATTTCAATATCATCCAATATCCGTTTAATACAGAAGGATTCAAGATTATGTCGTATATAGGCTTCTGCATTGTAGCTAGGTACTATAACTGTTAATACTTTTTCCATTGGCATTTATCCTTTTAAAAGTAGTTGTGGTGTTGGAGGGGATAATACAATAGAACCTTGGTTTCTATATTGGATAAAGTATCTGCTACCTCGTATGTACCTGATTACCTGTTATTCTCCCTTTACCGCCGTAACTTGATCTTCACCTACACCTTCTGTATTTTCTTTCTGGAACAGGATTTTGAATGTTAACAGCAGTAATTTCATATCCATCCACACTGAATAATGTTCTATGTAGAACATATCCAGCTTCAATTTGTCTTGAGGTGTCGTATTATATTTCCCATACACCTGCGCATAACCGGTAAGCCCTGCCTTTACCTTTAATCGAAAATCAAATTCTGGCACTATCTTCCGGTACTGTATGGCGATTTCCGGTCGTTCTGGCCTTGGTCCTACTAATGACATATCACCTTTTAAAATGTTAAACAGCTGTGGAAGCTCGTCAAAATGCAGATTTCGTATAACTTTCCCCACCTGAGTGACCCTGCTATCTCCTTTTTGGGTCAACCTGGCTCCATATTTCTCAGAATCAATCCGCATACTGCGAAACTTACAGATATCAAACTCCCTTCCATCCTGTGTCAACCTTTTTTGTCTATAAATGATAGCACCACCATCCTGTAATTTAATGCAGACTGCGATAAGCAGCATAAGTGGCGAGGTGAAAATGAGCATGAAAAATGAAATTACGATATCCATAAAACGTTTTATGATTAAATGTTCTCCACTCAGCCCCTGATTTCGCAGCAACAGAATCGGTGTATCAAACAAATGAATTTGTTCTGCTCCCAGAAGCATGATATCTGTTACTTTTGGTATCATATAGGAGCGAATGGAGTGCTGAAAGCAATATTCCACAATTGTATTTTGAATATCTGCTGGTACATCGCAGAGAATTACATTTTCATAAGCGCCGATTCGTTCCAATACCGCCTTTATTCCTTCTTGAACCGGAACAATATCACAAATCTGGTACTTATCTTTTCGGGAATGAAGCTTTTCTATCAGATTCTCAGGAGTCTCCTCCCCATAAATCAGAATCATCCGCCTAGGTGGATAAATCTTCGTATAGAGCCAGCTCCATATAAATACCCATGAAATAATCACTACTAATTCAGTAATAGTCATTTCAAACAGCTGTAGTGGGTTCATATAGTCCCTGCTGATGATACATAACTGGATATACATCAGCGCATTAGAGCATAAGAGAGACAAAATCTGGGAATACAACACATCCATCAGCCGCAAATACCCCAGCTTGAACCCATCATACAGCTTTGTAATAAGAAACAGAATTAAGGTATAGCTGCCAATAACCGCATAATTACCTCTGTGATAAAAAGATAACTTTATATAATGGATGTAATGGGTGTACCAAATATAAGCAAAGAGCATGGTTTCTATCATTAACAGCAGTGTACTCTCGAAAAAAACAAGAAGTTTCTTATAGCGGTATCTTCTTCTCATGGTATCTTCCTTCTTAGTTACTGTTCTGTAAATGTGTGACCAAGGCGATACTAATCATCAAACTGTATTTCTATTTAAAATAAATAGGGATTTTGTTTCATTTTTTTAATATACTTTGTTAAGATAATTATCTCGAATGTAGTCAAAATGTCCGATTAACTGGTGAGGTGGTAAAAGTAAAAAATAAGATATCCAGAAATTGTGAGGGGCTTTATAGAAAACTGAGAGAATATGGAGACTGATGGTTGGAATTCTTTTGTATTTAAATAATAGAAGAAACTCAAAAATGACTAATAGGGAATTAGCTATATGAATTAAAAACTTTTACTTGCTGAAGCAGATAACAGACCTGTGTTATAGGCATACCTGTATGGGAGTTCACAAAGAAATGAGATAAGACATGAAAATATGCATTGTATGATGTATAAAAATTGTATACTCAATAGTCAATAAAGTATTAAAAATAGTAAAAAATCATATAAGTTATGTACACAGGAAGCATATGCCCTTTTTGTAAATTTATCCCTAAATGCCGATTTGTTTCGAAAAAATTTGACAACCCAAGAGATATGGACTATAATGATTTAGACCTTATTTATTTTAAATAAGGACAATTTTCCTACAGAACAATGGCTGAGAAAGAAGATACCATGAGAAGAAGATACCGCTATAAAAAACTTCTTGTTTTTTTCGAAAGTACGTTACTGTTAATGATAGAAACTTTACTCTTTGCTTCCATCTGGTACGGCCATTACATTCATTATATTAAGCTATCCTTTTATCATAGAGGCAACTACGCGGTGATTGGCAGCTACACCTTAATCCTGTTTCTGATTACCAAGCTGTATGATGGGTTTAAACTGGGATATCTGCGGCTGATGGATGTTTTGTATTCTCAGATTTTGGCGCTCTTGTGTTCCAATGTGCTCATGTATATCCAGCTTTGCATCATCAGTCGAGATTATATGAATCCCATACGGCTGGTTGAGATGACTGTCGTGGAACTGGTGGTGATTGTCGCCTGGGTATTGTTGTGGAGCTGGATTTATACCAAGATTTATCCGCCGAGACGATTGCTGTTGGTTTATGGGGGGAGGCCTCCTAAGAATCTGGTGGAGAAGCTTCATTCCAGGAAGGATAAATATCAGGTTTGTGAGATGGTTCCGGCTGGGGTGGGGCTCAGGGCAGTACTGGAAGGGATTGACCGTTATGAAAACGTGGTGCTGTGCGAGATGCCGCCGGAGGTCCAGAGCAGGATTGTGGAGTATTGTTTCCAGCGTTCCATCCGTTCCTATATCATTCCGAAGATAACGGACATCATGCTTCTGGGTGCGGAACAGATTCATTTGTTTGATACGCCGATTCTGTTAATGCGCAACCAGGGGCTGGGTGTGGAGCAGGCGATTGTAAAACGGTTTATGGATTTGGTCATTTCTTCTCTTATGCTTCTCCTCGCATCGCCGCTTATGCTACTTATAGCACTTGGTATCAAGGTGCAGGACGGCGGTCCTGTGATTTATAAGCAGAAACGGCTGACAAAGGATGGGAAGGAGTTTGAGATTTATAAGTTTCGCAGTATGCGGATGGACTCTGAAAAATATGGAGCACGATTAGCTCAAAAAAAGGATGGAAGGGTTACATCCATAGGGAAGATTATCCGGAATCTTCATTTTGATGAACTGCCCCAGCTATTTAACATTTTAAAAGGGGATATGTCTTTAGTAGGACCAAGGCCGGAGAGACCGGAGATTGCCAGCCAGTATCAAAAACAGGTGCCGGAGTTTGACTTTCGCCTCAAGGTAAAAGCGGGACTTACTGGGTACGCCCAGGTGTATGGGAAATACAATACCACCCCTGAGGACAAACTGAAGCTGGATTTATTCTATATTGAGCATTACACGGTATGGATGGATGTGAAGCTGTTGCTGCTGACCTTTAAGATTCTGTTCCAGAAGGAGAATACGGAAGGAATTGATAATGGGCAGGTGACAGCAGTAAAGAGCGAATAAGCGCCTGACTTGGCAGACAGGTACATGCAGAAATGCTTTGGGAGGAGGGAATATCATGGGCACTCTAAAGGACATACTTTCTCTCGAAGTTTTAGTATCCTGTATGCATGAACCGGATGAAGCGATTGTTAGGCGCTCCCAGATTAATTCTGATGTTCTTCTTATAAATCAATGCGATTGCAAAAACACATTGGAATATCAGGTGGGAAATCAATGCATCCGAAGAATTGATACGAGACAAAGAGGACTATCACGCAGCCGCAACATGGCAATCGAGCATGCACAAAATGATCTGTGTCTGCTGTGTGATGATGATGAGATTTTTGAACCTGATTATGAAACTACCATCATAAATGCTTTCCAGCAGCTAAAAAATGCGGATATCATTGTGTTTTTATTGGCTAACCAGCCCTGCAGCTTAAAAAGGAGTATCCACAAATTAAACTATCTGGAATGTCTAAGGGTGTGTTCCTGCCAAATAGCATTCCGCCGGAAGTCTGTCTTAGAATCCGGCGTGCGTTTTAGCCCTTTAATAGGGGCCGGTTCTGGCAACGGATGCGGGGAGGAGAATAAATTCCTTTTGGACTGTTATAAAAAAGGGCTCAGAATCTATCATTTCCCCCAAACGATTGCCTCCCTGAGGCAGGAGGGCTCCACCTGGTTTCAGGGATTTAATGACGCCTTTTTTTATCAAAGAGGAATTGTCACCAGATATATGCTTGGCCTTCCGCTTTCGGCTGTATATGCGTTTTATTATGCGTTTGCAAAAAGAAATTTATATAAACAGCAGATTTCTATACATTGTGCTCTGAAAGAAATGTTATGCGGAATCCGAAACAATGACATTGGGAAAGAGGAAATAAGGACTGGAAAGCTATGGACAAAGTGATTTCTTTTATCATACCAGCATACAACAGCCAGCAGTATATAAAGAGATGTCTGGATACCTTCCTGATACCGGAAGTGTTAGATAAAATTGAGGTAATTGTAGTTGATGATGGTTCTGTGGATCAGACAGGAAAAGTTACAGAGACGTATGTAAATGCTTATCCAGAAGTTTACCGTATTCTTACAAAGGCAAATGGAGGCCATGGTTCTGCGATTAATGAGGGAGTGCGTCTGGCCTCGGGGCGTTATCTGAAGGTCATCGATGCCGACGACTGGATTCATTCAAAAGACTTGCCTCAGGCAGTCAAGCGGTTAGAACGGTGTGAAGCCCAGGCGGTAATTATGCCGTACCATACCATTGACATGGCAACTGGAAAACGTAGGAAATACGGACTGTATGGCGGATATCCGGATGGAGTCTGTACGCTGGAACAGCTTGTAGAAAACTGGAGATGGTTTGAACATGGATTGACGTTTCACGGCATAATGTATCAAACGGATTTTTATAAAGAGAGAAGCATTGAACTTGCGGAGCATGTTTTCTATGAGGACCATGAATATGCTGCGGTTCCGTTTTGTTTTGCCGAAACCATACTGCCTGTTAAGGATATCAGCTTATATGAATATCAAATCGGAAACAGCGGGCAGAGTGTGGCAGAGGAAAATCAGATGAAACGATTGGGTCACATGGAACAGGTGATCGAACATATGGCAGACTTTTACAGAGAAGAGAAACAGATGTCAGAAATAGGGAAGGCCTATTTTTATAAAAAGGTGGAGAGGCTTGTGCTTACGTATTACCGGACGGTATGTCTGCTGAATCCAGATAAAAAAGCAGGAGTCAGGAGAGCAAAAAGGGAAAACGAAAAGCTGTTTCAAGAAATCCCAGAATGGGAAAAAGTGTTAAAACGGAAATACCGTGTATTCTTTTTACTGAGCTGGTGCAATGTGAATGCTAGGCAGTACGACAGACTTATAAACAGCCGTATTTATAAAGCTGTTCGGGGAAAATACTGCTGATTCCTCAGGTGCTTCCTATAAAAAGAATATTCCGATATACCCGATATTTCAGGGAGCGCTATTGAGATATGAAATTACTTATTGCGGTCTGTATCAAATTGCAGGATAAGGAGCCGTGATAGATAAACAAAATCATCAAAAACGGAAAAGGGAAATACAGGAGGCAGATATAAAATTCGAAATGGTAAAACTCAGACAACGCTGGGACACATTCCAGCACTATAAACCCTTATTACAACAGTTAGTCATGAAAGACATCAAATTAAAATACCGCAGAAGTTTTCTGGGCTATGTGTGGAGCATTTTGAACCCTCTGATGATCATGATCATTATGGTGTTGGTGTTTTCAAATATGTTTCGTTTTGACATTGTAAATTATCCGGTATATTTGATCATCGGACAGACGATCTTCAACTTTGTATCAGAATCAACCAATCAGGCCATGTTTTCGATAACCGGAAATGCTGCTTTAATGAAGAAAACCTATGTCCCTAAATATATCTTTACGCTTTCCAAAGTATCAAGTTCGTTTGTGAACACGATATTTGCATTGGGGGCTATGCTGATTGTTTTTATGGTCTGCCATGTGAGGTTTAACTTCTATATGCTGTTCATACCAATTATTTTGTTGCAGGTATATATTTTTTGTATTGGTTTGGGATTGCTCTTGGCACAGGGAACTGTATTTTTCAGAGATATCCAACATATTTATGGAGCGTTTCTAACAGCGTGGATGTATCTTACACCAGTGTTTTATCCCATTCAGCAATTACCATTTGAGCTGATGTGGATGATTAAACATTTTAACCCTTTATATGCGTATATTACCCAGTTTCGGATGATTGTGCTGGAAGGAGTATTTCCCGATCCGCGCCTGATTCTTTACGGTTTTGTTGTTTCGTTTGTTGGACTGGGGATAGGCTCCTGGATTTTTATGAAAAAGCAGGACCATTTTATATTGTATATTTAGATTGGATGAGATAATGAAAAGAAATGATTTTGACAACGAATATGCAGTGATCGTAGATCAGGCTACTGTACGCTTTAATGTGGCTTCCGAACGGATTGACAATCTAAAGGAGTACTTTGTAAAACTGGTGAAACGTGAGTTGATGTTTAAGGAGTTTCTGGCTCTGAAAGACGTAAGCGTGAAGATTCGGAAGGGAGAATCCTGGGGAATTGTAGGGACGAATGGTTCCGGAAAGTCTACCTTATTAAAATTAATATGCGGGATATTGAAACCATATAAGGGAAGTGTGACGATTCACGGTTCGATTGCTCCATTGATTGAATTAGGAGCAGGGTTTGACGGTGACTTAACAGCGCGGGAAAATATTTTCTTAAATGGGGCAGTCCTGGGATATGATAAAAATTTTATGCAGGCTCACTTTGAGGAAATTGTAAAGTTTGCAGAATTATGGGATTTTTTGGATATGCCTATCAAGAATTATTCCTCTGGTATGGCGGCCAGGCTGGGCTTTTCGATAGCTACCATTGTCAGGCCGGATATTTTGATCTGCGATGAAGTACTTGCTGTGGGAGACTATGCGTTTCAACAAAAATGTGAACAGAAGATGTGCGAAATGCGGGAGCAGGGGACAACACTTTTATTCGTCTCCCACTCTATCGACTCTGTAAAGGAAGTCTGCGACCATGCCCTGTGGATTGAAAAAGGCCAGATCCAGAAAAGCGGTATGGCAGAGGAAGTCTGTGATTCCTATATGGAGTCACTGCAAATATAGGAAAGGAATCGTTCAAGATGAAAAATATCAAAATTTTAATATCATGTCACAAACCAGTAGAATTATTAAAAAGTAATATTCTGATTCCTATACAGGTAGGATGTGATTTGAATCAAGAACGTTTCAGCAATATGCTGAGAGATAATGAGGGAGAAAATATCTCAAGCAAAAATCCAATGTACTGCGAATTGACAGCACAGTATTGGGCATGGAAAAACTTAGAGGCAGATTACTATGGCTTTTTTCATTACCGGAGATACCTAAACTTTTCTGAAAAACGATTTCCCAAGGACTGCTGGGGAAATGTGGTGGAGGACTATCTGCTAAAAAGAACTGCCAGACAATACGGTCTGACCGATGAAACTATGAGAGGTCTGATAGAAAATTATGATATGATCATATCCGAAATGAAGGATGTGGCCCAAATGCCGACCCATGATAAATCGGTTTATGAACAATATAAAAACGGGAATTCACTACATAGCGAAGATCTGGACATTGTGATTGATATTGTTCGAAAACGATATCCGGAATATAGGGATGACCTGCATAAGTATTTGAACAGTACCAGAACATGCCTGTGCAATATGTATATCATGAAGCGCGAACTGTTTTTGGAATATATGGAATGGCTGTTTGATATTCTGTTTGAATTTGAAAAGCGGGCAAACATGGATGATTATTCCGTAGAAGGTCTTAGAACACCTGGACATCTGGCGGAACGATTGCTGACTTTATATTATATCCATCTTAAAAGAACACGTAAATTAAAAATAAAAGAACTGCAGACCGTCGTCTTTCTGAATACAGACCCGAAACCAGTTTTAAAACCGGCATTTGACAAAAACAATACAGCTATCGTATTATCTGCCAATGATTTTTATGTCCCTTATGTCTCTGTTGTTCTTGAGTCCCTGCATTATCATGCTACTCATAATTGGAATTATGATGTCATTGTTATGCACAGAGATATTAGTCTGAAAAATCAGATGATATTAAAGGAGCAGTTATCCGATAAAAAGAATATTTCCCTGCGCTTTTTGGATATTGGACGTTATTCAAAGCCTTTTGAGAAAATGTTTTTAAGAGGCCACTTTGCAGTAGAGACTTACTTTCGTTTACTTATGCCGGAGATTTTTAAAAACTATACCAAAGCTTTGTACATGGACAGTGACCTTGTTTTAAATGCTGACCCAGGAGAACTCTATCATACGGATGTCTCTGGATATCTGTTAGCAGCATGTCACGATTCGGATACAGCAGGACTTTATAATGGATATGAGCCAAATAAGAAATATTATATGGATCATATTTTGAAAATTAAAAAGCCATATGAGTATTTTCAGGCCGGAGTCATTTTATTTAACTTAGAGGAGTTCCGGAAACGATATAAAACAAAAGACATGCTTCAATTTGCAGCTTCTTATAAATGGGAGCTGTTAGACCAGGATGTTTTGAACTATATAGCTCAGGGAAGCGTAAAGTATGTAGACTCAGAATGGAATGTAATGACAGACTGGGCAGGAATTCGGATTTCACAAATCATTGCTCTTGCCCCTAAGCGCATGAATGCAGACTATTTAAAGGCCCGCAAAAATCCTAAGATTATACATTATGCCGGCCCAGACAAGCCATGGCACCAGCCATATGCAGATAAGGCGGAATATTTTTGGAAACACGCGCGGAAATGTCCTTATTATGAGGTTATTTTACAAAGATTATATGCGGTGCCTCCTGTTCCAACTCTAAAGGAAAGGGTGAAGCAGACTTTGCTCGGAAGAATGATGCCAAGTATTACATTATTTTTCCCGTATAAAACAAGAAGGCGGGAATATTTAAAGAAGATAGCAAGGGGATTTTTGAGGTTTTAAGAGACAGGATGATGCAGTATGAGTAGAATAATCAAATTATCACCAATAAAAAAGAGAATACTCTTTTTGCTTTTGATGGTTATCGGAGGAAGTATATTCACACTTATCTATTTGGCGGCTATGGGGAATACAAATCAGGTATATAATGACATAATTGTAGAATGGACATCTATATATTCAAGCAATAAATCAGCAGAACGAAATCTCCTCTTTTTACTCATTTTTATGGGTATTGTTGTATATGGGCTTTTTTATCTTATTACAAAAAGGATATGGAAAGATTGGGATTTTATTCCTATAAATTATAAATCAAATGAGGTTCTAAAAACCAAAGAATTTCTATGTGCTTTAGCGTCAATTACAGGCCTGTATTTTTTGATTTTTAATGGAACACATCAAATTGTCATTGCTTCTTTAATTTATGTTATTATCTTATTCCTAATTAATAAGGAATTGATATATACCGGTATATGTACTTATTATTTAGGAATATACGCCTCTTTTGGCTTATACAGGCTATATGTAGTATCTGGTGGACAGAATAATACCAATAACATGATAGTTGCTACTACAGCTTTTCTTGTATCGCTTATTCCATTGGGGGTTGAAAACAAAAGAAAAGCCTTGCTCCACCTAGGAATGATTGAGGGAATCATAATTCCGTTTAGTCTGTTGATATATTTGGCAAACAGATATAAAAATGGAGAAGAGATTACTATTATTGATGTTCCCGAAAATGTAAAAATAGTGCTGTCTATTATTATTATAGCATTTGTTATAGAAGCCTTTTGGGTAATAATTAAGAAATGGAAAAAGGCAGAAAACATAGATGAAATTATATTACTAGGAACCTGTATTTCGGTTATGGCGTATAACCGATTTTCGGGAACAGGTGCCATTATGCCTGCCGATATGCATCATCCATTTGAAAATATTATAGGTTATTCACAGATATTTTCTCTTGGACAAAATCTTTTTACAGAATATATTCCAATTTCTGGAATGTATTCCATTGTGCAGGGGACAGTTTTTGACTGGTTTGGTAATGCAGGAACACTTAGCAATTACTATGTAACGGAAAATTTGTTTTATTTGTTTGTTCTTATATTGATTGGAATTATAGTAAGGAAACATGTAACGGGTACGTATGCTCTTTTAATTAGTTTAATATATAATCTGCTTAGTTATAATCGTTCAGCGTTTATGCTTCCTGTAATGTTGTTATTGGCATTACCAGAGCTTATAGAGAAAAATAGACTGTGGCTTCAAATATGGTTTTTAACAAGCTTGTTTCATGGTCTATACTATCCCCTTTATGGGGTGGCGGTTTGTCTGGCTTTTGCACCATTAGGTCTCTGGCAGGCAATAAACTATATAGAGTCTGGACAACTGAAAAAAGATAGTAATAAAATCACTTTTTGGATTACATGGGGTATATGTCTACTTTGCTTTATTCTAAATAGCCATTTTCTGCTTGGGACATTAAAACATATGCTTGCAATGACAGGACAAAGCCTTCTTGCGGACGGGCTTTCGAGATTTGGACAGTTAATTCCTGGATGGTTTTTGCCATATTTGGACGAAACTCATACCATCGTGCGAATTGGTCTGTATTATATCATTACTGTAATGGTTCCAGTTATATTTGTATGGGCAGGATTTGCAATGGCCATTCGAGTGGCAGATATTTCTTTTGATAAAGGGAAAATAAGAATTAGAAATCTTAAAAAGTTTTGCCTTATGGCAAGCGCTGTGATTATGCCAATAGTGTGTTATACATTCACTTTTACACGTCTTGATGTAGATAGTATTTATGCGAGAAGTGCTGGTGTTCTGTATGCGGGAATGGTTATATTACTTATTTTTGTTTGGAATTATATTAATAAGGAAGGTTTGCGCCTGTTATTGATCATCACTTTAATTGCAATCCCGGGCATTTCTAATGAAGTAGGTGTATTTTCAACAGAATCCAATTCTAAACTGATGGCATACTATACTGTTCCAGAGGGGTATATGTATGTTGAAAATGATGAGGTGGAAAAGCTGGGGACAGGTTATATAGAACAGAATGTATATACAACCATAAAAGAAACTTATGCTCGGTTTGCTGATAAAAGTAGGGATGCATCATACATTGGAGATCCGGCTTTATTTGGATATTTCTATTTGCTGGGAATAAAGGGCGATGGGCCAATAGAACTGGCATTAACAGTTAAAGGTTATGACGCGACAACGGAAACAGTTGACATTATAAGAAAAAACAATAGCATCATAGCCCCTTCATTTACCCCATTTTTCAATTATTATCTATATCATTGGCTGCTTGCGTCGGGAGAATACTATTGGAATGCTGATACAAGGGAATTTTATCCTAATAATGGGCTGTATACAAGAGCTGAGATTATAGATCAAAACAAGAATATTTTGATTGCATGGGATGGGATGGATGTAGGAAAGACTTCATCTTCCTGGGGACTGTCAATGAAAAGTCTTGAGAGAATTTTTACAGAATATATTATTTCGTATAAAATGCAGCGTTCAGGAAGCGGAGTCATGATTGAACTTAGTGAGCCGATCGATGGAGATTCAGCAGATTTCGTATACATTGAGTTTGCAGGTATGGATCAAAATTATGTATCTACATTATTTGATTTGAATAGTGAGGTAATACAGGAGGATAGTTACCTTGCTAAAAACTTAATGAAGAAAAAATATAACGATGGAATGGTTGTGCAACTGAGGTGGCATGATGACAATGGGGAACTTCATCTTATGAATTGCGCAATGAGTGAGGGGAAATTACTAATTCCTATTGGTGCCGGATTGAAATGGCTGTTCAATCAACATAATTTTATCTCAGTCTATACATACCAGAATGGTGATGAAATTGTTACACCTGAAATCTCTAATATAAGATTCCTAAAAGTTAGAGAAATAAATTAGGAGGCCTAATAATGGACAAAATATTATTATTTATTCCTATGTATAATTGCGAGAAGCAAATCGTCCGTGTTTTAAAGCAGCTCACAGATGAGGTCTGCAGTTACATAACTGAGGTCATAATCGTTAACAACCGCAGCACTGATCATGGGGAAGCGGTAGTACAAAGCTATCTATCAGAGAATCCGCTGCCAATGAAAGTAAGCTTGTTACGCAATGATGACAATTATGGCCTGGGAGGTTCCCATAAGGTTGCATTTCAGTATGCAGTAGATCACGGATTTGATTACGTGATTGTTCTTCACGGAGACGACCAGGGAGATATTTCAAATATTTTGCCCTATCTAAGAAGCAAGGAGTATGCAAAGTATGATTGTTTTCTTGGGGCTCGTTTTATGAAAGGCTCACAACTGCAAGGGTATTCAAAGTTTAGAACCTTCGGAAATCATGTATATAACATCCTCTTCTCCATAGGATGCGGTTACAGGATCTATGATCTTGGGTCTGGCTTAAATATGTACAAGACCCATATTCTAAAGAATAAATTTTACCTAAAATATAAAGACAATCTCATTTTTAATTATTGTATGGTAATGGGCTCAGCCTTTTTCAAGCATAAGATAAAATTCTTTCCGATCATTTGGCGAGAGGATGATCAGGTATCTAATGTAAAGATGGTGAGCCAGGCGGTTACCGTATTAAAGCTATTAGGGCAATTCATGATAAACAGAAAAAAGTTTGTAATTGCTGAACATAGAGAGAACACAATCGCAGAGTATGCGGCTCAAGTCATATATACAAATAGATAGTGGGGGAGACTGGTGGGCAATAAAGGATATCTTAACCATGCAATAAATATTTCAGTAATTTTACTTTCCACAGTAATATTTATTCTTGATTATGAGGATATTAGGGGGGGTTTTTACAATCAAAATTGTTTGTCCGTTTTGATTGTAATGATTACAGTTATCTTGGTTCACATGGTAAAGGCCGGAAGACTTTATCTGGCATTATATGAATCAGGACTGGAGTTTACCACCTATTTGAAAATTTACTGTAAGGTAACCCCTGTTAGTGTTGTGCTTCCTTGGAAGCTGGGAGAATTTTTTAGAATGTACTGTTATGGGACGGCGCTGGGAAACGGCTTAAAGGGAATGGTTATCATTATTCTTGACCGGTTCATGGACACAGCGGCCCTTGTGACGGCAGTCCTTCTTGTCCGAACTCTGAACGGAGGCACCATAACTTCTCTTGTTTATATGCTGCTGGTTTTCTTATTGTTTGTTTTTCTATGTTATTTGGCGTTTCCAGGGCTCTATAAATTTTGGAAAAGAAACCTCCTCAGGGAGAAAGCGACAAATAATAAACTGAGAGTATTAAAATTTCTGGATTCGCTTAATAAGATTTACAGAGAAATAGAAAGTGTAGCGAAAGGAAGAGGCGCTATCTTGTATTTCCTGTCTCTGATTGCCTGGGGGGTAGAGATTGGCAGCATCACTCTCCTTAATAAATTAGACAAAGATATCGGGCTGAGTTCAACAATTTCAGACTATTTGACTTCTGCTCTGAGCGGAGGCCAGTCCAATGAATTGGGGCAGTTTGTGTTCATCAGTATTCTGTTTATGATATCAATTTATCTTGTACTAAAAGCCAAAGACACATTGTGGAAAGAAGGATGACGGTTGAAAATAATTGTTGTATATGATGACACCGGAAGAAAAAGTGAAGTGATTACAGACATTATTGGAGATAAGGGCTTTGCAGATGTTGTTGTACGAAGGAGGCATTTAGAGGAATATTATCAAGACGAGCTTAAGAAGGTGTATCCAGACCTAAAATGGAAGAAGGTTCATTCCGTTTTTGAATATGCGGATCTTGTAAAGGAGTTAAATATCTACAGTGAGTGCGATATGAAGGTTCTCCATTGTTTTTCGAACTATTTGATATCAGATACAGAAAAAGCTGCATTATCCTTTAAAAAACTTACTTTTATAGATACTGCTTTTGGAATTCTTGATGGAAGGCGCTCTGTAGCCGCAATGTTTCCTGACATAAACTCCTATATTTCTTTCTGCAAAAGTGTGATTTCCGGGCAAAATGCGTGGGATCTGGCAAGGGATATGGAGGAGACTTTTGAAATAGAGGGTCTTGTAGATATCGGAATTATCAGTAACTTTATTCAGTGTATCACCGGAAATTTTGATTCACGGTATTTTAATTCCTTAAAGGGAAATGAGTATACGCTTGTAAAAAGCTCATCCAATAAGAAAAAAATCAAAGCGGAGTACTGCTTTTACCATCTGCTTCCGGAAGATATGAAGTTTTGGTTCGTAATGCCCTTTAACTATCAGGAATCGGATAAAACGGCAAGCTATACGATGGAACGTTTACATATGACGGATTTAGCCATAAAGTGGGTTCACGGTTCCATGGACGAGGAAGAATTTGAAGAACTGATGGATAAATATTTCTTCTTTTTTAACAGCCGCCACAGGAAAGCCTGTCTTGAGGAAGAGTATCAGGAAATTGCCAATTATCTCTATGCAGATAAAGTTCGTAGCAGAATCGCAGAGTTAAAGAAGTTTCCAGAGTATAGAAAAATAGAAAACCTTTTGTCTGTTTCTAAAGATACAGAAATAGACATGCTTGTAACAAAATATTTTATCTTGAAAGAAAAAGTAGAAAAAAGGGTAAAGTATCCGAGCCAGCTTGTAATCGGCCATGGCGATCCATGTTTTGCAAATGCTTTATATAATAAATCTACAAAGACCTTAAAATTTATTGACCCCAAAGGTGCAGTTAGTGAGCATGAAATGTGGACAAACCCATATTATGATGTAGCCAAACTCAGCCATTCGGTTTGCGGAAGATATGATTTCTTTAACAATGCGCTTTTTGATATAAAAATTGATACCGCCTTTTCCTATAACCTGGAGATACCATTTGATCATTCAAGATATGTGACTATTTTCAAAAGAAAAGTAGAGGAAAACGGCTTTGATTATTTATCCGTAAGATTATATGAGGCTTCCTTATTCCTGTCTATGCTGCCATTGCATATTGATTATCCGCATAAGGTATTTGGTTTTATTCTAAATGTTAAAAACCTACTGGAGGAGATTGAAAAAGATGTTTAGGGATTATTCATTTGTTTTTGATATTGATGGGACGCTTTGTCCTATTAAAAAGAAGGAAGAAAACTATGAGGATTTAATTCCATTTTCCGATATGGTAAACCGGCTTAAATATTATAAAGAAAATGGGGCCAGAATTGTTCTTTATACATCAAGAAATATGAATTCTTATAATGGCAATCTAGGGCTTATCAATAAGTATACAGCCAAGGCACTTTTAGAATGGCTTGAAAAATGGGAGATTCCATATGACGAAATTGTATATGGCAAGGTCTGGCCGGGGCATAAGGGCTTTTATGTAGATGACAGAACGGTCAGGCCGGATGAATTTTTAAAGTATTCTCCAGAGGAGTTAGAAAAACTATGCGCTGGTGCGAGATGTTCTTGAAAGACAGGGGGGATTATTGATGAACAATAAGATAGATATTGTAATTACAATGGGGGGCCTTGGAAACCGTTTTCGGAAAATGGGATATACAGTGCCGAAATACATGATTGAAGCCAAAGGAAAGACCCTTTTTGAATGGTCTATGGTCAGCCTTGAGGGATATAAGCAGGATGTGGAGCAGTATATATTTATTGCAATGCGGGATGAAGCTTGCGATGTCGAGAGTTTTATTGATAAAAAGTGCCAGGACCTAGGATTAAAAAATTATCATATTATGATTCTTAATTATCTTACAGATGGACAGGCTACGACGGCAATGATGGCTCAAAAATACTGGAATCCGGAACATGCCCTGCTTATCTATAATATTGATACTTATGTTGAGGCTGGAGAGATGAATAGTGCTGAGCTAAAGGGGGACGGATTTATCCCATGTTTTCAGGCAGAGGGAGAGCATTGGAGCTTTGTACGTCTTGACAGCTCAGGCAAAGTTGTCGAGATTAAGGAGAAGAAGCGAATTTCTGACCACTGTACATTGGGTGCGTATTATTTCCGTTCCTGCAGCTTATATAAGAATCTTTATGATGAGTATTACAATGAGGACCATGGATTGGTTAATGGTGAAAAGTATATAGCACCATTGTATGATTACCTGCTGTTAAAAAATGGCGAGATTTATATATCGGATATTGAGCCAGAGAGGGTCCATGTGTTGGGGACGCCCGAAGAACTGCAGAAATTTCTTGAGGAATAGGGGAAGAGAAAAGGTTAGATAAAGAAGGAACAGAACGTTGAAAAAATTGTTTATACAGGTAATGAGATTTGTAGGTTTTAGCAGTATCGGATGGATTTTAGATTTTGGTACCTATACAGGGCTGGGATTGGTTTCAAATAATTTGGTATTGAATAATACCATCAGTTCCTGGGTAGGCGTAACCTTTGTATTTATGTTCGCTACCCACAAAGTATTTAACAATGTCAGCAAAATTCTATTGAAGTGGAAATATGTAATTTATTTGCTTTATCAATGTATCTTGATACTTTTCATATCGAAGCTTCTTAATAGAATGAATGTTGTTATGGCAGCAAATATTGAAATAGCTTTCGTACAGCGTTTTTCTGCAATCATAGCAAAGATTCTAGTCACTCCGCTTACAATGGTTTTGAATTTCCTGGTAATGAAGGGATTGATAGAAAAAATATAAGATTGGGGATTGTAAATAGGGAGGTGCAGAGTGATAATCTTTAGAGCAGAGCAGAGCAGAGCAGAGCAGAGCAGAGCAGAGCAGAGCAGAGCAGAGCAG